>DATGSS010000073.1:0-16138 GCA_035302345.1 Paenalcaligenes sp.
CGGTACAACTGGGGTGTTTAATTTTTCACCTGATGATCACTTGGGCTTAGATTTGACGGCTTTCCGGATGTTGGAAATCCGTGATGGCGATTGGGTGATTGTTGAAGACTAAAAGAACCGTTGTTTGTTTCCGTTTGGCAGTGCCGTGCGGCTGCTGCCAAACGCTTATCGTCTGCATGTGTGAGGGGTTCTGAATGTCCGAGTTTCTACAGTTTTTTTTATCAGGTCTGGCAGTAGGGGCTGTTTATGCCCTGGTAGCTTTGGGTTTTACGATCATTTATAACGCATCAGATGTGGTCAATTTTGCTCAAGGTGAATTTGTCATGCTTGGGGGCATGATTACGGCGACTGCCTTTGCGGCGGGCTGGTCATTGCCATTTGCTGCGCTATTCGCTGTCATCTTTACAGCGTTAGTAGGTGTTGCACTCAATAAGTTTGCCATCGAGCCTGCCCGCGGTGCGCCAGTGGTCAGTATCATCATTATTACTATTGGTGCTTCCATTTTTGTGCGCGGACTTACTCAGGTATTCCTGGGCAAACAGTTGCATCGTTTTCCTGCATTTACAGGCGAGGCGCCGATCCGCATCTTTGGCGCGACTATCGTTCCCCAAAATCTCTGGGTTTTCTTTGGGGCGATTCTGATTTTTGTTTTGCTTTGGCTCTTTTTTAATAAAACTTTGCTGGGCCGGGCTGTATTGGCCACAGCCAATAATCGCATTGCGGCATTATTGGTTGGGGTTAATACAAACTATGTGATGACCTTATCTTTTGCGGTTTCGGCCGCAATCGGCGCATTGGCGGGGGTATTGGTGACGCCCATTACTCTAACCAGCTTTGATATTGGTATGAGTATGGCGCTCAAGGGTTTCGCTGCAGCCATGTTGGGTGGCATGGGCAACCCCAAGGGGGCGCTTGTTGGGGGCATCATCCTGGGGCTACTCGAATCTTTGACGGCGGGTTATATCAGCTCGCAATATAAAGATGCAGCTGCCTTTGTGGTGATATTGGCCGTCTTGTTCTTTATGCCCCAAGGCCTTTTCGGGGCGAGAACATCAGCAGAGAGGGTTTAGCCATGAAAGTGTCACCACGTATTGTCACCATCCTAGTTTTATTGTTGGTGGTCGTTGTTGCCCCCTTGTTTTTCTCGTCTTCTTATCACTTTAGGGTGGGTTCATTGGTGCTCATGAACACTATTGCAGTTATGGGCATCATGATTTTGACGGGTTTCGTCGGCCAAATCAGTTTGGGTCACGCGGGGTTTATAGGTATTGGTGCCTATAGCTGTGCATTGGCGCCCAAACTCATCGGCTTACCAGTTTTCATGTCGGCTATTTTAGGTGCCGTGATTTCCGCTGTGATTGCTTGGGTGGTGGGACGACCCATTTTACGTTTGCGCGGCTATTACCTATCTGTGGCTACTTTGGGCTTTGGGATTTTAGTTTCCATGGTCCTGACCAATGAAAGTTGGCTCACCGGTGGGCCTGATGGAATGGAGGTTCCCAACTTTGCCTTGCGTGGCTGGTTGGGGGATATAGGCATACAGCTCAGCAATGCCCAGTTTTGGTATGCCTTTAGCGCCATTATTATGTTGTTGGGTGCGATTGTGGCTCTAAATTTGCAGTACAGTGCAACGGGCCGCGCATTGCGCGCTTTACATGATTCCGAGGTGGCCGCCGCGACCATTGGGGTAGATGTGGCGCGGTACAAGCTCAAAGGGTTTGTGATTTCAGCAGTTTATGCCTCTTTTGCTGGTTCTTTGCTAGCGATGCAAAACCGTTACGTCACTCCTGATCTGTCTAGCTTTATGCATTCCATTGAAATTGTCACTATGGCAGTACTAGGGGGTGCGGCATCTGTGTTGGGCGCCTTATTTGGATCGACCATTCTGACGGCTTTGCCACAGGTGCTGACCTTTTTACAAGAATACGAACAAATTGCCTTGGGTTTAATCATGATGTTGGTCATGATTTTCCTACCTAATGGTGTTTTGCCTAGCTTAATTCGTTTGGTGCGAGGGAGGGCCTGATGGATTTACTGCAGGTTAATAATATTGGTATTTCTTTTGGGGGGCTCAAGGCCGTTAATGGCGTTGATTTTTCTCTACAGCCAGGTCGCATCTTATCCGTCATTGGACCTAATGGCGCTGGTAAAACAACCCTGTTCAATATGTTATCGGGGATTTATCGCCCCATGACCGGAAATGTAGTTTTGGACGGCCAGGACGTGACAGGTATGCCTGCTCATTTGTTGGCTCGCCTGGGGATGTCCCGTACTTTTCAAAACCTCCAGATATTTCCCAATATGACTGTATTGGAAAATGTGGCTTCAGGGTTTCATTTGCAAGAAAAAGGTTCTTTGCTTGCCGATTTATTGCGTTTACCCTCTTCCAAGCAGCGAACTCGTATTTCCGAGGATAAAGCTTACGAATTGCTCCAGCGTGTACGCCTAGAACAGGCAGCGCATCGCATGGCCAGTGCTTTATCGTATGGTTCTCTAAAACGCTTGGAAATCGCTAGGGCATTAGCTTTAGAACCTAGATTATTACTGCTAGATGAGCCGGCAGCGGGTTGTAATGCTGTAGAAACTCATGAGATCGAGCGTTTAGTTGCCGAGGTAGCTGATAGTGGCATAGCTATTTTATTAGTTGAACATGATATGAAGATGGTAATGCGGATTTCCCAGAATATTGTTGTGTTAGATAATGGCGAGAAAATAGCCGAAGGCACCCCCCAAGAGGTTTCAAAACACCCCCGTGTGATCGAAGCCTATTTAGGGGTGAGCGCTACAGAAGAGGGGGTAGTCTGATGCTGTCAGTCAATCAATTGCGTTCTAGTTATGGCCGCATCGAGGTCCTGCACGGCGTTGATCTCGAGGTCAATTCGGGCGAAACAGTGGTAGTGATCGGTGCCAACGGAGCAGGCAAAACTACTCTTTTGCATTGCATCACTGGTATTCAGCCGGTTCAATACGGCAATATTATCTTTCGCGGGGAAAACCTCAACAGTATGCCAGCCTATAAGCGTGTACAAACTGGGTTGGCTTTATCTCCAGAGGGGCGACAGATTTTTACTAGTCTGACTGTCGAGGAAAATCTACGTTTGGGTGCTTATTTATATACTGACGACCGTGTCGAGTCTGACATGCAAGATGCCTACAATATGTTCCCCATTTTGCGAGAAAAACGTAAAGATTTAGCTGGTGGTTTATCGGGTGGGCAGCAACAAATGCTAGCGATTGCGCGTGCTTTATTAAGTCGGCCTGCTTGCTTATTATTAGATGAGCCTAGTATGGGTTTAGCACCCTTGTTGGTAGAGCAGATTTTTGCTGTGATTAGAGATCTTAAAGAGTTAGATGTCACGGTGCTGTTAGTAGAGCAAAATGCTTATGGCGCATTGAAAATTGCTGACCGTGGTTACGTGATGGAGGCGGGTGAAATAACACTGAGTGGTGATGCTCAGGAACTCATCGAGGATCCACGCGTACGCTCTGCCTATTTAGGTATCTAGGGGTGTATTCTGTTAGCATAGAGTTATGAGCCAATTGTCCACTGCCCATGATGATGCAGGCGCTCAGGCGCTGCAGGTCCGTGATCAGCATCGGACTGCTGCCCAGCGTTTAGTGCAACAGGTGCTGTCGCGGTACAGCGTCTCGGCGGCCGCGTTTATCGTAACTTTGTATGGTGATGTGGTTGAACCACGGGGTGGGATTTTGTGGATGGGCAGCATGATTCATGCTTCTCGGGCTGTGAACATCACAGAAAACCAGGTCCGTACAGCGGTCTCTCGCCTAGTACGTGCAGGGCAATTTCAGGGCGAACGTATTGGTAGGCGCAGTTTTTATCGCCTGACCGCAGTCGCTCGTGATGAGTTCAACGACGCTGCCGAGGTCATTTACGCACTTAAAAACAGACAGCGCTGGCAGCTTGTATATGTAGGTGCAGATGAAGCGCTGATGCGGCGACTCAAACGGTTGGGTTATGTATCGCTGACACCGCGCTTAGCAATGGGTCCAGATCATATCCCTCTACCTGCTGGCGCGGTTGTTTGGGATATCGATTTAATTCAGGGTAAAGAGCATTTTGCTGATTTCGTGGCTGAATACTGGGATCTCGAGCAACACGAACAGGCTTATCAGCAGTTTATAGATCTATTTCAGGCTGTCCCTCAGTGGGTAAATAGTTTGACACCAGAGTTGGCACTGACACTCAGGTTGTTGATGGTGCATCAATACCGGCAAATGATTTTACGGACACCTTATTTGCCCGTGGCGGCAGTGCCCGAGCAGCATTTAGAGTTTCAGGCGCGACGGCTGTTTGCGCGTCTTTACCAACAGCTATCTGCACTGGCTGATAGTCATATTGGTGATACTTTTGAAAATACCGATGGACACCTAGCGAAACACACAACAATTACAGAACGTCGTTTGCAGTGTCTAAAAGCAGTTGAGTAGTTTTAAGCGGTTTTTTTAACTTGAAACATTACATTTTCAGGGCAAACCCCTATTTAAGTGTAATGTGTCAGGTGGTTAAATGGATGGTGCCGCAGTAGCAACCGTCCGTTCGGTCAACCCTATTAAGGTCTGCTTCATTTAATTTAGGAGCACAACATTATGTATGCACAAGTTATAGATACCGGGAGCAAAGAGCCCAAACGCCCCGATGAATTAGGCGCCCAGGAAAAAGCTTTTATGCAGCGTATCGAGAGCAACGAAAAAATCGAACCAAAGGATTGGATGCCAGATGGCTATCGTCGCATGCTCGTACGTCAAATAGGCCAGCATGCTCACTCTGAGGTCGTGGGACAATTGCCCGAGGGCAACTGGATCACCCGCGCACCCACATTAGAGCGCAAGGCTATTTTATTAGCCAAGGTACAGGACGAGGCGGGGCATGGTTTGTATTTGTATTGCGCTGCCGAAACCCTAGGGGTCAGTCGTGACGATTTAATCGAACGATTGCATTCGGGGCAGATGAAATATTCTTCTATTTTTAATTATCCCACCCTGACCTGGGCTGACGTAGGTGCGGTGGGGTGGCTGGTCGATGGTGCTGCCATTATGAACCAGGTTCCCTTGCAACGTACCTCTTATGGGCCTTATAGCCGTGCGATGGTGCGCATTTGCAAAGAAGAAAGCTTTCACCAGCGCCAGGGCTTTGACATTATGCTCAAGATGGCCACGGGGACACCCCAGCAAAAAGCCATGGCCCAAGATGCTTTAAATCGTTTTTGGTATCCCTCGTTAATGATGTTTGGTCCCCCAGATGGTGATTCTGTACATACCGAGCAGTCGATGACTTGGAAAATCAAAATCAATACCAATGATGAATTGAGGCAACGGTTTGTTGACCAGACAGTGCCGCAAGCCGAATACCTAGGGTTGAAAATCCCTGATGATGATTTGCGCTGGAACGAAGAACAAGGATGCTACGACTTTACACAGCCCGATTGGGATGAGTTCTATCAGGTAATCAGCGGTTATGGGCCATGCAACCAGGAGCGCATGGACGCACGCATCAAGGCCTGGGATGATGGCGCTTGGTTCCGCGAGGCTTTGTCTGAGTACGGCAAAAAGGTCGCTGCCGACCAGTCCAAAGCAGTTAATGAATAGCATGGACCCACAGGCTTTATTTGAATTCAGTAGGGCGCAATAAAGCGCAATGAGGAGAATCTATCATGTCTAGCGAATGGCCTTTATGGGAAATTTTTATTCGCGGCCAACATGGCCTAAACCACCGTCATGTGGGCAGTCTGCACGCCCCTGACGCCGAGATGGCGCTCAATCATGCGCGTGATGTGTATACGCGTCGCAATGAGGGGGTCAGTATCTGGGTAGTACGCTCTACCGATATCGTGGCCAGCGCACCCTCCAAGCGTGGCCCCATGTTTGAGCCCTCCAACTCAAAGGTATACCGCCATCCGACCTTTTTCAAAATACCAGAAGAAGTGGGGAAAATGTAATGACTCAAACCATTAGCACCCAAGATGCGCTCGAGCAGTTTTTTCTGCGCATGGGGGATAATACCCTGATTTTAGGACACCGTGTATCTGAATGGTGTGGTCATGCACCCGTTCTAGAAGAAGATATTGCAGTTGCCAATGTTGCGTTGGACTTAATTGGGCAAACACAGTATTGGCTTGGCGAGGCAGCCACACTCAAAGGGGGCGATACCACGGCCGACACGCTAGCATACCTGCGCGATGCATGGGACTTTCGCAATTTCTTATTGGTAGAGCTGCCCAATAAAGACTTTGGTTATACCTTGATGCGTCAGTTTTTATTTGATGTTTGGCATTATTTGCAGCTAGACGCCTTGCAACAATCCAGTCACGAACAAGTACGTGAAATCGCCCAAAAAGCCCTCAAAGAGGTCGATTACCATCTCGAACGTTCCAGTCACCTAATTATTCGATTGGGTAACGGTACCGAGGAAAGTCACCGTCGCATGCAAGAGGCCTTAGAGTATTTCTGGTCTTATACTGGCGAATTCTTTGTAGCAGATGATTATGACGAGGTGTTAGTCGCCGAGGGGATCAGCGTAAATCCCGAGTCTTTACGCGACAAGTGGTTATCTTTTGTAGGTGAGGTGCTGGCAGAGGCACAGCTGACACAGCCCGAGGTGAAATACATTCACAGTGGCGGTAGAAAAGGGGTTCACACCGAGTATCTGGGCCATCTATTAGCTGATATGCAGTTTTTGCCACGTGCCTACCCTGACGCAACGCAATGGTAGGAGGATACCATGGCACAAGTGACACAACGCCCTGATATTGACGAGGTTTGGAGCTGGCTAGAGCAGGTTCCTGATCCTGAGATTCCGGTGATATCACTCGTAGATTTAGGAATCATCCGCGAGGTTTATTACGATGAGGACGGTACCTTGGTAGTGGCTGTCACGCCGACTTATTCGGGATGTCCTGCCACCCAAGTGATCAATGATGACATCGAGGCCGCTTTGCGCGCCAACGGAGTCCAGCAGCTACGTTTAAAACGTCGTCTATCTCCGCCTTGGACCACTGACTGGCTCACTGAGCGGGGGCGCGAGCGCTTGCGCGAATATGGTATCGCACCGCCTGTGGAACAGGCCCAAGAGGGGTCAAAAACAATCAGGTTGCGCGGCGGCGGAGCACGTGTTGTGCCTTGCCCGCGTTGTGATTCAACCAACACTAAATTGATCAGCCATTTCGGCTCTACACCGTGCAAATCGCAATATCAATGTGAAAGCTGTCTAGAGCCTTTTGACTATTTCAAGTGTATATAAAATTGCGGAGATAACTATGGCGCGATTCCATCCATTGGAAGTGCTAGAGGTTCGCCACGACACACGTGACGCTATTGTCGTTACCCTCAAGCCATCAGCAGAAGCACAAGAACTATTTCAATTTATACCTGGGCAATACCTCACTTTCAGGCGTAAATTTGATGATACCGAAGTGCGTCGTTCTTATTCCATTTGTTCTGGTATTGACGATGGACTATTGCAGGTCGCTATCAAGCGGGTCGCGGATGGTGCTTTCTCTTCCTGGGCTAATGAGTCCTTGCAGGCAGGGGACACTCTAGAGGCGATGCCACCGTTAGGTAGCTTTTATGTTGATTCTGCCCCTCAAGAAGAGCGACACTACTTGGCTTTTGCAGGGGGAAGCGGAATTACTCCAGTGCTTTCAATTATAAAAAGCACGCTAGCCCGAGAACCCAAATCACGCTTCACGTTGATTTATGCCAATCAACAACTCAGCTCAGTCATGTTCAAAGAAGAGCTCGAGGACCTAAAAAATCGTTATATGGATCGTTTGTCCATCGTTCATATTTTTGATTTAGAAGGCCAAGAGATCGATCTGTTCACAGGTCGCATCGATGAGGAAAAACTCGAGGCCTTGTTTACGCATTGGGTTCATCTGCCTTCGGTACATACAACTTTTATTTGCGGGCCCGAGCCCATGATGCTGACCATTGCCGAGGGCTTAAAAAAGCGTGGAGTTGCCCAAGAGGACATCAAGTACGAGCTCTTTACCTCAGCTCAACCAGGTCGCATTGCGCGGCGCAAGGTGTCTACCGAAGAACAAAGCACTGAATCACAAACGACTGCTGTGACCGTGCTAGATGGCCTCGAGCGCAGTTTCACAATGGACAAACACAACGAAAGCTTGCTCGATGCTGCCTTGCGTAATGACTTGGACGCTCCTTACTCTTGTCGCGCAGGGGTATGTTCAACATGCAAGGCCAAGATTATCGAGGGTGAGGTCGAGATGCTAGTTAACCACGCTCTCGAAGATTACGAGGTTGAGCAGGGCTATGTGCTTAGCTGTCAGAGCTACCCACTGACAGACAGCGTCAAATTTAGCTATGACGAATAGGGGGGTGCTATGTCGAGCACTATGGATATATATGAGTACCTCGCTCAGGGTGGGGTTCTGACATCGCCTGATAACGTGCCTTCGCGCTATCGTGGTGAGCTTTTGCGATTAATGTCTTCATTTGTGGATAGTGAATTGGCCGCCAGTGCTGGTTTCGCCGCTTCGATTAATTTTGCTCCCAGCATTCAGGCTCGAATTGCTGCCAGCCGAATCACTTTAGAAAAAGCTGAGCACGCGCGCAAGGTGCTGGCAGTAATGAGTACTTTTGGTACTGATTCTTTGCGCTATGAACAACAGCATGATTGGGCAGCACGTATTGGCCGAGAGGATTCTTTAGAAAACTGCTCAGAGCAATTGGACATGCGCCTACCTGTTTTTTATTACCCCTTGCAGGGGTGGGTTGATGCGGTTGTGATGAACGTTTTACAAGGGCTAGCGGCGCAAGTGCAGCTGGCCGAGTTAGCCCAAGTGTCTTATACCCCATTTGCAGAAGCAATTCGTGCCATACAAGAGGGCGAAAAAGAGCATTTGGAACAGGGCATAGAGGCTTTAAAAGGCATCCTCACTAGCTCTGAACACCGTGATGAGGTTTCAAGCAGTTTTAATTATTGGCGGGACAAGGTTTCAGCTGGGTTTAGCCAAGCTCACCCAGAGCGATACGAAATGCTCAAAAAATTTGGTATTCGTCATCAATCTAACGAGCGTATGCTAGAAGAATGGACTGAGCGCCTTAGCCAGTTGCAACAAACGCTCAACCTATAATTTATCAAGGAGTTTGCATGTCGCAGTCAACTTCTGCACCCAGACATTTGGAAAGTTACGCATGTGGACAATGGCACAAGGGAAAAGGCCAAGCACAACCTTTGGTTGACGCCGTACGAGGCGAAATCATCGCCTATATTGATGCGACGGGTCTAGATTATCAGTCCATGTTGGACTATGGACGCGATGTGGGTGGGCCCGCGTTGCGGGATATGACCGTTCACGAACGCGCATTGATTATCAAAGAGTTGGGCCTGGCGCTACTCGAGTCCAAAGAAGAGTTGTATGCAAGCTCGACGCTAACGGGCGCCACGCGTAGCGATAGTTGGATAGATATTGATGGCGGCATTGGTACTTTGCTTAGCTATTCATCCAAGGGGCGACGCGAACTGTCCAATACCAAGGTATTGCTAGACGGTGCGTTAGAGCCATTATCACGTGATGGCAGTTTTAGTGCGCAGCATATTTTGACTCCTAAGCCAGGGGTTGCAATTCATATCAATGCCTTCAATTTCCCTTGTTGGGGGATGTTGGAAAAGCTTGCACCCACTTGGCTTGCCGGGATGCCAGCTATTGTCAAGCCGGCCAGTCAAACCGCGTATTTAACCGAATTAGTCGTGCGCAAGCTGCTCGCTACTGGTTTGTTGCCGGATGGCGCTTTGCAATTGATCTGCGGTTCTACAGGTGATCTACTGGATCATGTGGGCGCCCAAGATGTAGTGACTTTTACGGGCTCGGCAGATACTGGGCGTATGCTACGCGCTACCCCTGCAATCGTACAAAACTCGGTGCCTTTCAATATGGAGGCCGATAGCTTAAACGCCACCATTTTGGGCAGTGATGTTTCCACGGATTGTCCCGAGTTCCAGATGCTTGTCACTGAGGTTGTGAACGAGATGATCTCCAAGGCCGGACAAAAGTGTACAGCTATTCGTCGTGTACTGGTGCCGCGTAATATGGCCTCATCGGTGAATGAAGCCATTAAAGAGCGTTTGGAAAAGATAACGGTTGGCGACCCTGCGCTGGAAACAACCCAAATGGGACCTTTGGCTAGCGTTGAGCAAAGGCAAGAGGTACAGCAAAGTGTGGATGAGTTATTAACTGAAACTACTTTGGTGTATGGCCAGGCTGACGGAGGTGATGCAGGTGTTTCGGGTACATTTTTCCACCCTGTGTTGCTCTATTGCGAGGATCCCGTTCAAGCCCACAAAGTCCACAATATCGAGGCTTTTGGTCCTGTCGCTACGGTCATGCCCTATGATGATTTGGAGCAAGCAATTCACCTGGTAGAACGAGGCGGGGGCAGTTTGGTGACCTCGGTGTTTAGTTATGATGCCCAGGTGGTTCGCCAGTTGGTATTGGGTGTCGCTGCGTTTAATGGTCGTGTTTTTGTCTCGAACCGTGATAGCGAACGCAGTGCTACCGGTCATGGCTCTCCCATGCCGACTACCGTGCATGGGGGCCCTGGTCGCGCCGGCGGGGGCGAAGAGCTAGGCGGTATTCGCAGTATTTTGCACTATATGCAGCGCACTGCAGTACAAGGCCCGCCCGATGTATTAACAGCGGTGACGGGTCAGTGGTATGACGGTTCTGAGGCCACCCACGATGATCGACATCCCTTTAGAAAGAGCCTCGCCGAGCTGCGCATCGGTGATCAAATCATTACTGACAAGCGCACGATCACTACCGAGGACATCGAACACTTTGCTGAGTTTACTGGGGATAATTTCTATGCTCACATGGACGTAGAGGCAGCCAAAGCTAATCCATTCTTTGATGATCGGGTTGCACATGGATATCTGGTAGTGTCATTTGTGGCAGGGTTATTTATTGACCCCGATCCAGGCCCAGTTCTAGCTAATTATGGGGTGGACAACTTGCGCTTTTTAACCCCGGTGTATGCGGGCGATACCTTGGGGGTGCAGTTCACATGTAAAGAGATTAATCCTCGTGCCAATGCCGATTACGGCGAAGTTCGTTGGGATTGCAAGGTCACCAACCAAGACGACGTGGTAGTGGCGCACTATGACGTGTTAACAATGGTGGCCAAATAAGAGAGGGTGCTATGGCACATGTTTTTTCTTTTGATGGCCTGATACCGGTAGTCCATCCCAGCAGTTTTATCCACCCTAATGCCACCTTGATTGGTGACGTTATTATCGGAGCAGGCTGTTATGTTGGTCCGGGTGCAGTTTTACGAGGTGATTTTGGGCGTATTGTGCTCAAGGCAGGCTCCAATGTCCAAGATAATTGCATCGCACACTGTTACCCAGATGCCGACGTGATTGTCGAGGAAGACGGTCATGTAGGCCATGGGGTCATTTTGCATGGCTGCATCATTGGTAAAAACGCGATGGTGGGCATGAATTCGGTAGTCATGGATCATGCTGTGGTAGGCGAAAATGCCATTGTAGGTGCAATGGCATTTGTGAAAACAGCCCAAGAAATACCTGCAAATCATTTAGCTGTGGGCACGCCAGCGCGTATATTACGCGAGCTTAGCGACCAAGAGCTACAATGGAAGAAAGAAGGGACTGAGGTATATCAATGGTTAGCCATGAAAAACCCTGAGTTACTCAAAGCTGTTGATGCTCCCCTTGCCGAACCTGAATCCGATCGCAAGCGTTTACAAATGCCCGAGTATGATTCCTTGCATTTGCGCCGCTTTAAAGCAGGCGAGGTATAAGCAGTTAATTTACTGTCAATAGGACATAAGCAGCCCATCTGCATTGCTCATATAAAAAGGGTTACCGATGATTGAATATCGGTAACCCTTTTTTGTGGTCGCGGCTTTTAGCTTGAATGACCGCGACTGGAACTAAAGAAAGCAACAGAATGGGTTATGATGTTTTATCATCCTTGGTTTGAGGATGAGCATCTTGGGTGCCTTTTTCGTTTTGTTTTGTAGTTGCTGCATCTTGTGCATCTCCTACATCTGCACCCGTTACATCACTATCATCTGTGGTGCCCTCGTCGTATTCGAGGTCTTCTTCGTCATTTTGCAGGTCATCATCGTGTGCCTCCATATCCCAAGGCAAGATCCCAGGGGATACGTGCAAGAAGTGCATGTACTTCTCGAACTGATCTAAAATATCAGCGATGATGTCCTGTTGTTCGTAGCCATAGATATCATATGCTTGGCCACCTCGGCGCAAGAACACTTCAGCGCGGTAAAATTTACGCACACCTTCTTCATCTGTAGGGATGTTTTCAGGTAATTCAATGTCTGGTAGCTCGTAGCCACGTAGACGAATTTCGTAAACAAACTCCAGCTTTTCCTCTTGCATGACTTCAAAGTGCGCGCGGCAATTTTGAGTGTCAAAGTGCACCGAGGCTTCCCAGCCACGTTCTTGCAGCTCAGTTTGAACATTTTCCATGCTGCTCATGACAGTTGTTTTAATAAAACGACTGACGTCTTGCTTTGAAGGGAAGTCGACCAGATTAGCGAGGCGTTTTTTCCATTCATTGCGTCCCAAGCGGTTGGTGGTGGGCGGTGCAGTATGATGCAGTTGACTGGCGTCGTGGTGCTCTTCAATGATTAAGGCGCGCCACATACCGATGGCCGAGATAATCATAATAATCGCAAAAGGCAGGGCGCTAATAACAGAGCCTGCTTGCAGAGCACTTAGACCATTGGCCAGCAACAAAGCAATAGCTACCAGACCAGATATAGAGGCCCAGAAAACGCGTTGCCATACGGGCGTTTGTGCTGCACCCCCTGATGCCAATGAGTCAATCACCAAAGAACCAGAGTCAGATGATGTGACAAAGAACAGAGCAATCAGCAATACACTGATAAAGCTTACAACCGAGGTAAAGGGCAGTTGCTCAAAAAACTTAAACAAGGCGATGGCGTGGTCTTGCTGGACATGGTCAATGAGGCCGGTGTAGCCATCAATAATGATCATATGCAAAGCGGTATCGCCAAAAACTGAAAACCAAACAAAAGTAAAGGCAACAGGAACAACCATCACCCCAACAATAAATTGGCGGATGGTTCTACCACGGCTAATACGAGCAATAAACAGACCTACAAAAGGCGCCCAGGCAATCGTCCAGCCAAAAATAAACAGTGTCCAGTTACCAATCCAATCACTACCGGTGTAGGCCTGTAGGTTAAATGTGCGCTGCACAATATTGCTCAGATAGCTACCTGTATTCTCCATAAAGGTATTGAGAATAAAAATGGTAGGACCGGTCACAAACACAAACACCATCAACCCAACAGCAATGAAGATATTGAGCAGTGATAGGTTTTTAACCCCGCGATCCAGACCTGCCCCTACCGACACCGCCGTCAAGGCTGTGACAGAAACAATAGTCGTGATTTGGACCGTATAGCTAACGGGAATACTGGGCCATAAATAATTTAAACCCACGTTAATTTGCGTCACTGACAGACCTAGCGTCGTCGCAATTCCAAATAAAGTCCCCAAAATGGCAAATACGTCTACTGCATGACCAATAGGGCCGTAGATTCTATTGCCAATCAAAGGGTACAGAGCAGAGCGAATGGACAGGGGCAAGCCGTGACGGTAGGTAAAGTACGCTAGAGTCAGCCCAACCAAGCCATAAATAGCCCAAATATGAAATCCCCAATGGAAAAACGAGATCTGCATGGCCTGCTTTGCTGAATCAATGGTTAATGCAGGGCCTTCGGGCGGAGAGGCATAGTGCAGTACAGGTTCGGCAACCCCGAAAAAAAGCAGTGCAATGCCATAGCCTGCAGCAAAGAGCATCGCAAACCACGATAAAAAGCTGTACTCGGGCTCGGCATGATCCGGGCCTAATTTGATACTGCCCCATTTTGAAAGAGCAATAGCGACCATGAACAACAAAAAGAATGCCACCGCCAGCATGTAAAACCAGCCAAAGTGAACAGTCAGATAATCAAGTACATTAGCCAGTACCTGCCCGACAGCTACGGGGTCGTACATGGTACCAATAAGCAAAATAAGAATTAGAGTAAATGCTGGGATAAAAACAGGGAAAAGAATTGTTTTTGGCACAGCAGGTTTTTTTTGTACCATGATGATTTTCTTTGAAGGAAAAAGATGTGATAAAAAGACAGGGAAAGAAAGATCAAATGAGGCAGTAGTTGTTTTTCTTCTTAATTGAATGAGTTCTTTGTTCTTAAGGTGATATTAGTGCCTTATAAGAAAGATTTATACCGCTTATTTGCAATTCTTGTCAATTGACTTTTGCCGCAAAACAGATATAAAAAACATAAAATAAAGCAGGCACCCAAAAAGGAAAACCCTAACCTTTTTGGGTTTTTCATCATGAAATTAACCGGGGTAAAAAGTGGATACCACCGCCAATCCCGCTGGTATGGAAATCAACGAAAATAAAGTGCTAATAACGACAGTCGAAGCAGATTTGTCTTCGTAGGCTTTATTACCTACTGCCAAAGCAGGTACTGCAGTAGCAGTGGGAATAACACCAATTAGAAAGGCCGATGCTAAAAGTTCACCGCGCAAGCCCAGTAATATTCCAACACCTAGAATTATGGCGGCTTGCAAGATGTTTTTGACAAATGTGTTGAAAAGAATTTCTCGATCAAGGTGGAATTTAGATTTGGAAATAAATAAGCCCAAGAAAAATAGCGCTACACCCCCTGCTGTTTCTCCTAATTCGTTAATAGACTGGTTCGCTATTTCGGGGAGTTTAAAGCCCATCACAGCCAGGATAGCCCCCAGAATGGGTAATACCACCAAAGGCTGTACAACTGCGCGGCCCAAAGCTTTGAGCGGGCTGGCTTGAGCAGTTCCAGACTGTACTATTGCCAGAGCTAATGGCAGGATAATGACGGTATAAATTAAATTACCAATCACGACTGCAATCAGCCCCGAACTACCCACTGCAGCAATCAATACTGGTGGTCCACAGTAGGCCATATCCGGAAAAGAAACAGCCATAGCCTGCATCGTAGCGGTGGGAGTGTCGTATTTTTTGATCACTCGACCATACACATAGCCAAAAATATAGGTCAATACCAGACCAATTCCCATTGCCAGTGCATAATCGACATCCAAGATATCTTTGGGTGAGGACGTCAATGCGGCTAAAAACAATGCTAGAGGCAAAGCAATTTTAACCACAAAGGCAGCTAAGCCGTCCGCATACTCTTTTTTTATAAATCCTGTTTTGCCAGATATCCAACCTAAGAATATACCCAGAGAAATGGGGCCCAACGCAGCCAATATCGTGTGAGAGAGCATAAGATTTCCTTTTTGTTTTTAATCGCAATATTTTATCTGACTGTTTGAAATTAATTCTTTCTGCTAACAATTCTTTAGAAACACTTTTTGTTCATCAGGATAAAGATAGATACAATTTAAATGGCAGACGTCCGTATGCATGTTTTGTATTTGCATTCAATTGCTCTACTTTTCATAAGTTTCTTTCTAGGCATTGATATATAAAAAGAGTAATATAGGGTATTGTCAATATGAAAGAAACAGCAATATTTATCTAAGGAGTTGCCATGGTGCGATGTGTTCGCTTATTTACTGATGAGCATGGGCAGGTCCAAGCACAGGAGGGCGTATTACAGTACGAGACTGCTGAACGCGGTGATTACACCACGCGGACATTTTCAGCCAAGCAGGTCTTTTATAGATCAACCCCTGCTGGAGGTGCCTCTGATTGGCATTTGGATCCAACTCGCCAGTTTGTCATTACTTTACAAGGACATCTGTCCTTTGAGACCGAGGCAGGGCAAACATTTGAATTGCAAAGAGGTGATGTGCTACTGACCGAGGAAACGGCAGGCAAAGGGCATCGCTGGAATATGCTTGGCGATGAGCCGTGGGTGCGCGTTTATGTCACTTTGTCAAAAGACACCGATGTTTCTTTTTTAGCAAATAAATAAAAATTAATTTAAAGGAGCTAGGCATGATCCGTTGTGTGTATTTGTTTACGGACGATAGTGGGCAGTCAGATTTTGAAGAAGGTTACCTGCAGCTTGATAACACAGCAGGTAATGATGTCAGTAGTTTAATGGCGATGGCCAGATCTGTTTC
>DATGSS010000074.1:0-12843 GCA_035302345.1 Paenalcaligenes sp.
CGCGAGAAGTTCATCGAAAGGTCTCAGCCTATCTATGCAGAGTTCGAGAAAGTGGTAACTCCCGAACTCATTGAGCGTGCTAGAGCTGCTGCCAAGGGTGAGTAAGTTCAGGAGCTTTATCCATGATCAAAGCAATCAACAAGGTTGTTGATTGGCTAGAAAATGTGGCGATGACCATTGCGATGCTCATCGCCACAATTGTAGCCATCATCCAAGTCGTCGCACGGTACGTTTTTCATAATTCCTTGTTTTGGTCCGAGGAAACCATCCTTTACACGCTCATTATCATGAGCTTTGTAGCTGCCAGCATGGGTGTGCGACATACAGCCCATATTTCTGTAGAAGTGCTCAGCGCTTTTTCGGGTCCGCGCATCAAACGCATTTTAGAGCTGATCGCGTACCTCTTGGGCGCTGTCTTTGCTCTGACACTGCTCTATTACGGGTGGCAGGTTTTTGAAAGCACTAAAAAGATGCGTCAACTATCACCTGCAATGCAAATACCGGTCGCTTACATTTATCTCAGTATTCCCATTTCCGCCGGTTTTATGTTTTTGCGCTATTTGCTGATGATTCAATTGTGGACCGAGCACAAAGAAGTCACGGATCAACCCTCAGATCTACGTGCTACATAGAGGATAGGTATGACCGCACCTTTAGTTTCTATTTTCTTTGCCCTGCTGTTATTTGGGCTGCCGATTTTTGCTGCACTGGCGTTAGCAGTAACGGCAACATTGTATTTTTTTGGGGCGATCAATCCTGTGGTCGTGCCCATGCGCATGTTCTCGGGGATGAACAACTTTTCTTTGATGTCCATTCCCTTTTTTATTTTAGCCGCCGAGTTAATGCGTATCGGTGGGCTGTCTGATCGACTTATCGGGCTGGCCAAATCCATTATCGGTTGGGTCCCTGGTGGCCTGGCAGCGGCAGCGGTGTTGGCCTGTTTGTTTTTTGGCTCGATCTCGGGTTCTAGCCCCGCCACGGTCATTGCCATCGGCACCATTATGTATCCAGCCTTGGTTGAGGCAGGCTATAGCAAGCGCTTTTCTATTGGTGTGCTCACGACAGCCGGGACATTAGGGCCTATCGTGCCCCCCAGTATTGCACTGATCATTTATGGTTCGGTGACGGGTTCATCTGTAGGCCGTTTATTTGCCGCAGGGCTGCTGCCGGCTATTTTGGTGGCGGTCTTGTTGATCAGCTACTGTATCGGGATCTCTATAATGCGTCGTTACCCTCGTGAGGGTACCCCCTCTTTCAAAGAGATGGGGGCAGCGTTCAAACACGCAGCATGGGGCCTGGGCTTGCCAGTTTTACTTTTAGGTGGGATCTATTCTGGGGTCTTTACGCCCACTGAGTCAGCTGCAGTTGCCTGTCTTTATGGATGGATTGTTGGCGCGCTTATTTATCGCAATATCAGCATCAAAGAGACACTCGGTATTTTGAAAAACTCTGGACTGGTCGCGGGGGTTCTTTTATTGATTACTGCTGGGGCATCTGCTTTCTCGTGGATTTTAGCTTCCACAGGTGCGCCCACTCAATTAGCCGCCGAGGTGTTATCAACAACGGATTCGCCGATCTGGGTGATGCTGCTGTTTAACCTCATTATGCTAATCGCAGGGTGTTTTTTAGACAGTGCTTCTGCCATTATTATTTTGGCACCCCTGATGCAGCCAATTGCAGCCCAAGTGGGGGTTGATGCTATTCACTTTGGGGTGATTACTTTGGTGAACTTGTCTGTCGGTATGCTGACGCCACCCGTTGGGTTAAACTTATTTGTCGCCATGCGCATTTCAAACATGAGCCTCTACGAGGTATTCATTTCATGTCTGCCCTTTGTGTTGCTGATGTTGGTAGCATTGCTGGCAGTGACCTATGTGCCGTGGTTTAGTCTGGCGCTGCCAAGTTTAATCTACTAATAGCCTTAATTCACTAACGCATATTGCCTGGTGCTTTGGGCCCCAGGCAATTTAAATACTTATGACCAAACAACCCGATCAGTTAACACTTATACGCCCTGATGATTGGCATTTGCACGTTCGTGATGGTGCTCTGCTAAAAGGCGTGGTTGGCCACACGGCTCGGCAGTTTGCGCGGGCCATCATTATGCCCAATCTAACCCCGCCAGTAACGACTACAGCCCAGGCTCAGGCCTATAAAGAGCGTATCGAGCAGGCGTTAAACCTCAAGGTAGAGGCCAGTGACAGTCACGCTGCTAGCACACAATTTAACCCGATGATGACTTTGTATTTGACGGATAACACGCCAGCAGATGAAATCACCAAGGCCCACGATTCTGGTATCGTTTATGCCGTCAAGCTTTACCCAGCGGGTGCGACCACAAACTCGGATGCTGGGGTGACCGATCTATTAGGTCGCTGTAGCGCAGTGCTAGAGCAGATGCAGGCATTAGGGATGCCTTTATTAGTTCATGGCGAGGTCACTGACCCTCAGGTTGATATTTTTGATCGCGAGGCAGTGTTTATTGAACAGGTGATGATTCCTTTGCGGGCACGCTTTCCCGAGCTCAAGGTTGTTTTTGAGCATTTGACCACCCAAGAGGGCGTGCAATATGTCCGCGAGGCTGCAGGTCCTATTGCGGCGACGATTACGCCTCAGCATTTGCTTTATAACCGCAATGATATCTTTAGTGGCGGTTTGCAACCTCATTGGTATTGCCTACCGGTACTCAAGCGTGAGGTACACCGTCAGGCTCTGCTCGATGCGGCTACCAGCGGGCACGAGCGCTTTTTCCTGGGCACTGATAGCGCTCCGCACACGCGTAGTCTTAAAGAGCAAAGCTGTGGCTGTGCCGGGTGTTTTACTGCCCTGCATGCCATTGAACTTTATGCCGAGGCTTTCGAGCGGGCAGGGCGCTTGGAAAATTTAGAGGCTTTTGCCAGTCGTAATGGGCCAGCATTCTATGGTTTGCCTGTCAATCAAGAGCGCATTACCTTGCAGCGAGACCCTTGGCAAATACCCGCTGAAATCACAGTGCCAGGTAAAGAGGGGGTAGTCCCGCTAGCTGCAGGTGAGACCCTGCAATGGCGGTTATTAGCCTAATCAACCGGACCTGGTCGTCCAGTCCTGGTCATCCAGAATAGTTTAATTGTTCTCCATTGACTCTAGGGTTTCCCAGCGCTCAAACAGTTGTTCCATTTCTTGCTCTGTTTTTTCTACCTGAGCTTCTATCTCTTGGGCTTTTTCGGGCCCGCTTTCATAGAGCTCGGGATCGGCTAGCTGCTCGGCCAGTGTGCTTAGCTGCTGTTCTAGGGCGGCAATTTTTTCGGGTAACTCTTTTAGCTCTTTTTCTTCCCATGGGGCCAGCCTGCGCGGGCTACGTTGGTTTTTACGCTCGTTAGAGCTGGGTTCGGAACCCGTTTTTGTGGCTGCTGCGGGTTGGTTGTTGCTGGGTTGTTTTTGTTTGTTTTTATTTTGTGATGCAGGCTTTTGGGGGCGAGGTGCCTCTGCCTGTACCTTGTTTGCCTCTAGGCGTTGCTCTAGCCAGTCATCATAGCCACCTACGTATTCTTGCCAGTGGCCGTCACCCTCGGCTGCAATGACTTGCGTCACGACGTGGTTGAGAAAGCTACGATCGTGACTAACCAAAAGTACGGTTCCAGCGTAATCTGCCAGTAAATCCTCTAGTAGTTCTAATGTCTCGATATCTAGATCATTAGTGGGCTCATCCAGTACCAGCATGTTTGTAGGTTGAGTAAAAAGACGGGCTAACGCCAAGCGAGCGCGTTCGCCGCCCGACAGAGTGCGCACGGGTGAGTGTGCCCGAGCTGGGTCAAAGAGAAAGTCCTCTAGATAACTAATAACGTGTTTACGCTCGTCACCGATTTCTACCCACTCATTGCCAGGGTTGATGGCATCAATGAGGGTTGAATCGTCATCTAATGATGTGCGCATTTGATCAAAAAAGCCCACATTTAATTGGGTGCCGTGGCGAACCGTCCCATTATCAGGCTCTAGTTTGCCCAAGATAATATTTAAAAGGGTGGTTTTGCCCGCACCATTAGGGCCTAAAATACCAATGCGATCGCCACGCATGATGGCAGTAGAAAAATCACGAATTAAAATACGGTCATCATAGCCGTGATCGATATTATTGATTTCTGCAACCAAACGGCCTGAACGGCGTCCTTCATCAACTGAAAAACGTACATTTCCAGAGCGCTCTCGGCGTTGGGCGCGCTCTCGACGTAGGGCTTCTAATCGACGTACTCGTCCTTGGTTGCGCACTCTGCGAGCACGGGTCCCGCGGCGCAGCCAGGCTTCTTCTTGGGCTAAAAACTTATCAAATCGAGCTTGCTCCTGGGCCTCGGCCTCGAGCCATTGAGCCTTTTGCTCTTGCCACTTTTCAAAGTTACCAGGAAAGCTAAATAATTGTCCGCGATCGAGTTCGATAATGCGCGTGGTGACGGTATCTAAAAAGCGACGGTCGTGCGTAATCACGATCACGGAGCCTTTGAAATCCAAAATCTGTTCTTCGAGCCACCGAATGCCATCAAAATCCAGGTGGTTGGTGGGCTCATCGAGTAAAAGCAAATCAGGACGCTCTAACATCGCATAGGCTAAGGCCACGCGTTTGCGCATCCCCCCCGAGAGGTTTTGCAATAGTGTATCTGTGGGCAACCCTAGAGCCTGAATATGTTGCTCGACTAATGCGGGTCGCTGCCAGTCCTCGGTATCTAAATAATTAGCACATAGATAATCATGAACTCCGATATCACTAGGTAAATCGGGCTCCTGGGTTACGGTAGCCACATGTAGGCCGACGCGTTTTTGAACCTCGCCGGAATCGGGCTCTAAGCGACCATCAATGAGCTTGAGCAACGAGGATTTGCCAGACCCATTCCGGCCAATTAATCCGCAGCGCTCGCCTGAATGGATTATCAGGTTGGCTTCGGTAAGTAGAGGGTGGTGCCCAAGGGAAAGGGTTACGTCTTGTAGAGTCAACAAATTCATGTGCGTTGTTTAGGCGAGAAAAAGCAATAAATAAGAAAGTATAAGGTATAATGAGTCCACGGGGTGCGTCGGGCAACCGCGGTCTATACAGACCGAGGAAGGTCCGGACTCCATAGGACGCGATAGCGGCTAACAGCCGCCCGGCGAGTACCAAATACAAGCCGAGGACTAGGGCCACAGAGACGAGTCTACAACACTGTAGGGTGAAACGCGGTAACCTCTATCGGGAGCAACACCAAATAGGCATACGCTGGTATTTCATACCTCGAGGGCGGTCCGCCCAAGTATGCGGGTAGGTGGCACGAGCTATTTAGCAATAAATAGCCTAGCTGAATGGTTGCCTGCATGCTCATCGGGCATGTATACAGAATCCGGCCTATAGGCGCATCCCGTTTTCTTTTGTGATCCTCCTCCCATTTTACTTTTTTTCTGCCTCTTTTTCATAGTTGGCTACTGACTGCTGTGCAGTTTTCTTTTTTGGGTGTGCCTGCTGTTTCTAACCACAGTCTGCCTAGTACCCCACTTTTCCCATCTTTTTTGGTTCACTTCTGAGCATAAATTCCCACTCTAGGTGGGTTGGCCGTGGCTGATCCTCACTGGTTTTTGGGTTGAAATGCAGTTTCATTTTGAAAGCCTTAATTATTAAGGAAAGGAAATGTTGGTGTCAGTTTACTTTAGGCTTATTCGCCAATAGATTGATTTCACTTATGTTTTTTTGATGGGAGTGCCTTTTTATACAGCTGTAAGTACTTGTTGTGATTGAAGAAAAAGAGTTTTTGCATCTTGACCAAGGGAGGGAATTGGCTTAGAGTGGGAAAAAGTAGGAAAATGTGTAAAAAAGTGGGAGTCACCCATGTTCCAAGGAAGCAGCGCGCTAACTCTAGATGCCAAGGGGCGGATGTCTATTCCGACCCGGTATCGCGATCCGCTGATTTCCGAGCAAGAGGGACGGTTGACTCTAACACGTCATCCTGATGGTTGCTTGTTGTTATACCCACGCAGTGTATGGGAGACCAAGCGAGAGCAGATTGCTGCTTTGCCTATGTCGGCTCGTGCTTTCCAACGTTTGCTTTTGGGTAGTGCACATGATGTGGAGATGGATTCTGCCGGTCGAATATTGATCACGGCCGAGCTTAGGCAGGCAGCCACATTAGAACGTGAGGCCATGCTTTTAGGGATGGGCGGGCATTTTGAAATTTGGCACCCAACCCAGCTAGATGAACGTCAGAAAGAGGATCTGGAAAAAAGCATGACCGATGTATTCGAACAATTTTCTTTCTAAAGAACTTTTTATAAAAAAATCAATTTATGACAGCCGCCCACCGTCCCGTATTGCTAAAGCAGGTCATTGCAGCTTTGGTTGCTCCTGGTTTCAAAGCCAGGCGTGCAGACTCGGCTATGCCTGCCTTGGGGACAGTGGATGGAGATTTTGTTGATGCGACCTTTGGGCGTGGCGGGCACAGTCAGGCTTTGTTGCCTTATCTCAGTGCTGATGCTCGACTGTTTGTGCTGGACAAGGATCCAGCCGCCTTCAAAGTGGCTCAGCAATTACAGGCGCAGGACCCTCGTGTCGTCCCTATACATAGCGGTTTCGAGCACCTTGATAGCTCGTTAGCCGAACATCAGGTGACGTCTATAGATGGGTTGATGATGGATTTGGGCGTGTCCTCCCCGCAGCTAGATGAGGCCGAGCGGGGGTTTTCTTTTACACACGATGGACCGCTCGATATGCGCATGAATAACCGCACTGGGCAGACTGCTGCGCAGTGGCTTGCCAAGGCAAGCATTAACGATATGAAGGAGGTCTTACACCATTATGGCGAAGAACGGCATGCTATCCAGATTGCAAAGGCGATTGCAACTCGCCGCAAATCCTCTCCGCTCCAGACCACGCATGATCTCGCCCAGCTGGTCTCCCGTGTCGTGCCCTCGCGCCCGAAAGCACATCATCCGGCGACTCGGACCTTCCAGGCTATACGGATTTACATCAATCGCGAGCTCGAGGCACTCCAGGCTGCGCTGCCGCTAGCACTGCAGCTACTAAAGGCAGGGGGGCGATTAGCGGTCATCAGCTTTCATTCTTTAGAGGACCGCATCGTCAAGAGGTTTATTTCAACAGGGGCTCGGCCAGAAGCTGCCTATGCCCATCTACCACTGACCCAGGATCAATTACCGCATCCTTGGCTTAAAAGCCTCGGGCGCGTATTGCCCGAGCGCAGCGAGATCGACTCGAACCCTCGTTCGCGCTCGGCCGTGCTGCGTGTTGCGGAACGCACTGAGCGTTTACTTGGCGAGGATTGGCGTAACGAGTGGTGCGAGGTCGCTGCTTATTATGAAAATTCCGGTCAGCATTTTTCTCGTCGGCGGGGGCGCTAAAAATGCGATTAATAGTGCTTTTGGTTCTCGCGGTGTTTTTAATGGGTTTTCATCTGATTACCACGCGCTATCATGCGCGTGACCTTTACGTACAAATTGAGCAGTTGCGCGGACAGGCCCAAGACCTGGATGCGCAGTGGCGGCGTTTACAACTCGAGCGTGCCGAGTTGACCCGCAATGCCCGTATTGATGAATTGGCACGTGAGAACTTTTCAATGGCGCCTGCGGGTCCTGAATACACTATATATTTGCCCGCTGGACGTAACAGCACAAATAATGAAATCACCGATGCCGCACAAGCCGCTCATAAAGAGGCGGCGTCCCAAGCAACAGCACACGGAGGGCAGCCATGAAACCTTTTGGTTTTTATGAAAATCCTGTGCTAGAAGAGGCCATGCCACAGTGGCGTGCTCGCTTTGTCATGCTGCTTTTGTTGCTGAGCTTTGGTGCGCTGCTTGTCAAGGCGTTGTATCTGCAGGGATTATCGACGCAATTTCTTCAAGAGCAGGGGGTGCGTCGCTTTGAACGCACCATGGTGTTACCGCCTAATCGGGGCAAAATATTTGATCGCAGCGGCAAGGTTGTGCTGGCCTCTAGTGTGCCGGTCAAAGCCATTTGGGTTATTCCCGAAGATGCCAGCAGAGCCAGCGCCGAGCAGGTACAGCAGTTGGCTCAGCTGCTAGAAATGCCTGCCGATGAGGTGCGCAAACGCATGCAAACACCAGGACGTAGCTTTGTTTATCTACGTCGTCAGGTTGATCTCGAGTTGGCCGAGCAAATCGCAGACTTAGGGGTGCCTGGCGTACACCAACAAGACGAGATGCGTCGTTTTTATCCTGAGGGTGAAAGTGCTGCTCACGTATTAGGGTTTACTGATATCGAAGACCAGGGGCTCGAAGGGATCGAATTAGCTTTTAATGATTTGCTATCGGGTGAGCCTGGTTCGCGGCGTGTCATGCGCGACCGTTTGGGGCGCATTGTGGAAGATGTGCGCGAGGTGATTCCCCCAATGCATGGCGAAGATCTCTTTTTGTCCATTGATGCGGGTGTGCAATACGATGCTTACAGGGCTTTAAAGAAAGCCCTAGATTTTCATGACGCCAAGGCCGGCTCAGCGGTGGTGTTAGATGTGCGCACGGGTGAGATTTTAGCCTTGGTAAATTTACCTACTTATAACCCTAATGACCGAGGTGATCGCAAGGGTGAAGCTTTGCGTAACCGAGTCATTACCGATACTTTTGAGCCCGGCTCTATCATGAAACCCTTTACGGTGGCTCTGGCTTTAGAAAGTGGGGCCGTAGATTTAGATACCCAGTTTGATACGGGCAATGGTCGCTACCGCTACGAGGGTGCAGTTATTTCGGACGTTAGCCGTAATGGGGTGCTCGATGTGGCGGGTATTATCCGTCGTTCTAGCAATATCGGTATGACCATGATTTCCGAGCGCATGTCCTCAGAGCAGATGTGGGATGGGTTCGATCGTTTGGGCTTTGGTCATGCACCCCAGCTAGGTTTCCCCGGAGCCGCGGCGGGCCGTTTGCGGCCTTGGGACAGTTGGCGTCCTATTGAGCGGGCCACCATGGCATACGGCTATGGGATGTCCAGTTCGCTAATACAGATTGCGCAGGCTTTCACTGTGTTTGCTCGTGACGGCGATATGGTTTCTCTAAGTCTGCTGCGACGCGACTCACAACCAACCAGTACGCGTGTTTTTAGTCCTGAAACTGCCCAGTCTATGCGCTCTATGCTCGAGGCCGCTGCAGGGCCCGAGGGCACACGTCGTGCTGCTGTTCATGGTTATCGGGTCGCAGGTAAAAGTGGTACCGCACGCAAGATTGTAGATGGTGCTTATAGCAAATCTAGTTATCGCAGTTCTTTTGTAGGTTTTGCACCTGTTTCTGATCCCCAGATTGTGGTGGCAGTTTCTGTGGACGAGCCCCGCCGTGAAGGATATTTTGGTGGGCTGGTGGCAGCGCCCGTGTTTTCCGAGGTGGTTGCAGGCAGTTTACGTCGCTTAGGCGTGCAGCCTGATGCACCCGTTGAGTCCCTGGTTGCTTTGGACGTGAATACAGGGGGAATTCAATAATGACGAACAAGACAATAGAAAAAATCACACGCTGGTTAAATGAGCACTGCGATCGCAGGGCAGCGTTGTGTCTGGATTCCCGACAGGTAGAGTCCGGCGATATATTTGTGGCTCGTGCAGGGCAGCAAACAGATGGTTATCGTTTTATACAAGATGCGGTGGATAATGGCGCCGCAGCTGTCATTTATGATGCTGTTCATGCAGCACCAGAGATCAATCGCCCGGCCTTAGCGGTGACCGATCTCGAGCAGCACATGGGGGCTTTGGCTCATGAATGGTACGGCCGTCCATCGGACGAGCTCACCATTATTGCAGTGACTGGGACTAACGGTAAGACCTCAGCTACGCATTGGTTGGCTGAATCTTTAAATACTTCAGGAGTACCCTGCGCCAGTATTGGTACATTGGGTGTCTGCTTACCCAAGGGTGAGCGCATCATGCAGTCTCTGACGACCCCAGATGTATTCACAATGCATGAAAGTTTGGCGCGTATACGGGATGCCAAAATAAATCTGGTGGTGCTCGAGGCTTCATCTATAGGCCTGGATCAAGGTCGCTTGGATGGGGTCGCTATCGATGTGGCTGCGTTTACCAATTTGTCTCATGATCATTTGGATTATCACGGTAGTTGGCAGCATTATGGTGATAGCAAAAAGCTGTTATTCCAGCGGCCTGGATTACGCCGTGTGGTGGTTAATCTGGATGATCCCTTTGCCGAGCAGGTATTGGAATCGGCTGGCAAGGCACCTGTATTTACTTATTCCATGAATGATCCCGAGGCTGATTTTTATGCCCAAGACATTCATCCGGGTACCGATGGCCAGGTGTTTAACTTGGTTGGGGTTCATGGCACCGCACAGTTTTTGACTCATCAAATTGGTTTGCACAACGTCTCTAACTATTTATTAGTGGCTGCTGTGTTAAATGAGTTGGGCTGGCCAGTATCCAAGATTGCGCGTATTATGGCGGGCTTGACGCCGGTGGCGGGTCGTTTGGAAATTGTGCGTGCGATTGCAAATCGCAGTCGCAAAGCTGTTTATGCACAACCTTTGGTAGTTGTAGATTACGCGCATACGCCTGATGCGTTAGAGCGCGCACTGTTGGCTCTACGCGAGGTGGCTGCTGTACGCAACGGGGCTTTGCGTTGTGTGATGGGTTGCGGTGGCGACCGTGACCAAGCCAAACGTCCTCAAATGGGTGCAATTGCTCAGCGCTATGCTGATTCAGTTGTTATTACCAATGATAATCCGCGCAGCGAGGACCCGAAAACTATTGCGCAGGCTATTTTGGCTGGTGCTCAGGAAGAAATTCAGTCGCAGGCTGATGGCGCTACCCAAGAGCCTGTAATCCAATTGAATCGTGCAACTGCGATATTGGACGCTGTCTGGCAGGCTAATCCTAATGACATTATCTTGATTGCCGGTAAAGGGCATGAAACCTACCAAGAGATCGGTGATGCTCGGCACTATTTTTCTGATGTGCAGTGGGCGCAATTAGCCTTGACCTGGCTGTATGCACCGCAGTTGTCTACGGATACTCGCCGTTTGCAGGCGGGCGAGTTGTTTTTGGCTATTGCTGGTGATCGTTTTGATGGTCATGATTTCCTCGAGCAGGCCGAACAGAAAAAAGCACTGGCAGCGATAGTCGAGCGGCCTAGCCCCGATGTAGATTTACCACAGATTGTGGTGGGTCCGACCTTGGTTGCACTGCAGAAAATGGCTAATAGCTGGCGCAAATGCTTTCAATTACCCGTCGTTGCGGTTACTGGTAGTAATGGCAAGACAACCACTAAAGAGATGATTGCCCGTATATTTGCGGCGCAATACGGTGATGATGGCTATCTGGCCACTCAGGGAAACCTCAACAATCACATCGGGGTCCCGCTCAGTGTTTTACGCCTGAGCCCACAACATCGCGTGGCTGTTTTCGAGTTGGGGATGAATCAGCCTAATGAAATAGCGGATTTGGCTGCTTTGGTACAGCCCCAGGTTGCGTTGGTGAATAATGCCCAACGAGAGCACCAGGAATTCATGCATACGGTAAAAGCAGTGGCGCAGGAAAATGGTTCAGTGCTGCAGGCTTTGCCCCAAGACGGCGTGGCAGTTTTCCCGGCTGATGATGACTACAGCGGCCTGTGGCGTGATTTAGCTGCGGGACGCCGCTGCGTCACTTTTAGTCTCAAACAAGGGGCCGACGTCAGTGCGCGCGAAATTTATCCCGATGCCGGCTGGACGAGGTTTACGCTGACCGCCGCGCAAGACCAGGCTAAAGTCGCGTTGGCAGTGCCCGGGGTACATAATTTATACAACGCATTAGCAGCCAGTGGTTGTGCTTTGGCTTTGGGTATTTCTATCGAAAAGATAGCCCGTGGTTTGGAATCTTTTCGACCCGTAGAAGGGCGGATGCAGCCCAAACAGCTCAAAGAGGGCTATCAGTTAATTGATGATAGCTATAACGCGAATCCCGACTCTGTGCGGGCAGCCATCGAAGTACTGGCACAGCTAGAGGGTAAAAAGATTTTGGTATTAGGTGACATGGCTGAGGTCGGCATTCACCGCCAGGCCGTGCACGCAGAAGTGGGCGGCTATGCCCGCGAGAGAGGGATTGATCAGCTCTGTGTGATCGGCAGTGATGCCCAGTTTGCAGCCGAGGCTTTTGGTGATGGAGCGCATCGTTTTGATGATATAAAAGTGCTGCAGACTCATTTGGTAGCGCAGGCACCCGCTCATTATTTGGTAAAAGGGTCGCGCAGCGCGCGAATGGATCGAGTGGTTAAACATTTAGAGCAAGCATTTTTAAAAGAAAAAGGGGATTCGCATGCTTCTTGAGTTAGCACGCCTATTGGCCGAATCCCAAATTCGGTTTTTTACGGTATTTGAATACATTACGTTACGTGCTTTGCTCGCTTGCGCAACGGCATTGGCGATTGGGTTGTTAGCCGGTCCTTGGGTGATTCGTCGTTTAACGGCCATGAAAATTGGCCAGGCAGTGCGTTCTTATGGTCCTGAAACCCATCTGGAAAAGGCTGGTACACCCACCATGGGCGGCGTGTTGGTGCTGATTTCGGTAGCTATTAGCACCTTGCTCTGGGCGGATCTGACCAATCGTTTCGTTTGGGTGGTTTTGTTGGTGACTCTGGGCTTTGGGTGGATCGGTTGGCGTGATGATTACCGCAAGGTGGTTTATCGCGATCCCGAGGGGATGCCGGCCAAGCAAAAGTTTTTTTGGCAAGCTCTCATTGGTCTGGTGGCTGCTATTTACCTGAGTTTTGCCGTGTCGGTGCCCGGGACTACTGAGTTATGGCCTTTATTTAAAAGTTGGGTGTTCAGCGGGTTTACTAAATCATTGCCCACACAAGCAGATTTGATTGTGCCGTTCTTTAAAAGCGTCAGCTATCCCTTGGGGGTGTT
>DATGSS010000075.1:0-5323 GCA_035302345.1 Paenalcaligenes sp.
TCGCCCGAGGAAATCATTCGTGTCGACAACCCCAGTGCCATGAAGGTGATCTTCCGTGGCATCGGCCCCAACGCCGGTGAAAAAGAGCGTATTTCGCGCGGTTCAGTGGTGTACCTATATGACAATGGTGAATACTGGGAAATCATCAACAAGCCCGAGGTCCAGGCGGCCTTTGTTGGGCTCGACCCCAGCGATGGCGCTATCCGCGCTCTGGTCGGTGGGTTTCATTTCTCGGACGGGAAATTTAACCGTGTCACCCAGGCCTGGCGTCAGCCCGGTTCAGCTTTCAAACCCTTTGTTTATGCGGCAGCACTGGAAAAGGGGCTGACCCCTGGGACACAGATATCAGACCAACCCTTTCATCTGACTGCTGCACAAACAGGTTCCAAACCCTGGAGCCCCAAAAACTACGGTGGCAGCTACGAACCCATGCTGACCATGCGCGATGGGCTCTACCGGTCTAAGAACATGGTCACTATCCGCATCATGCAGGCTATCGGCCCAGACTATGTCCAAGACTACGTGACACGCTTTGGGTTTGATAAAGAACGCCAACCCGCTATTTTGCCCACCGCTCTAGGCGCAGGAAGTGTGACCCCGCTGCAGTTAGCGGTAGGCTTTGGGGTCTTTGCTAATGGCGGCTATCGCATTAACCCCTACTTGATTGACCATGTCACAGACAGCTCTGGCGAGGTCATCATGCGTGCCAAGCCAATCGTGGCTGGCGATGCCAAGGCGCGTGCTATTGACCCACGCACCGTCTACGTCATGGACGAACTGCTACGTGGGGTGGCCACTTACGGCACCGGCGCGCGCGCCTCATCCACCCTGAAACGCAATGATCTAGGCGGCAAAACTGGCACCACTAATGATTCTCATGATGCCTGGTTTGCTGGCTACGGCCCTGATAGAGTGGGCGTGGCCTGGATGGGCTTTGACCGCCCCCGTTCATTGGGCCAAGGCGAGACTGGCGGTGGCGTTGCGCTGCCGATCTGGATTAATTACATGCGCACAGCCTTGGATGGCGTTGCAGCCAAAGAGCAAGGCCCGCTGCCCGATGGCCTCGAACGCATCGACGGCAATTACTACTTTGCCGAGTTCCCACCGGGTTCGGCCATCGCCCGCATCGGTCTGCCCTCACCCTATGACGAGGTTTACCAGCCCCGCGCCGATGACGAGGAAGACGGCATCAGCCAACTTCTGCGCTCTCTAGACGATGATAATCAGGACAGCGGCAACCGCAGTGGGGGCGCCCAGCCCCGTCCAGTGGATCCTGACCCTGATTCCACCCCGGGTCTGATTCCCTTTTAAACCTACACGATGACACACATCATGACCGCACGGTTTCGTTTTTGGCACAAACAACAGCAGGCTCCAGGGCGTTTACGTCCCTGGCTTATAGTGGCCACAGCGGGCCTGCTATTACTGTCTGGCTGCGGCTATAAGGGCCCCTTGACCCTACCGCCCAACGACCTCGCGCAATTCGATCAATTGACCCAACATCACACATAACGCCTCACCCATGAACAAAAGTACTGTTGCCCCTCATTTCCAGTTTCAAGACGGCATCCTGCATGCTGAAGGCTGCTCATTAAAAAAGCTAGCCAAAGAATATGGCACCCCCTTATACGTCTATTCACGGGCCGCTATTAACGAAGCCTACCAAAGCTACATGCAGGCCACCCCCGACCGAGACGTTTTAGTGTGCTACGGCATGAAGGCCAACTCTAATCTGGCTGTCCTGCAAGAGTTCGCCCGCTTGGGCGCTGGCTTTGACATCGTTTCAGGCGGCGAGCTAGCACGAGTACTGGCAGCAGGTGGTGATCCCTCTAAAATTGTATTTTCAGGTGTCGGCAAACACGGTTGGGAGATCGAGGCTGCCCTAGAGGCAGGCATCAAATGCTTTAACATCGAATCCATCGGCGAGCTCGAACGCATCGCCGCCATCGCTGCCCAGAAAAACACCGTCGCCCCCATTGCACTACGCGTCAATCCTGACGTCGATGCCCGTACCCATCCCTACATTTCTACTGGCCTCAAAGACAACAAATTTGGCATTGACATTGATCTGGCCCCTGAAATTTACAACCAGGCTTTGGCCCACCCCTATTTGAGAATCGTGGCCGTTGACTGTCATATTGGTTCTCAAATCACAGAAATCGGCCCCTATCTGGATGCGCTGCAAAAACTGATCAATCTGATTCACCGCCTAGAGGATAACGGCATCGCCATCCATCATTTGGATATTGGCGGCGGATTAGGTATCCGTTATACCGATGAAACCCCCGCCACCCCGCAGATGCTACTAGAGCCTGTCTTTGCAGCCTTGGACAAGGCTGGCCTAGGCCATTTACAACTGGTGTTAGAACCAGGCCGCTCTTTGGTGGGCAACGCTGGCATCCTACTGACACGGGTCGAATACCTAAAGCATACCGAGCATAAAAACTTTGCTATCGTCGACGCGGCCATGAACGACTTGGTCCGCCCCACCCTATACGACGCCTGGCACGATGTAGAAATGGTCCGCCTACCCTGCGCCGACCCCACTAACGCCCTAGAGCCTCAGCCCGAACAGGTCTACGATATCGTTGGGCCCATCTGTGAAAGCGGTGACTGGTTAGCCAAGGATCGGACCTTGACCCTGGCCCCAGACGACCTACTGGCCATCATGTCAGCTGGTGCATACGCCTTTACCATGTCTAGCCAATACAACACACGTCCTCGCGCTGCCGAGGTCATGGTTGATGGAGAGCGCAGCTACCTAGTGCGTCGCCGCGAAGAGATCCAGGATCTATTTGCGCACGAACAACTCTTGCCTGAGTCTGACTAAACAGCTGATGTGCTAAAGCGTTGCACCTCTAAAATGTTGCATGAGCACTCGATAATCAATAAAGACGCATTAAATAAACGCTAAAAAACTGTAATAACCACTTTGGGGTGGCTGTTTTTTACATAGCGCGTGTACTAAGCTTGATAAAAGTTTGAATTAAGCGACATAATTTAAACTATTCAACTGTTTTAAAACGCTGCCTGCAGCGCACAATACACGGATGGCTAGTACACACATAAATGCTCGAGGGTCTAAACACCCAATGCTCATGCTGGATCGGGTGCTAAAACACAGCGCCTGCATCCTTGCGGCTGTGATCATAGCCTTTTTCACCATAGAGCTACTCAGCCGACCCCTGCTACGAGGCCCTTTGGTCTCGACCTATCAGGCCTGGATCGAGGGCGGTGTATTTATCTTAGCCATGGCCGTTTTGCTCATGGCTGTATTTGCGCGGCAGGTTTCTTATTTGTTGGTGGCCGCACTGATCTTTTGCCAAAGCTATTTTGGCGCAGGCTTGATGGGCTGGCACATCATGCAGCCTCACCTACTGCTGCATTACGCGCCAGAATACCTGATCGAACAATGGCTGCTAGGAATCACCCTGTTTTTAGTCGTGCACGCTTTTTTCCGGCTGCGACTACTGTCCTTTGCCTACCTCATCCCTTTGCAGCGCTTTTTGTATTATGGCGCTTGGTTATGGCTGCCGATGGCCTGGCTGATGCCCCCATCGTGGTTTTGGGCCGTCCTTAGCTTTTACCTGCCCGTTTATCTGACCGCCCTGTGTCTAAGCCTGATTGCCCGTGAATGGGTGCACCAACTATATGCCCCCTTGGTACCCTTTGCCTACACCACCCCTATTCAACTGATCAGTGCCGCCGGTAGTTTGGCCATATGGATCGCCTGGCAATGGGATCTATTACCCGAATTCATGCCTCCATTTGGTACCTTTGTCCTTTTGGCGGTGGCTAACTTAGGCGCCCTACTAGCCGTATTAGAAAACCTGCTTTATCAAAAACAAGCCATCCTCCGTCAGCACAACGAGCTCGAACAATACAAAAAACTATCGCTTTTTGGGCTGGTACATATTGATCACGACGACAACATCATTTATTACAATGATTTATTTAAACAGTGGATCAACAGCTATCAACTGCCTACCCCCATTCAGCACTGGTCTCAGTATTTCCCACGCCTAGACCGGCGCGCTATTTTTGAAAACACCCACAACAATCGCCCCACGGAAATCAAAGTCAAACGACTGACCATCGAGCTACCTGACGGCGTGAGTGCCTCATTTTGCCTATTTGGTTTTGCAGAAAAAAACTACACCATCTTGTATTTGGTCCCGACCCATGCGCACCAGGCCCTGACCCTGGCCGCCAAATTAAACGATACCCTGACCGGACACCTATACACCAGCCAGGGCCTCGAAGAGGTCTTTACCCGCATTGTGGGCAGCACCCGCAGTAGCCATGCGTTGCCCAACTTTATGGCCTATTTAAAAATCCACACCCCGCACACACAACGCACCGAACTCCAGGATCACAGCGTCCCGCTTAGCGAGGCTCTACATCGTCATTTGCATCAGCACACACGCACCCCTTTTTATATCGGCAAATTATCAGGCCAAGAATTTGTCCTGATTGTGACCCGTTTTTCAACCAAACACCTCAATCATTGGCTAACTCAATTCATCACCCACCTACAAGAAGACGTCCTTAGCCGTTTGAGCCACACCCCACACACAGCTCGCTGTCACGTCGGCGCTGTCGAACTAGGGGCGGCGTTAGATTATTCCAGCTCGTTAGCAGTCGCCCGTAGCGCCTGCGACCACGCCATTTATCACAGCGAACCCACGACCCTCTATCAACAAAACACCCCAGAACTGCAACTACAAATCGACCAATTACAGTTTTTCGAACAGCTAGACCAAGGCAATACACGCGGCCTTTTTTTACAAATGCAGCCGATCATCAGCCTGCGCAGCCCCGCAGATAGCTACCACGTCGAGGTCTTGCTGCGTTTTAAAAATGAAGAAAATAAATTATTGCCCACCGGCGCGCTCATCAACCTAGCAAATCAAAACGGCAGCATTACCACCATTGATAAGTGGGTATTTACCACGGCGTTGAGCTGGCTCGAGCAACATCAGGACGAGCTAAAACACATCCGCTGTGTCAATCTGAACCTCAGCGCAGTCTCTCTAAACAGCCCTGAATTTATTGATGATTTGATTGCATTATTAAAGAGTTACCCCACCATCCTGACCAAACTGTGCATCGAAATCACAGAGAGCATCGCATTGCACGATCTCAGCTACACGCGCAACCTGATGCACACTTTGCAGGATATGGGCATCAGAATTGCATTAGATGACTTTGGGGCGGGCTATACCTCGTTTTCGTATCTACGCGAATTGCCCGCTAATGCATTGAAAATCGATGGCAGCCTCATTAAAGACATGCTAGATAGCTCTAGCAATACGGCCATCGT
>DATGSS010000076.1:0-6586 GCA_035302345.1 Paenalcaligenes sp.
CTGGCGTAGGACATGGCGATGTCGCGGGCTGCGCCCGAGTTGTCTTGGTAGACTGCGACTAGATGGGGTACACCGCCTCCTTCGGAGTAGGTGTTGCGTACGGTGTGGCCGGGTGCTTTGGGGGCAACCATGACGACGTCAATGTCGTCACGCGGTACAACTTGTCCGTAGTGCACGTTAAAGCCGTGGGCAAATGCCAGAGCTGCGCCTTCTTTCATGTAGCCTTCGATGTGGTCGCGATATACTTTGGCGATGTGCTCATCGGGCAACAGGATCATGACCACGTCAGCGTCTTGGACGGCTGCCGAGATTTCTTTGACGGTCAGGCCGGCATTTTCGGCCTTAGACCAGGACTCACCGCCTTTGCGTAGCCCAACAACAACGTCAACACCCGAGTCATTGAGGTTCAGCGCATGAGCGTGGCCCTGTGAGCCGTAACCGATAATCGCCACGGTACGGCTTTTGATTAGGGATAAATCACAATCTTTGTCGTAATAAACTTTCATTCAGTGCTCCAAAAAGAAAAACCCTTGAAGAATGTATTCTTGGACCTTGATTAGAATTAGACCTTGAGAACACGCACACCACGGCTAATGCCGGAAACCCCGGTGCGTACTGTCTCTAGGATGCAGCTGTGATCCAAGGCCTTGATAAAGGCCTCGATCTTTTCCTGTGTGCCGGTGAGCTCGATCGTGTAGGTGGTGTCGGTGACATCGATGATGCGTCCACGGAAGATATCGGTCATCCGCTTGACCTCTTCGCGCTCTTTGCCTGCGGCGCGTACCTTGATCAGCATTAGCTCACGCTCGACATGAGCCCCTTCGGTGAGGTCGACTACTTTGACCACATCGATTAGGCGGTTGAGGTGTTTGGTGATTTGTTCGAGCACTTGTTCGGACCCTTTGGTCACGATCGTCATCCGCGAGAGCGTTTCGTCCTCGGTCGGTGCGACGGTCAGGGTCTCGATGTTGTAGCCCCGGGCTGAAAACAGCCCGACTACCCGCGACAATGCGCCTGGCTCGTTTTCCAATAGTATTGAGATGATATGTTTCACAGCGTATCCCCCTCGAGGTCCTCGGCCCCTAATAGCATTTCAGTCAGCCCTTTACCTGCTTGGACCATTGGCCACACGTTTTCTGTAGCGTCAGTGATAAAGTCCATAAAGACCAAGCGATCTTTGTAGGTAGTAAAGGCCTCGCGAAGTGCGGGCTCGACATCCTCGGGTTTGTCGATACGCATGCCCACATGGCCATAGCTTTCGACTAACTTGACGAAATCAGGTAAAGCATCCACGTAGGACTCGGAATAGCGCGAGCCATAATCGATCTCTTGCCATTGACGCACCATACCCAGGTAGCGGTTATTCAAGCAAATGATCTTGGGTGTCAGACGATACTGACTGCAGGTGGATAGCTCTTGGATGTTCATTTGAATCGAGCCCTCGCCAGTGATGACGGCGACATCTGCCCCTGGATGGGCGACCTGTACACCCATCGCATACGGCAAGCCCACCCCCATGGTGCCCAAGCCACCCGAGTTAAGCCAGCGGCGGGGCTTATCAAAGAGGTAATACTGTGCTGCCCACATCTGGTGCTGTCCAACGTCTGAAGTCACGTAGGCATCGCCGTTGGTGACCCGCCAGAGCGCCTCGACAACGGCCTGTGGCTTGATGACGTTTTTGGATTGTTCGTAGGCTAGGGATTTGACCTCGCGCCATTCGTTGATTTGTTGCCACCAGTCAGCCAGCTCGGTAGCCTCGGTGTTACGACGGGCCTGCGCAAATAGCTGGTTGAACTCGGTCAATACCTGTTTGACCGAACCCACGATAGGAACGTCAACAGGTACACGCTTGGAAATGGACGAAGGGTCAATATCGATATGAACAATTTTGCGTGGTTGTTGGGCAAAGTGATGGGGATTTCCAATCACACGGTCATCAAACCGAGCGCCCACTGAAATCAACACATCGCAATACTGCATGGCCATATTGGCCTCGTAGGTGCCATGCATGCCAGGCATCCCTACGTATTGGTCATCGGTGCCTGGGAACGCGCCCAACGCCATTAAGGTCGTTGTGCACGGTGCACCCGATGCTTTGACTAGCTCGATGAGCTCGTCAGAGGCATTATCCAAAATTGCTCCGCCCCCTACATAAATCATAGGACGCTTGGCATGGGCCAATAATTGAACGGCTTTTTTGATTTGCCCCAAATGTCCTTTGGTCACTGGCATATACGAGCGCATCTTGGGCTCGCCCCGGGGCGGCACGTAGCGACAAGTATCGACCGTGATGTCTTTGGGAATATCAACCAGCACCGGACCAGGACGGCCGGTACGGGCCAAGTAGAAAGCCTTGTGAAGGGTATCCGCCAAATCGCGTACATCACGCACGAGGAAGTTGTGCTTGACACAAGGACGTGTAATGCCCACGGCATCGCACTCTTGGAAGGCATCCTCGCCTATTGCACTGGTCCCCACCTGGCCGCTAATAACAACCATGGGGATAGAGTCCATATATGCTGTGGTAATGCCGGTGACGGCGTTGGTGAGCCCAGGACCGCTGGTCACTAAAGCTACGCCGACCTTGTGTGTAGAACGCGAATAGGCATCGGCCGCGTGGACGGCTGCCTGCTCGTGACGGACCAAGATATGACGAAATTTATCTTGTTTGAAAATTGAATCGTAGATATAAAGTACGGCTCCGCCAGGGTAACCAAAGACGTGTTCAACGCCCTGATCACTGAGAGAACGCACTACAATATCTGCGCCAGTTAATTCCATGACTATATTCCTTTCAGGTTATGCCTAGGCACCACGAGCGATATCTGGACCTGAGCTTGAGCCTAGTACAACACCATGACTAGCGCTTCATGGTCCACAGGACCACACCACCTAACCACAATGTTGTATGACCGACACTCCTCGAGGTGTGGCAAACGCGTAACAACGCATCGCTTGAACGGAATGCTCGGCAACTCGCGCTTGTGGCGCGGCCTGCAGCAACATAAAGGCGCAAACAACGGGTGGATAACCCGTGAAAAACAGCCCTACCTTCATTCGAGTACGAATGACCTATACCCTGCACCCCGTGTTACATTAGTGCAAGACACAAAAGACTAATCATAAACGGCCTGACTTTAATGTGCAATCACACCGCATGCTTAGCCTGTTTATCTACGGCACAGACAAAAAACGCTTGCAAAACGTCTCGCTTGTGCAACATTATTAATATCTATAGCTGACATTCAATATACAGACACTACGATGCAAATACTCCAAAGGCTTAGCGGCACGTATTATCGCTATCAATTTTATTCTAGTTTGCGTCAATCCACTGGTGCCTTATTGCCAGCAGTAATATTGGCTGGATACTTTCACGCCTTTGCTGTGGGTGTCTCCATGACCGTAGGCGCTTTCTGTCTGGCCATGATTGACCAGTTTGGCGGCCACCGCAAAGCCCGCATCAAAGAGTTTTCAACGGCAACAGCCCTGTGCACCCTGGTGGCCCTTATTTCCAGTTTTACCTCGGGATACCCTGTATTACTAGTGATTACGGTTGCTACCGTATGCTTTGCCTGTGCCATGCTTAATGTCTTTGGGCCACGCTGGGGGCTAATCGCTCTAACAGGGCTGTTTATTATGATTATTAATGTACGCGTACCTAGCCATGGAGCAGAGATTCTGTGGAATACGCTGTATACCTTTTTAGGGGCGATTTTCTATCTAATTTATACGCTCTTGGTTCGTCGCTTTAGCTATTTAAATGAAGAGCGCCGTGCGGTCTATAGTGCCTACCTAAATACTGCCGCCTATATGCAAAAACGGGCGGCTTTGTACGACATTCACACTGATTTAGACCAAGCCTATCACCAAATGTTTACAGCCCGCGCAGCGATGACAGCACAGTTTCAAACCGCCTGTGATGTCCTGCTCTCGGACTTTGCTAAACGGCGCCCACACAACCTACCTGAACACGCGCATTTAGAGCTCTTATTGGTGCGAATTATCAATGTTGCCGACATCATGATCGCCACCCAAACAGATTATAAAGCCTTGCGCGAGCATCTTGGGCATAGTGAGTTTATCACCCTGTGTCAGCGCACTATTGCGCAGCTTGGACGCTGCATTCATACTCTGGCTGACGCCGCGGTGCATAAAAACAAACCTATTACTGTCTCCTTGCCTACCGAGTCCCTACAAGCAATGAGTTCCGAGCTCAAAGCCTATCATGCACAAGGCCACTTTGAGCAAGACCCCCATGCGCGCTTGCTCATGCTGCAAATTATACGTCGCATCCGCAAGGTGTACTTTGTAATTCAAGACATTTCGCATATCCACGATGCTTTTCAAAAACACACAGAGCGCGCATTGATCGACGCTGCAGACCAAAGCATTCACGAGGTAGTAAAAAACTCGCCTAGCAGTGCACTATCTGCACAAAAGCCTTTCAGTTGGAAGCTGCTGGTTAGCAATCTTAATCTGCATTCACCCAACTTTCGGTATGCCCTTCGACTCAGTCTGGCGGGTCTATTAGGACTTTTGGTGCCACTGGCATTGGCCAGTATTTTTTCTGATAAATTACTACACAGTGCCTTTACCCAACGCAGCTATTGGGTGCTTTTAACCTTGGTACTGGTGATGAAACCGGGGTTCGCACTGACGCGTGAGCGCAATAAAAGACGTCTTATTGGCACCCTCATCGGCTGCGCCATAGCATTCATACTCTTTAAAATTGAGCCAAGCAACACCGTATACTTTGTGATTATGTGGTTGCTCTATACTTTAGCACTATGCTTTTTGCCTGTTAATTATCTTTATGGAGCGACCTTTGTAACGATCTTTATTATGATCGCTTTTTATTTCCTACATGAATCAGGCACTTTTGTTATTGAAGAGCGGTTAGTAGATACTTTGGTAGGCTGCAGCCTCGCCTTGATACTAAGTTATCTCTTGCCCAACTGGGAAGCCACCTCGATAAAAAACTGGGCACAAAGCGCCATCGATGCCAATATAAAATTACTCAAAAGCACCATTCTTTTAATCAACCAAACCACCGATGAACATGCGACTGTAAATACCGCAGACTGGCAAAAAGCAAGTATTGCTGCCGAGCTGGCCTTAAGTAATTTCAGCGCTGCCTTTCAACGCATGCTAAGCGAACCCACAGCGCACCAATCCTATGTGGCTGAGTATAACCAGATCATGGTGCAGCTATTTGTTATTTACACCCAAATAGCTGCCCTCGAGCCCCAACGGCTGGCCAACAGAAACGCTATATCTAAAGCATCTATTAATTATCTTGAGGCTGCTGTACAACGCTTACAAAAACAGGCCACAGACCCCCTGCCCGAACTCGAAGAAAGCATTCATTTAACTATTAATGGCCCATTGATCGAAATTGCTGCGGCTGCCGAAACAGTCAAAAAAAACCTGCTTGCCATCGACAAGCAGGCAGAAGCACTACCCAGTATTAAGCCTCAGGCCGCCTAAACACCAAACGTTCACCAGTAGATGCATCGGCATCATACTGGTACCCTTGGCTGTTAAAGCCCTTGAGCCCCTCAATCGAGGTGATGCCATTATCAATGGCATAGCGCATCATCAACCCACGGGCTTTTTTGGCATAAAAACCAATCACCCGCCACTGGCCCTTGCGCTCATCCTGAAAAACACACTCAACAACCGGCACCTCAAGCGTCTTCCGATCAACTGACTTGAAATACTCTACTGACGCCAAATTCACAACCACCTGTTCATCGTGGTCCTGTGCCAGCTGCTCATTAAGATACTGGGCTATTTGACTGCCCCAAAACTCATAAAGATTCTTGCCTTGAGGGTTTTGTAAGCGCGTCCCCATCTCGAGGCGATAAGGCTGTATCAAATCCAAAGGACGTAAAGCACCGTATAAACCACTCAGGATAATCAAATGCTTTTGCGCCCACTCGAGTTGCTCATCCGATAAACTAGGCGCATCTAAACCCTCATAGACGTCGCCAGCAAAAGCCAAAACCGCCTGACGCGCGTTATCCAGATTAAACTCGGGCACCCAATCCTGAAAGCGCTGTGTATTAAGCTCAGCCAAATTGTCACTGAGCTTCATCAACTGGGCAATATCATCCTGAGAGTACTCTTTGAGAATGCCCACCAACTCTTTGGCCTGAGGCACAAATAACGGCTGACTCTTTAAAGTTGTACGCACCGTTGATTCATAATCGAGTTTTTTAGCGGGGGACAATAAAAACAACATGATTTCTAACCCTTAGAGAGTGGTAAGAAAGAACAAGCACAATACCAACACTATAAACGACAAAATAACGAAACAGAAAAAAACATACGTTTTTCTGTTAGAATATGCCCTTAAATATAAGCGGGCAGGTGGCAGAGTGGTTGAATGCGCTGGACTCGAAATCCAGTATACGTCTTTGGCGTATCGTGAGTTCGAATCTCACCCTGCCCGCCACACTAAATCATCAATAAAATTCATCGCTGTACCCCTATCTAGCCCAACCCTACTCCACATCTGGGCAACAAATCATTTGCACTTTCTGCGGTCTTACCATATAGTGAAATTAAGGGTGAGGACTGT
>DATGSS010000077.1:0-55005 GCA_035302345.1 Paenalcaligenes sp.
ATGGCTGCATTTATCGCTGGGCCCTGGTTTGATGCCCTGTTTGTTGGTTAATTCACAGGTGTATTTATATGGATACCCAGCAGGTTTGTGTTTTAGGTGCTACAGGATCAATTGGGCGTAGTACGCTCGAGGTTATAGCACTGCATCCCGACAAGTTTTCAGTCTATGCGCTGACAGCATTTAATAATATTGATACGTTAGTGTGTTTGGCATGGGAAAGCCGTGCCCAAGTTGTGGTTGTACCCGATCAGGCAGCACAACGACGTTTTACTTCATTGTGGCCTACGGGGCGTCCTGTTCCTGAAATACGATTGGGCCAAGAGGGCCTTTGTGATACAGCAGCTGATCCAGCAGTAGATACTGTTATGGCTGCTATCGTCGGAGCGGCTTGTCTACCATCAGTATTTGCCGCCGCCCAAGCGGGTAAACGTATCTTGCTAGCTAACAAAGAGGCTCTGGTTGCTGCCGGAGCCGTTTTTCTGGATGCTGTTCGCGCCGGCGGTGCCCAGCTATTGCCAATAGATAGTGAACACAATGCTATTTATCAGTGCATGCCTGCAGAAGTATTGGGGCAGGTTGCAGATGCCCCCCATCCGGCGATCAAACAATTAATCCTCACAGCCTCTGGCGGACCCTTTCGCACGGTGCCATTGGATAGTTTGGCATCAGTGACCCCAGAGCAGGCTTGTTTGCATCCCAATTGGACCATGGGGAAAAAGATTTCAGTTGACTCCGCAACCATGGCTAATAAGGGCTTAGAGGTGATCGAAGCCCATTGGTTGTTTGCTATGCCTGTAGAGCAAATATCAGTAGTTATTCATCCGCAAAGTGTGGTGCATTCGATGGTCGAGTATGTGGATGGTTCCGTGTTGTCACAAATGGCTGCACCTGATATGCGCGTACCTATTGCTTATGGGTTGGGCTTTCCCAATCGTATTAACAGCGGTAGCACAGTTTTAGATCTGGCCGGACAACCCGCACTTGAATTCCAAGAACCCTGCCTAAAGCGGTTTCCTGCATTAAGGTTGGCTTTTGAGGCCCTGGGAACGTCCCAAGAGGCTTGCGTTGCTTTAAATGCTGCTAACGAGGTTGCGGTCGATAGGTTTTTAAACGGCAAACTTAGTTATATCGCAATTGCGCAGGTCGTAGAGCAAACCATCGATCAGGTAGTCGGCGAAACTCACGATGATTTGAACTCATTAGATGCGGTCATCGCTTTAGATGAGCATGCACGGCAGTTAGCGCAACAGTTCTGCACACCCAAATAGCCGACTGGCTTTTAATTTTAACGTCATGTTTTTAACCCTTCTTGCTTTTGCCTTTGCGATTGGTTTGCTTGTGGTCATTCACGAGCTAGGGCACTATTGGGTGGCTCGTTATTGTGGAGTGCATGTCGAACGTTTTTCATTTGGTTTTGGCAAGGTCATAGCTAAATATACCGATCGCCGTGGTTGCGAATGGGCTTTTTCAGCCATCCCTCTAGGGGGGTACGTGATGATGCGCAATCATGCCCCGGAAACCGCGAGCACCGAATATAAAAACAGTACAGTCCAAAGTAAAACTGTTTGGCAACGAATTGCGATCACAGCAGCTGGGCCTATTGCCAATCTTATTTTAGCCGCGTTTCTGTACGCTATTTTGGCGTGGATGGGCACACCCGAGCCTATTGCTATTTTGGCGCAGCCAGCCACAAACACCGCTGCAGCCGAGGCTGGTTTCAAGGCGCAAGACAAGATCCTCGCAGTTGAACAAAAACCATTGTCTACGTGGTCATCTTTTCGTTGGGCAATGCTGGATAGGGTCCATACGAATAAGCCTGTAGAAATCACCGTGGCAGGCCTGGATGGACAAACGGCCACGCGCATATTAAATAACCCTCGTGTGAGTTTTTCAGGTACTCAAGAAAAAGACCCCCTAGAAGAGCTGGGTTTTGAGATGTACATGCCTCAGCCTAGTATTCAACAAGTCATTTCTGGAGGGGCTGCCGAACGCGCAGGGCTGCTCAAGGGCGACCAGATTGTCGCGATCAATGGACAATCTATTGATGATGTGCATGATTTTTTAAATTGGGTGCGCGCGCATCCGAATACTGAAGCCACATTTGAGATCATGCGAAATGGGCGCATGCAACAGCTACCAGTCCATATTGATGAGGCTCAAGAGCAAGATGAATCCATTGGTCGTGTGGGTGCAATGATAGGGGCGCAACCCGAAATAGAGCACACACGGGCAGGGGTGTGGACAGGATTAACAACGGGTGTTGAACGTACCGCTAATACCTTTTGGTTTTCAATCAAAATGATTGGTAGGATGGTGACCGGCCAAATCTCAGTCAAATCAATCAGCGGCCCTGTTACCATCGCTGATTATGCTGGACAGACTGCACGTGTAGGATTAGGTGCTTATATACAGTTTTTAGCGCTAATTAGTGTTAGTATTGGTTTGTTAAATTTGCTGCCAATCCCTATGTTAGATGGCGGCCATTTGTTGTATTATGCCATCGAGGCCGTGCGGGGTAAGCCTTTGCCAGAAAAATGGCAGGATATTGGTCATCGCATCGGTCTTAGTCTCTTGGCAGCGCTGATGGTGTTAGCCTTTGTGAATGATTTTACTCGTGTCTTGCAGTAACGCCCGAGTATGTTTTATTTGGCCCATTTCTTATTTTTTGGCTCAGTTCGAGGATGCAAAGAATGTCGTTGAAAGTTAAATTACAAACAATAGCGCGCACATTATCCCGGCTTATCCTGAGTAGCTTGTTGCTAATGCCTGCGCTGGCATTGGCATTTACGCCATTTGTAATTCGCGACATTCAGGTCCAAGGATTACAGCGATTAGACCCGGGTGCGGTTTTTGGATACTTGCCAGTGGGTGTGGGCGATGAGTTCACCGAAGACCATGCCAGTGAAACGATTCAACGGCTGTATTCTAGTGGTTTTTTTAACGATGTCAGTATTGATGTCGAGGATGATGTGTTGGTGGTCGCAGTCCAAGAACGACCCACTATTGCATCTGTTAGCTTTACTGGGATGCGTGAGTTCGATCCCAAGGCCATTACCAAGGCTTTGGCTCAGGTTGGTTTTTCAGAAGGGCGTATTTTTGATCGCTCTATGCTTGAACGGGCCGAGTTCGAACTCAAGCAGCAATACCTCTCCAAAGGTAAATACGCTGTCGAGGTTGAACCAGTAATCACCCCTCTGCCTAGGAATAGGGTGGGGGTTAGTTTTGATATTTTCGAAGGCGATTTAGCCAAAATCAAAGAAATAAATATTGTTGGTAATGAAGATATCTCTACCAGCGAGTTGCTGGCCGAGATGGAGCTCACCACATCAGGCCTTATGACCTGGTATACAGGTACCGATAAATATTCACGTGAAAAGCTCGAAGGTGATCTCGAGCGCATTCGCTCTTATTACTTGAATCGCGGTTATTTAGAATTCCACGCTGAGCCACCCCAAGTCACTATTTCCCCTGATCGCAAAGAGATTTACATCACGTTGACTATTGATGAGGGCAAGCCTTTTCAGGTAAATAGCGTGCAACTAGCAGGTGACCTGCAGGGACTCGATGATCAAATGCAAGAGTTGATCACAGTGAAAGAGGGCGACACTTTTTCAGCCGAACAGACAAACGAAACAGTGCAAGCCATCACCGATTATTTAGGTAGTCTGGGCTATGGTTTTGCCAACGTTAATCCACAGCCCATCATGGATCGTGATGAGCAACAAACCGATCTGACTTTCTATGTCGATCCTGGCCGTAGAGTTTATGTACGCCGCATCGAGATTGGTGGCAACGTGCGCACGCGTGACGAGGTCATTCGCCGTGAAATGCGCCAACAAGAGGCGGCTTGGTACGATGAGGGCAATATCAATTTGTCGCGGGATCGCATTGATCGATTAGGTTATTTCTCTGAGGTCGATGTCCACGCCGAACCCGTCCCTGGCTCTCCAGACCAGGTGGATTTGGTTGTTGATGTTAAAGAGCGTCCTACTGGTATGGTTAATTTGGGTATCGGTTATGGAACCACAGACAAGGTCATGCTCTCGGCCGGTATTAGCCAAGACAATATCTTTGGTAGTGGTAATAGTCTTTCATTGCAGTTAAATACCAGTAAAATTCACCGCACCGCCGTTTTGGCCCATACAGATCCCTATTGGACAAAGGATGGCGTCAGTAAAACGACATCTCTCTATTATCGTCGTACCAAACCCTATGATTACCGTTGGTCCGAAGGGGATTTCCAGGTCACTTCTATTGGTTTAGGTTTGAGTTTTGGCGTTCCCATCACGGAAAATGACACGATTTTTGTTGGGGGTAGTTTCGAGCGCAACGGCTTGGACAAACTCCATCCACGTTACACGCCCGAGACCTACCAGCAGTTTGTAGATGAATATGGCAAGTACTCTAATGCCTTTATCTTTAATCTGGGTTGGGACAAGGACACTCGTGACAGCGCATTAGCCCCTACAAGAGGCAGTTTTACCAGTGTTTCTGCTGATTTCTCTGTGCTCGATTTAAAGTACTATATGCTCAGTGCAGAACATCAGCATTACTTGCCTATCGGGCGTAGTATGACTTTAGCTCTGAACGGTATGATTAATTATGGCCGTTCATACGGTAGCGATAAACCTTTCCCCATTATTAAAACCGTTTATGGTGGTGGTATCGGGACTGTTCGTGGTTACGAAGGGGGCTCATTAGGGCCTCGTGACCCACGCACTAATGACTTCCTGGGGGGTTCACGTCGCATCGTGGGTAATGTACAGTTATACCTACCGTTTCCCGGGGCAAGTCGGGATCGCACTTTGCGGTGGTTTGTATTTGCCGATGCAGGACGCGTTGACAATACACAAGCACCGACATGTTATAAGGGCGCAGCACCTCACCGTGCAGAGGATCCTTGCGGGTGGAAATACTCAGCTGGTGTAGGCTTATCATGGGATTCTCCACTTGGCCCCTTGCAGTTATCGTATGGCCGTGCCCTGAACGCCAAACGTGGCGATGAAAAACAGGCATTTCAGTTCCAAATCGGTACTGCCTTTTAAGTCAACATAAAGACAGGTTTTTTTGCAGCGTTTATAGCAAGGTAGATTTACATGACATCTAAATTAGCATCTCAGTTTTCCGCTCTCGCACAGGCTACAATCCGTGGCAACCGTGCTCTTGTTTTTGCCGCTTTGTTGGGGGCATCTAGCTTGGTTGCTACGCCCGTTGCACAAGCACAGACTAAAATCGGTTATGTGAATGTAGAGCGCATCTTGCACAGCTCGAACACAGCCAAATCGGCACAGTCAAAAATTGAGTCCGAGTTCCGCAAGCGCAATGATGAGTTAGAGCGCCTGGCTAACAACTTGCGTGCTGAAATTCAAAAATACGACAAAGACGCGCCAGCGCTTTCAGATAGCGAGCGTGTCCGTCGTCAACGACAGCTTGAAGATCTCGAGTCTGATTTGCAACGCAAAGAACGCCAGTTCCAAGAGGACGTAAACCTGCGTCGCAACGAGCTCTTTTCCGATATCATCGATAAAGCTGATAGCGCCATTCAACGCATTGCCGAGTCCCAGGGCTATGATCTGATTATTACGGATGCCGTTACAGTGAGCCCCCGGGTGGATATCACTGACGAAGTACTCAAGGCGATTGGTGGTTAATCTACTATGCCGGTATTACTTGCGTCAGAGTCGGCGCCCTCATTATTAGAGTTGTTAACACAACTCGAACAAAATAGTGGGCTCGATTGGGTGCTGCCAGATGGTACAGAGCGCTCCGCTTATGAGCAAATACAAATCCGTGGTATTGGCTCATTGCAAAACGCTGGCGAGACCGAGCTTAGCTTTCTGGCAAACCCTAAATTGCGTGCGCAGCTAAACGATACTCGGGCTGCAGCGGTTTTCATGCGTGCAGACGATCTATCGGCCTTAAATCAAGCAGAAGCATCCTATACATTTCTGCCAATTATTTGCGACTCACCCTATTTCGCTTACGCATTAATCGCCCAGTGGTTCGAGTCGTTGCGGGTTAAACAATTACCCAAAGCACATCATCCCAGTGCTGTGATTCATCCCTCAGCAACCATAGCCGAGGGTGTACATATTGGACCCCATGCTGTTATCGAGGCCAATGTGCATATTGGACGGGGCACTCGAGTCGAGGGGAATGCCTACGTAGGTAATGGTGTCTCTATTGGTTCTGACTGTCATATACACCCAAATGTTGTGCTCTATCACGGTACAGAAATCGGTGATCGCTGCATTATCCACGGTGGGGCCGTATTAGGTGCAGATGGATTTGGTTTTGCACCGCACCCACAGCAAGAAGGGCAGTGGGCCAAAATTGCTCAGCTCGGCAAGGTTGTAATTGGCAATGATGTAGAGATCGGCGCTAATACAACTATTGATAGGGGGGCTTTGGATGCCACCCAGATCGGCGATGGAGTTAAATTAGACAATCAAATTATGGTGGCCCATAACGTGATTATTGGCCCTCATACAGCGATTGCTGCTTGTGTAGGGATCGCTGGTTCGACCCATATAGGTGCGCGTTGCATTATTGGCGGTGCCGCAATGATATCAGGGCATTTGACTATTACTGATGATGTTCAGGTATCTGGGGGCACGGCAATTACATCATCCGTGCATCAATCGGGACGGCTGACCGGGGTGTATCCTTACCAAGAGCACAGACAGTGGCAGCGTAATGCAGCTGTCATTTCCCAATTATCCTCGTTGCGAAAGCGGGTGCGTGATTTAGAGCGCGCGTTACAAGCGTCAGCAACAGAGACAGAAAAATAAATCAGGATTTATTATGGAGCTTAATGTTCAGCAGATTATGGAGCGTCTACCACATCGCTATCCTATGCTGCTTATTGATCGTGTCATTGAGATGGTTCCAGGGGAGCGTGTGGTCGCTATTAAAAATGTCACCTATAACGAACCGTTTTTTGTAGGTCATTTCCCACACCATCCCGTGATGCCTGGCGTTCTCATTGTCGAGGCCATGGCTCAGGCCGCTGCGGTATTTTCTTTTGAAGATGATGACGAGGTTAACCCTGCGAGCCAAAAAATTGCTTATTACTTGGTAGGTGTTGATGGTGCGCGGTTCCGCAAGCCAGTTGTGCCAGGTGATCAATTGCGGATTGAGGTTGATGCAGAACGTATTAGTCGCTCAATGTGCAAATATGCAGCACGTGCTTTGGTAGATGGCCAAGTCGTCGCTGAAGCAAAAATCATGTGTGCCATCCGCGTTATTGAAGAGTAGTTTATATGGGGTTGATTCATAAAACCGCTCTGGTTTCACCGACTGCCCAATTGCATCCCACTGTAGAGGTGGGTGCTTATAGTATTATTGGTGATCACGTATGCATTGACGCAGGTACCCGTGTTGGACCACATTGCGTAATTGATGGCCATACGAATATCGGCAAGAACAATGAGTTTTACCGATTTTGTTCTATTGGCGGTATTCCCCAAGACAAAAAATATGCTGGCGAACCCACACGATTGGAAATTGGCGACGATAATACCGTACGAGAGTATGTCACCATTAACACGGGCACAGTCCAAGATATAGGGGTTACCCGTATTGGCAATGACAACTGGATTATGGCCTATGTGCATATTGCCCATGATTGCCAGGTTGGTAGCCATACAATTATCGCCAACAGCGTGCAGTTAGCTGGCCATATACATGTTGGTGACTGGGCGGTTCTGGGCGGGCTATCAGCGGTTCATCAATTTGTTCGCATCGGTGAGCATTCGATGATTGGGGGTACGAGTTCTGTGCGACAGGATATTCCTCCATTTGTTATTGGCGCCGGTGATCCTTTTCGGGCTATTGGCGTTAACAGCGAGGGCTTACAGCGCCGTGGTTACAGTCAAGAAACCATTGCCAAGCTCAAGCAAGCCTACCGTCTGCTCTATAGACGCAAACTTACTACCGATGAGGCCGTTGCCCAGATTCAAGCGCTCAGTGCAGATAGTGAACAAACCAAAGACGTATTGCAACATTTCACCCAGTTTGTCCAAACTTCCAAGCGTGGATTTGCTCGTCCATGACTCAGATAACGATGGTTGCAGGTGAGCCCTCGGGTGATTTATTAGCAGCTCGAGTGCTAGGGGGTATCAAGGCTTCTCTACCTGGCTGCCAGTTTACTGGCATAGGTGGACCTGCCTTACATGCGGCGGGACAAACACAATGGCATGATATGGAGGCGCTGAGCGTATTTGGTTATGTTGATGCGCTCAAGCAATTGCCACGTCTATGGCGTATCTTTCAAAACACAAAAAAACGCTGCTTAAATACTCGCCCTAATGTTTATGTAGGGATTGATGCCCCTGATTTTAATCTGCGCATGGAAAAAGCCCTCAAAGCAGCTGGCATACCTACAATTCAATTTGTTAGTCCGTCTATTTGGGCATGGCGTTATGAGCGTATTCACAGCATCCGTGAATCGGTCTCGCATATGTTGGTGCTTTTTCCATTCGAAGTCCCGCTTTACGAGAAGGAAGGGATTCCCGTTACTTTTGTAGGGCACCCTTTGGCCAAAGAGATTCCTCTAGAGCCTGATATGCAAATGGCGCGTAAAGCTTTGGGCTTGGATCCAAAATCATCTGTGTTGACCATTCTTCCGGGCAGTCGGGCGTCAGAAATTAAATGGCTGGCGCCTTTATTTTTTAATGTGGCTGCGCGTTTACAAATGAAACACCCTGAATTAGAGCTGCTCATACCGGCGGTTAATCCTAAAAGGGCTGCTGAAATAAAAACTGAGTTAAAGCGCCATTCACTGCAGCATGTGCATATAATTGAGTCCGGACACACACCTAAGGATGCCACTGATGAGAGTATTGAGCAGACTGATCAACCACTGTCATGGCGATGTATGCAGGCAGCTGATGCACTGTTGTTAGCCAGTGGTACAGCAGCCCTAGAGGGCATGATGTTTAAAAAACCCATGGTGATTTCTTATATTTTATCGCCCCTTATGCGCAAAATAATGGCTTGGCAGTCAGGCCAAGAACGCCCCTATACACAGTGGGTAGGTTTGCCAAATATTTTAGCTAATAAAGAAATTGCCCCTGAGTTTCTACAAGATGATGCGACAGTCGAAAACATCCTGCCAGCCATCGAAACAGCGTTATTTGACAATAGTTATAGACAGTGGGTAAAGCAAGAGTCATTCGTGCTACATCAACAACTACGCCAGGATACAGCTGCATTGGCAGCAAAAGTTATCGTTCAGTATTCATAGTTTATGCCTTTATTCCAACAAGTCGCCAAACATATAGCTGGTGTTGATGAAGCGGGTCGAGGTCCTTTGGCAGGACCTGTGTTTGCGGCTGCGGTGATTTTAGATCCATCTCGACCAATCGATGGTTTAATGGATTCTAAAAGACTCAGTGCGCAGCGCCGCGAAGAGCTTGCCAGCCTTATTCGTTCGCAGGCTCTTTCTTGGTGTGTCGCCCAGGCCTCGAGGGCTGAAATAGATGATGTCAATATTCTCCAAGCCACTTTATTAGCGATGAATCGTGCCGTTCATGGCCTGGATTTAAACCCCGAACAGGTCATTATTGATGGGCGCAATATCCCCGCTGGTTTAGGTGTCGATGCAATAGCGGTGGTTAAAGCAGATCAGGACTATGCGCAGGTGGCGGCTGCTTCTATTTTGGCTAAAACAGCTCGAGATCAGTGGTGCTTGGCTTTAGATGAAAAGTATCCTGAATATGGGTTTGCCCAGCATAAAGGGTATGGCACTGCGCTGCACCAAGAGCGTTTAAAAGAGTTTGGCCCTTGCCCTGAGCATCGCCGTAGTTTTGCACCTGTACGGCGCTTGCTTGATGATTTACAGGGGAGAGGCTAATGCATCATATCAGCTCTCGACAAAATCGTTTTTACAAAGAGTGGTTGCGACTAGCACAACTAGCAGGCAGCTCTCGCAGTGACTACGTTTTGCTTGAGGGTGTGCATTTATCTACTGCTTGGCTACAGCATTTTGGGGCGCCAGATGCAGTCATATTGGATCAAAGCCAAATTAATGAGAGCGCACTTACAGAGCTTTGCGATACCTTGGCAACTGATGTCCCTATTTACGCTCTCAGCTCAGGATTGTTTAAAGGGCTTAGCGATGTGGTAAACCCGCAGGGTGTGATTTTTGTTGTGCCCAAGCTAAGTCCGCAGGCTTTAAAGGAGATTAACCAAACGTGTGTGTTGTTAGATAGGGTCCAAGACCCCGGCAATTTGGGCACTATACTGAGAACAGTGGCAGCCTTAGGTATCCAACATGTATTTTTAACGCCAGGTACGGTGAGCGCCTGGTCCCCAAAGGTATTGCGCAGCGCCCAAGGTGCTCATTTTCTAACCAACATCCACGAGCAAGTTGATTTTGAGCTATGGGTAAAAGGTTTAAAAATACCCTTGGCATTAACGTTGCTGAGTCCCCAGTCACGGTCTTTATACGACAGTGACTTGCGAGGCCCTATCGCTTGGGCGTTTGGTAACGAAAGCCAAGGGGTAAATCCGCATTGGCAAGATGTCGCCAAGCATAGCTTGGTTATTCCGCACACAGATCAAATTGAATCGTTAAATGTTTCTGTGGCAGCGGCAGTGTGTCTATTTGAGCATCACCGCCAAAATCTGCAGCCTTTAACCTGAGTGTTTTGTTAATGAATATAACTTTACTCTAGGTCGGAACTATGGACACGTTATTGAAAGCAATGGCTTTAATCTTAATAGCTGCGTCGATTAAGCCCGACCTCGTTAAGTATTTTAGTGGAAATTTCTTCGATGGAGCGGTTAGTGGTGGATAACCATGGGATGCCCTCGATACGCATCAGGCGCTCGGCCTCGGTGATTTCATATATGCTCTGTTCCATAGAGGCATATGTGCTGTCTGGGCGTCGCTCATTGCGGACCTCGGATAGTCGTTCCGGATGGATAGATAGACCGAACAGTTTTTCCCGATATGGAGCCAAGGTAGAAGGCAGTGTGCCACGCTCGAAATCCTCGGGAATCAGGGGAAAGTTAGCCACCTTTACGGCATACTGCATGGCCAAATATAAACTTGTAGGAGTTTTACCACAACGCGAAACCCCAATCAGAATGACATCTGCTTGGTCTAGGCCACTGACAAACTGTCCATCATCATGTGCCAAGCTAAAATTAATAGCATCAATGCGCGCATTATATTGCTTTGATGTGACATTGCTATGTGAGCGTCCCACCGAGCGACTAGATTTAACACCTAACGCGCGTTCGATGTGTCTGACAAAAGCACCAAATAGATCAAAGAAATTGCACTCTGCCGAACCAATAATGCGGGCTATGCGAGGATCCACCAAGGTACTAAAAACCAATGGTTTATCCTTGTTTTCTTTGGCGCAGTTAGTAATGCGTTCAGCCACCTCGTGGGCTTTTTCTACCGTATCTACGAAAGGGATACGCACCGCATTGAATTGGAATTGTTGGAATTGTGATAAAACAGAATGGCTAAAAGTCTCTGCTGTGATCCCAGTACTATCTGAGATGACAAAGACAGTGCGTTCAGTAAGTGGGTCGCTCATAGGTGGAGGTATTACATTAGAGTAGAAAACGGTACAATCTAAAAAGATTAACAGCGCCTAAGAATTGCCGCAAGGCTTGTTTGCTTAGTGTAAAGCAAATCACTGACTTTGCCTTAAGCAAACTTGCTTTTTTAACTTCTAAAGGTGTCTTTATGTCTTATGTAATTCCCTTCGAAGAGTTGCGCATGACAGATGTCGAGGTAGTAGGCGGTAAAAACGCCTCGCTTGGCGAGATGATCAGCCAATTATCCGACGCTGGAGTGCGTGTTCCGGGTGGGTTTGCAACGACTTCCCAGGCTTTCCAAGAGTTTCTTAAAACAGATAATCTGGGTGAACGTATCAGCGAGCGCTTGCGCACGCTGGACTATGATGATGTGCGCGAGCTAACTGCCGCAGGCACAGAAATTAGGCAATGGATTATTGATACTCCATTTCCATCTAAGCTCGAAGAAGAGATTCGGACAGCTTTTGCTGCATTAGATGCTGATGGACAGGGTTCTTTTGCTGTTCGCTCATCTGCCACAGCAGAAGACCTGCCAGACGCTTCTTTTGCTGGGCAACAAGAGAGCTATCTCAATGTCGTAGGCATCGACGATGTGCTCGAAAAAATTCACTGGGTATTTGCTTCTTTGTATAACGATCGTGCTATTTCATATCGTGTACACAAGGGGTTTGAACACAGTGAGGTTGCCATTTCTGCTGGTATTCAGCGCATGGTGCGCTCAGACAAGGGCAGTGCAGGGGTGATGTTTACCATCGATACCGAATCCGGTTTTGATCAGGTTGTTTTCATCACATCATCCTACGGCTTGGGCGAGACGGTAGTACAGGGCTCTGTTAACCCCGATGAGTTTTATGTGTTCAAGCCTGCGCTAGAAGCAGGTCATTTCCCTATTATTAGCCGACGCATTGGTTCCAAGCTACTCAAGATGGAATTCAACCCCGACGATCAGGCTGACGAAGCTGTGCGTACGGTTGATGTGCCTGTATCAGAGCGCAATCGATACTCTCTGAGCGATGCCGAGGTCATCGAGCTGGCCAATTATGCCACTATCATTGAAAAGCATTACCAACGACCCATGGATATTGAATGGGGTCGCGATGGCGTTGATGGCAAGATCTACATATTGCAGGCTCGTCCCGAGACTGTGATGTCGCAAAGAAAGGCCAATGATGTCCAAGAGCGCTATCGCCTAAAAGCTACAGGCGACATTCTCGTTACTGGCCGTGCAATCGGTCAAAAAATCGGTTCAGGTAATGTTCGTATTGTGGGAGATGCCAGCGAAATGCACCTGGTTCAAGCTGGCGATATCTTAGTCACGGATATGACTGACCCCAACTGGGAGCCTGTTATGAAAATGGCAGGTGCAATTGTCACCAACCGTGGTGGTCGTACTTGTCACGCTGCGATTATTGCTCGTGAGCTGGGAATACCGGCCGTAGTCGGGTGCGGTGATGCTACTGATGTCCTGCAAAACGGCCAAGAGGTAACAGTTTCATGTGCCGAAGGTGACGAGGGGCGTATTTATGATGGCTTACTCGAAACCGAAATCGAAGAGGTCCGCTGGGGCGAGATGCCAGACATTGGCCTCAATGTCATGATGAACGTGGGTAATCCACAATTAGCATTTGATTTTTGCCAAATACCCAACGAGGGGGTTGGCTTGGCGCGCTTAGAGTTCATCATTAATAACAATATTGCTGTGCACCCCAAGGCCGTATTGGATTACCCCAATGTAGATGCTGACTTGAAAAAAGCAGTTGAATCTGCGGCCCGAGGTTATGCTAGCCCGCGTGCTTTTTTCGTTGAAAAGCTAGCCGAAGGGGTCGCTACTTTGGGTGCAGCTTTTTATCCTAAGCCAGTCATCGTTCGTCTTTCAGACTTTAAATCCAATGAATACCGCAAGCTTATTGGTGGCTCTCGTTATGAGCCCGAAGAGGAAAACCCCATGTTGGGCTTCCGAGGTGCTGCGCGCTATTTGGCCGATGAGTTTGCTGAATGCTTCCGTATGGAATGCGAGGCCATTCGCAAGGTGCGCGATGAAATGGGTCTGACCAACGTCGAAGTTATGGTGCCTTTTGTACGTACCTTGTCTCAGGCTCAACGCGTTACCGAATTATTGGCCGAGCACGGTCTTGAACGTGGTAAAAACGGTTTACGCATAGTTATGATGTGCGAGGTTCCATCGAATGCGATTTTAGCCAAAGAGTTTTTGCAGTATTTTGATGGCTTTTCCATTGGCTCTAATGACCTCACGCAATTGACGCTTGGTTTAGATCGAGATTCTGGTTTAGACCTATTGGTTGAAGACTTTGACGAGCGCGATGAGGCGGTCAAGGTATTGCTGGCACGTGCCATACAAGCATGTAATGACGCGGGCAAGTATGTCGGTATTTGTGGCCAGGGCCCCAGTGATCACCCAGATCTAGCCGAATGGTTGCGTGATCAAGGCATACAGTCCTTGTCATTAAACCCTGATACAGTCATCGATACTTGGCAGCGCCTAGCCAAAGAAACTGCTTAGGTATAGTTGGATTGCGATTGTTATCATTATTTCTTCAGCGTGTCTCCCTATGCCGGTATGGCATAGGGGGGCCGCTGGTTTTTATGGGGCAATGTGATTTAATGTCAGGTGAGTAATGCGTGCTATTAGCGTGCCACGTTGCGTAATAGCCGTTGTTGTTCACGTTGCCAATCGCGATCACGCTGAGTGCGCCGTTTATCGTGCTGCTTTTTACCTTTACCTAAACCCACATCCATTTTGATACGTCCGCGACGATAATGCAGGTTGATGGGAATTAATGTGTAGCCTCTTTGTTCGACCTGTCCAATCAATTTGTTGATTTCGTGCCGATGCATGAGTAGTTTGCGTGATCGGGTGGGGTCTGGCTTAATATGAGTGGATACAGTAGATAGCGGGCTGATATGCATACCGATTACCCATAGCTCGCCGTCTCTGACGATGACATAGCTCTCGGCCAGTTGCACACGACCTTCGCGTATGGCTTTGACCTCCCAGCCCTCAAGTACGAGGCCTGCCTCTGAGACCTCTTCGATGAAATATTCGTGACGTGCTCTTCGATTGTGAACAATACTCATTGACAGTCGTCTAACTAAAAGTTGTTGAATTAAAAAACTATTTTATCTATTAAATTTATCGATGCCTACAGTAAAGCGTTCCGTAATTGTCCCATATACTCCTGAACAGATGTTTGATTTGGTTTCCGATGTAGCCCGGTACCCCGAGTTTATGCCTTGGTGTGGCGGTGCAGATGTCATGGAGCAAGACGACTCAGGCATGGTTGCGTCGATAATGATTAGAATTGCTCGCATCAGCCAAAACTTTACCACGAAAAATACTCACGATTACCCAAATCGAATACAGCTCGAATTAGTTGATGGACCTTTCTCTAATTTAACCGGAGATTGGTCTTTTACTCCGTTAGGTGAGGATGGCTGCAAAATTGATTTTGTGATGCAGTATGAGTTTTCTAGTCGTGCGCTGGAAATGGTCATTGGTCCGATTTTCAATCGTATTGCGACGAGCTTTATAGATTCGTTTACGCAGCGAGCCAATGAGCTCTACGAATAATAACATTCCAGCTAGCCTATCTATATTCGAGCCACGGTCATTTTTAGTTTGATTTATGGTGCAGGATAAAAATTATGATTAAGGTAGAGATTGTTTTTGCGCCAGAGGCTCAGAGAATTTGGAAAAAAACGGTTGATGTTCCCGATGGTGCCACACTCGAGCATGCGTTGGTCCATAGTGGTTTTTACCAAAAACATGGTCAGCAATGGCAAGAAGCACCCTGTGGCGTTTTTGGTGTGCAGCGGGATAGGGATTACAGATTAAATGAGGGTGATCAAATAGAAGTGTATCGACCTTTGGATTTTGATCCAATGGAATCTCGTCGGCGCCGGGCAGCCCACCGTGAGCGACAGCGCAAGCAAGCAAAGAAAAAAAATTAACTATAGATTAAAAGGACAGTGGAGATGACTGAAACAGTAAAAATCGATACTTTAAAAACAAGCCAAACAGGCCTATCAATAGGTGTTTTGACACTTAACAGACCTGCAAATTTAAACAGTATCGATCTGCCAATGGTTGAGATTATGCTCAATCAAATGCGTGTTTGGCAGGCAGATGCTAGTATCGTTGCCGTAATCATCCGTGGTGCTACTCACAAGGCTTTTTCCGCTGGCGGCGATTTACAGGCCCTCTATCAAAGCATGAGCACGCATTCCGATCAGCAATCTCCCTGGCAAAACGACTACGCTCGGGATTTTTTTGCTAAAGAATACCAGCTTGATCACTTAATCCATACCTTTGAAAAACCCATTGTAGCGTTGGGCTTTGGGGTCTTGATGGGGGGTGGTATTGGGGTATTTACAGGCGCAAGCCATCGGGTAGTAGCCCCTAAAACTCGTTATGCAATGCCGGAAATCGCGATTGGCTTATTTCCTGATGTGGCAGGTTCTTGGCTGTTGGCGCGTTTACCGGCAGGTATAGCCCATACTCTAGTGATGACCGGTGCACACATTAACGGCGCTGATGCGTATTACTTGGGCTTAGCAGATTATCTGTTTGACGAAAGCACAGATTCCGAGCGTATCATTGCGGATCTCTGTGACGCCCAATGGTCAGGCTGTCCTTATGCGACATGCAGTCAGGTATTGAGCAATCACCATCAGCCTAGTTTGAGTAAATTAGGCGTGATGATTCCACACTATGAACGATTGCGCGCATTGGGTGCTAATCCCGATTTTGAGGTTTTGTGCGCACAGTATGCGCGCTGGGCTGAGCCCAACGAGATGGGCGCCGATCATGACCCATGGTTGCAACGTGCGGGTGAACAGTTTTTAGCGGGTAGTCCTCTGTCTATTAGACTCAGTTATGAGCTATTAAAACTTAATCGTCATTACTCATTGGCAGAGGCGTTTCAGGTCGATTTTAATGTCGCTATGCATTGTCTAGTACACGATGATTTTAAAGAGGGGATACGAGCTTTAATTGTCGATAAAGACCGCACACCACACTGGACACATCAAAATCCGCAAGAGGTCACTCTAAACGAGGTCATGGCCTTTTTAACGCCAGTGCACCCTCAGGATATAGAGCATCCATTACAAGAGCTATCTGATTATTGAATGTGCAGTTACTGGCTCATTAGTGATGAATTAGCTAAAGCGCTGGGCTGCTGGGCCGCCAGAAAATACCATCGAATACTATCGGCCCAGCAAAAGAATTGATTACTTTTTTTCCCAAGGCAAGCTGTCTTCAAAGGGCAACGCCTGGTGCGTAAAGGTTAGCTGCGGGTAATTAGCAGGTGCGAGTTCGGCATGATTCAGTATTTGATCCAGTTGGGTCTCGACCAATGCCCACAGATGGCCATTATGTAATGTGCTGCTACTGATTCTGCCGATTGCACGGGCTTGTTCGAGGTCAGTGTCTGGCTCGGGCGCCAGAATTACATCCGTACCTGTGAGTGCTTGTGCTGCATCTAAATTTATATCTGTCTCTGTGTGTGCTTTGGCACTCATCAATACAGAGCGTCTACGAATGGTGGCACGATAATGGCTGCGTGCCACGACTTCTTGGCCAGGAAAGCAACCTTTGGAAAAATTAACAGCAGGCAAAATATCCAAGTTGATGTTTTGTGGGATAAAGGTTTCTGTGTTTTGTTCGTTGATCCACACCCATCCGTTAATAATTTCTTGAAATAACCAGGTTTCCGCATTGATTAATTGCTGCGGTTCTATTTCAAGTTTGTTTTCTTCGTTGCCAGCCAGATCAATCAACCAATAACGGTCGGGTTGATCTTGAGTGCCTGCAGCTTGGATGCTGAGGGTATTGTTTTGCCATTGCAGGGGCAGCTGCCAATCGGCAGCGGCAGGCTGTTCGTCTGGTTGTGCATCTAGTACAGGACTGTTACAGCCTACTACGGTGGTATTTTCTAATAACTCTAATGTCACCTTGGCGCGTAATACGTACATCTGTAGTCTGCGCAGAAATTTTTCAGCAATGCTTTGATGAAGCATTAAATAAATAGCATCGGGTTCTTTGGGGTGACACCAATAAATGCCATCTGCCATAACCCGACCCTGTGGAGTACAGTAGGCAAACACTCTGGCTTGATCGGCGGGTAAATCATTTACCGATTGGGTTAATTGATTGTGTAGGAAATCGCGGGCATCAGAGCCATGACAGGCGATGATGCTAAAAGGTAGGTGGTGATTAGTCATGTTTATTGGTGCGGTTTAATTTAAAACAAATGAGCAAATAACTATAACAACACTGTATCCAAGTCAATTTTATAACCCTAGTAAATCCTGTGTCTATGCGGTGCTAAACTTTAATGCTTTTCTAGGCTATTATGATGCTCTGCATTGGGCGGTGGATTAAATACATTGAATAGGCGCTAGCCGGTTAAACAATATGAGGCGATCTGCACGGTTTTTTTTATTAGGCCTTTTGGCTTTGGTAATAGGCCTGGCCTTGGTGGCATGGAGTGGCTGGTGGTGGGTGATGCAACGTGCGGTACCCATGCAGGCCCCCACCGTTGACTATATAGTAGAGCAGGGCATGGGCCCTCGACAGATAGCACGCCAAATGGCTGATGCTGGCATTGCGCTTAATGAGGACAGTTTTGTGCTATTGGCTCGATATGCTGAGACCGATAAAAGTCTTAAGGCTGGTGCATACCAAGCACAATCTGGAGACACGTTATGGGATCTACTGCAGCGAATGGTTGATGGTGATATGCTGCAAACGCGTATTACTTTTGTCGAAGGCTGGACTTTTGCACGAATGCTTGAGGCTATGGATAATCACCCGGATATTAAAAATACTGTAGGCGAGTTGACACCTGCCCAAATCGCGCAGGATCTAGATATGCCAACAGAATATCCCGAGGGGTTATTTTATCCAGACACTTATGTGTTTGTGCCGGGAACTACTGATTTAGTGTTGTTACAAAGAGCCCATGAGGCACAACAAGAGCTCATTGATAAACTGTGGGCAGAGCGCGATCCCGACTTACCTATTAAAACCCCATACGAGGCTCTGATTCTGGCTTCTATCGTTGAAAAAGAAACAGGCCATTCGCAAGACCGCGAACGCGTAGCTGGGGTTTTTGTTAATCGTTTGCGTGCAGGAATGCTGTTGCAAACAGATCCTACCGTAATTTATGGTATGGGTGAGCGTTACCAAGGTCGAATACGTAAAGTCGATCTAAATACAGACACTCCATGGAATACTTATACACGCCCAGGATTACCACCCACGCCTATCGCGTTACCCGGCAAGGCATCTATACTGGCAGTATTACATCCTGAGGAACATGACTATTATTATTTCGTCTCTCGTGGCGATGGCAGCAGCGAGTTTTCAAAAACATTGCGGGAGCACAATCGAGCAGTGGCGAAATATATTCTCAAACGCAATTGAGGAATAATGACACAGCAAGGTTTGTTTTTAACCCTCGAAGGGGTTGATGGTGCAGGCAAAAGCACTCATATCCCTTTTATGAAACAGCTGCTCCAAGAGCATAATATTTCTGTGGTGGTGACCCGGGAACCCGGGGGCACTCCATTGGGCGAATCTTTGCGTGAGCTACTTTTACAGCAACCAATGCGTCTCAAGACCGAATGCTTATTAATGTTTGCAGCGCGTAATGAGCACACTCAAACTCGTATTTTGCCGGCCTTAAAAAAAGGGCAATGGGTTTTATGTGATCGGTTTACAGATGCCAGTTATGCCTATCAGGGCGGGGGCCGGGCTCTGGGCACCGAGCAGATACGCGTGCTAGAGCAATGGGTACATGCTGGCTTGCAACCTGATCGTACTTGGCTGTTCGATGTACCGTTAGATTTGGCGCGCCAAAGAATGCTAAATACGCGTGTATTGGATCGCTTTGAAAAAGAAGACGTAGAGTTCTTTCTCCGTACACAGCAGGCCTATTATGATCGGGTTCACCAAGATCCTCAGCGATTTTATATGGTGGATGCCAGCAAAGATATACAAACCATTCAGAATCAACTCAAAAAAGAGCTTTTAGCGCTTATTGAGTGTTGGCGTGGAGTGGCCTCTTGAGCGCATTCTACTTAATAACCTTAGACCGTTCACATGCAATTACTCCCATGGTTTGAAAGTACTGCCAGCAAATTTTTAAAACAAAAAAAACATTTGGCTCATGCCTGGTTGTTAACTGGCGCACGCGGAATTGGTAAATTTGAACTAGGACAGTTTTTGGCTGCATCTTTGCTGTGCGAACAACCCAATGAGTTGGGCTTAGCTTGTGGCCGCTGTCGTGCTTGTGGCTGGGTGGAAAATAATGCTCATCCAGATTTAAAATATATTTATCCAGCCGCTATGCATGAACAGCTATTCACTGGATTAGAACCTGCTGATAAAGAGGATAAATCACAAGAAATACGCATTGAGCAGTTGCGCGCATTGGATGATTGGTTTTATGCCAGCACCCATCGGGCAGGGTTTCGTGTGGTCATTTTCTATCCTGCACATCAAATCAATGGGATTACAGCTAATGCATTGTTAAAAATACTCGAAGAGCCTATGCCTCAAACGGTATTTTTGCTCATCACTGATCAACTGCCATTGATGTTGCCTACTATACGTTCACGCTGTCAGTTGATGCGCCTACAAAGCCCTGCAGAGGATGAGGCATTGAAATGGCTGCAGGCCCAAGATGTCAGCCAGGCTGAACAATGGCTAGCGGCGAATGATGGCGCTCCATTCGAGGCTCTCAAGGCAGCACAAAATGACGAACAACCGATACCCGAATGGCTGCAGCAACTAGTGATTGCTCTCGAGCAACGCCAATTAGCAGCTGTATATACTTTATTAGCTACACTGGAACCCATACCCTATGAGGCCGTGCTAACAGTGTTGCAACGTTTGTTATTAGACATACAGTATTGCCAATTTGGGCTCAAACCTCAGCATTTTGCCCAACTGCAGCCTTATTTGGCACAATTGGCTAGTCGCAGCACCCGCCATGCGGTGACGGTTTTATTAAAAAACCTGACCCAAAATCAAAAAACGGCACAGCATCCTTTTAATCAAAAATTACGTGTTCACCGTTTATTGGATTTACTCTACGGTGCGTTAGCGTAAAGAATATACGCTAGACTTAAAAACAGATCTATTTGAAATAGCTTTGAAATCAAGAGAATTTTATGTTTGTCGATTCCCATTGCCATATCGATTTTCCACAACTACACGAGCGTTTTGACGATGTCATGACCAATATGGAGCATAACCAAGTGGAGCATGCGTTGGTTGTAAGCGTAGATATTGATGCATGGCCTGGGTTGATGTCATTGGTCGAGCAAAGGCCAAATTTAAGCGCATCAGTGGGTGTTCATCCTGGATATAAAGACGTCAATGAGCCTTCTGCCAAAGAGTTGATCGAGTTAGCACAACACCCAAGGGTGGTTGCCATTGGTGAGACTGGCTTGGATTACTACCGCTTAGAAGAGCCTTTGGACTGGCAACGTGAACGCTTTGAGCGACACCTTTTGGTGAGCCGCCGTACCGAATTGCCTACAATTATTCATACACGCGCTGCTGCAGCTGATACTTTGGCCATCATGAAAGATGCACAAGCAGATCAAGTCGGTGGTGTGATGCATTGTTTTACAGAAACCAAAGAAGTGGCCAAGGCTGCAATGGATCTCAATTTCTATATTTCATTCTCAGGCATTGTGACTTTTAAAAGTGCTACCGAATTACAAGAGGTCGCACGCTACGTGCCTTTAGATAGAATGCTTATTGAAACTGATTCGCCGTATTTAGCACCGGTACCTCATCGTGGAAAAACCAATGAGCCGGCTAATGTGAAACATGTCGCTGAATTTATCGCACAGTTACGCGGAGTAGATGTAAATACAATTGCTAAGGCAACCACAAGAAATTTTTATAAACTTTTCAATAAGGTAGAGCATTAATCTCATCTACCACATTAACGGCTTTCATCTAGTATTTACCGGCTTGGACCAGGTTCATCTATGCGTATATTTAAAAACAAATTCAAATATAGTGTGTTGCTAGGCATTTGCTGTATTGCTTTTCAGTCAGCGGCAACAGCGCAAAGTACAAACAGCAACAAGCAGTTTTGGAATGACGTTTTGAATGATCGTCAAACTGCTGTGCAACAACAGCTCAGAGCCGGACTAGATCCCAATATCAAAAGTAATGAAGGTGAGCCTGCTGTTATGTGGGCGATTCAAAATGGCTCTTGGGATGTTTATGACTTATTTGCGCAATCCCCAGATTTTGATCCCAATATAACTAATGAAAATAATGAAACACCGTTAATGTACTTGGCTATTTTAGGCGAATTAAAACGGGCCCAGGACCTACACGCCAAAGGTGCCAAGATTAACCGATTGGGCTGGACACCATTGCACTATGCTGCTTCTAAAGGGCAAGTAGAGTTCGCTCAGTGGCTGCTAGACGAGGGGGCATTTATTCATGCTCCTGCGCCCGACGGTACCACCACACTTATGATGGGTGCATTTTCTGGCAATAAAGAAATGGTGGACCTGTTGCTAGCCGCTGGCGCTGACTTAAAAGCCGTTAATATTAATTATCATACCGCTGTTGATTGGGCCGAATCGGCGAATCATAGTGGCTTGGCTCGTTATCTAACGCAGCTACAAGAAGCCCCGCAGAGCCAAGCACAGCAAGAAGAAGCAACCAAAGCACAAACCCCTGAAACCTCAAGTGGTACTAGCAAGTATTTTGATTTGGATCGCTTTGATTAGTTGCATGGCCCAACCATACGGATTGATTTACGGATGGATTTAATCAAACTCTAGACGTCGCTGAGTTTCTTTATCAAACCAGTGCAGTGGGTGCCCCAGGCTCAAGCCGATTTGTATGGCTTCGTCCAGTTCTAACGGATAGCGGGCGGTTTCCTCGGTAGGGCAGCGCACAACAATCGGGTAATCACCTAAACGCGCATGTATTAGCTGTTCAGAACCCAGAACCTCGACCATTTCTATATCTACCTCAATCCCACTTTGATGTAGTTTGAGATGCTCTGGGCGCACGCCCATGATGACACTTTGATTTTTGAGCGCATCAGGTATTAATTGCGGTTCAAATTGTAATAGCTGCCCGTTATCAGCGATAACTTGTTTTTTATCATTGACTTGTACAGGCAGTAGATTCATTGGCGGGGAACCAATAAAACTGGCCACAAAAGTGCTGGCAGGCGTATTAAAGACCTCGTCAGGCGTACCGATTTGCTCAGCAACCCCTTTATTCATTACTACCATGCGTTGAGCTAATGTCATGGCCTCTACTTGGTCATGAGTGACATATAAGCTCGTGGTGCGCAAGCGCTGGTGAAGTCTTTGAATTTCTAAACGCATTTGCACGCGCAGCTTGGCATCCAGGTTAGATAGAGGTTCATCAAATAGGAACACCTTGGGTTCGCGAACGATGGCGCGGCCCATTGCTACGCGTTGTCTTTGGCCGCCAGAAAGCTCACGCGGTCGGCGATCTAGCAGGTGGCTCAGCTCGAGGATTTTAGCCGCATTTTGTACTCGTTCGGCAATTTCCTCTTTTGGGAATTTTTTAATTTTAAGCCCGTACGCCATATTATCGAACACCTTCATATGCGGATAAAGGGCGTAGTTTTGAAAAACCATAGCAATATCGCGCTGTGCAGGCTCGAGGTTGTTTACCTGAGTATCAGCGATGTGGATATCACCGCTGGTAATAACCTCGAGACCTGCAACCATGCGCAGCAAAGTTGATTTTCCGCAGCCAGAGGGGCCAACAATGACCACAAATTCGCCTGCTTCAATGGCCATCGAAAAGTCTTTAATGACTTCAACATTGCCTGGGTAAATTTTGCCAACTTTGTCTAAAACAACTGCAGCCATAACAAGCGCATCCTCGTTAAGTATTTATTTTTCCGAATCAATCAAGCCTTTGACAAACCAGCGTTGCATCACCAAAACAACAATTGCAGGAGGGATCATGGCGAGCATGGCTGTGGCCATGACAATGTTCCAACGAGTCACGCTGTCACCCCCTGAAATCAGGCGTTTAATACCTACCACGATGGGGTACATTTCTTCATTAGTGGTAATGATTAAAGGCCAGAGGTATTGATTCCAACCATAAATGAATTGAATTACAAAGAGAGCCGCGATACTGGTTTTAGAAAGCGGCAACAATATGTCCTTAAAGAAACGCATCGGACTGGCACCATCGATGCGCGCAGCCTCAACCAGCTCGTCGGGCACAGTAAGGAAAAATTGTCGAAATAAAAAAGTAGCTGTTGCTGAGGCAATTAAAGGCAGTGTCAGGCCGACATAACTATTAAGCATTTTTAGGTTGGCCACGACCTCGTAGGTAGGGACAATACGGACCTCGACCGGCAACATTAGCGTAATAAAAATAAGCCAAAAGCACAGCATCCGAAAAGGAAAACGGAAATAGACAACTGCAAAGGCTGAAATCATGGAAATAGCGATTTTACCGATAGATATCACTAATGCCATGACTGTACTGACCCAAAGCATCCTGCCTACTGGCGGCATGCTTTCACCCGGGATACCAAATAATGCGTGTTTGTAGTTTTCCCAAAAATGATCACCCATCACCAGAGACATGGGCGCACGCGCAACTTCGGCAGTAGTTTGGGTAGATGCTACAAAAGTCAGATAAAGCGGAAAGGCAATAACCAAAACCCCCACGAGTAATATCATGTGACTAAAAAAATCGAGCCAAGGACGTCGTTCTACCATTAGCTATTATCCCTTTAATAATTGACGCGGCGGTCGATATAACGGAATTGGAATACCGTCAAAGCGATGACAATCAGCATCAGAATGACGGATTGAGCAGCTGAAGAGCCCAAATCCAAGCCTTTGAACCCTGTGTTGTAGACTTTGTAAACTAGGATTGCCGTGCTACTGCCCGGTCCGCCTTGGGTGACCAAGTCGATGATTGCAAAGGTATCAAAAAAGGCGTAAATAACGTTTACCACTAATAGGAAAAACGCGGTGGGCGATAATAAGGGAAAAACAATCGACCAAAAACGGCGCATTGGCCCCGCGCCATCAATGGCGGCGGCCTCGATTAATGAGCGGGGTATGGCTTGTAGGCCCGCTAAAAAGAATAAAAAATTATATGAAATTTGTTTCCAAACAGATGCTATTACAACCAATGTCATCGCATCATTCGCACTTAGTCGCGGATTCCATTTGATCCCAAGTTTGACCAACCAAACTGCCAAGACACCAACAGAAGGTGAAAACATGAATAGCCAAAGTACGCCTGCTACTGCAGTGGCAACCGCATAAGGCCATATCAGCAAGGTCTTATAAAATGTGGCAGCCCGTATTACCCGATTGGCCATCACTGCCAATAGGAGTGAGATGGTTAAACCGAGAATGGCTACCCAAAAAGAAAACTGTGCGGTGACCCAGAAGGATTGACGATAACTACTGTCGGCAAACAGCTCGCGGAAGTTTTGCAAACCTACAAAGACCGAGCTAAAGCCAAACGGGTCCTCTAGGTGAAATGATTGCCATAACGCCTGGCCAGCGGGCCAAAAAAAGAATACAAACGTGACAATCAACTGCGGAGCGAGCAGTAAATAAGGGAGTGTTTTGTGCTGAAATACTACACGTTTATCCATGGCATAGGGCGTTTACAGGGCAGACAACGCGGCAGTAAAAGTTAAATGACGGCCGAGCATATAGATATGCTCGGCCGCATTGTAGTCTATTTAAAAGAAAAAAGTATGAATAAGTCCTTTGTCAGGATTTAGTTAACGCTTTTCTCGAAACGCTCAAGTAGCTCGTTGCCGCGCTTGACCATTTCTTTGATGCCATCTTCGGCGCTAATGTTCCCTGCAAAGATTTCTTCCATGACACCATCTTCTACGTCACGGATTTGTGGTAGATATCCTAAACGAATACCACGTGAGTGCTCGGTGGTGTTAGCGTCAAGCTGCATGACCGAGACCTCGGTGCCGACATTTTCGTCGTAAAAGCCAGACTCTTTGGTGAGCTCATAGCCGCCGGTGGTAACAGGTACATAACCAGTTCCTTGGTGCCATTTTGCAGATTGTTCTGGGCTAGAGAGGAATTTGAAGAACTGCGTGACCCCTTTGTAGGTCTCTTCGGGTTTGTCAGCAAATACCCATAGCGAAGCGCCTCCGATGATGGAGTTTTGAGGTGCGCCCTCGACATCTGCGTAATAGGGCAGGGTGGAAATACCAAAATCAAATTCACCCGTTTTCAAAATGTTTGCACGGTTACCGCTAGAGCCTGTAAACATGCCGCATTTGCCGGAGGTGAAAAGCGCATTAGGCGTATCGCCACGACCACCATAGGTGAAATTGCCTTCTTCTGACATATCAGCCAGGAAGCTCAGGTGTTTTTTGAATAACGGATCGTCTAAGCTAAGGCGGGCATTAAGTCCCCCAAAGCCGTTATTCTCGCTAGCATAAGGGATGTTATGCCAGGCTGAAAAGTTTTCTAGCAAGATCCAAGAGGGCCAAGAGGTGGTATAGCCACATTCATAGCCCGCATCGCGGATCTTTTGTGCTGCATCGGCCAGTTCTTCCCAGGTTTTGGGTGGGGAATCGGGATCTAAACCCGCTTCTTTGAATGCATCTTTGTTGTAATATAGAACAGGAGTAGAGCTATTAAATGGCATTGAAACTAATTTGCCATCACTATCCGAGTAATAACCCCCAACAGCCCCTAGGAAAATTTCTGGATCAATGGGGTCACCCACCATTTCAGACATTTCCTGTACAGGTTGCACAGCACCCTTGGCATGCATCATAGTTGCAGTCCCTACTTCGAAAACCTGCAAGATATCAGGTGCATTGCCTGCCCGGAATGCAGCAATCCCCGCATTCATAGATTCGCCGTAATTCCCTTTGTAGCTGGGCTTGATGACATAATCCGATTGGCTGTTATTAAACTCCTCCACTAGCTCATTAACACGGTCACCTAGCGCACCTTCCATTGAATGCCAAAATACAATATCAGTGGCGGCATGTGCAGCGCCAGCCGAGGCAAACAAGGCAGCGACGGTGAGACTTAAAACTTTTGCTCGCATGAGCACTCTCCTATGTTATGCAAAGGTTGTCATGGAAATTAAAAGCATGGGATACTACCCACTTTTTATGTCTTAAACTATAGGACACTTTCTTTACATCAATGTGAACATACCCCGATTGCGTCCCAGAGGGCAATAATATTTGGGTAAATCTAGCATTAACCCGTATAAAATCTTTAACTCAGTCTAGAGGGAATTGATAAATGTCAAACCTATCTGATGCACCTACAGACACATCACAGATCGATCGCGTTGCTTTTATTGGGGGTGGGAATATGGCCCAAGCATTAGGTTTAGGCTTGATCGGTGAGCAGTTGCGTGCCGGCGATATTTTGGTGGTTGATCCCAATGCGACGGCACGCGCTCCCTGGGAGGCCGCCGGGACTACCGCAACGAATGCCATCGATTCTACTCTGGCTGACTACAATATCTGGGTTTTGGCTGTGAAACCCCAGCAATTAAAAGCAGTAATCGAATCTTGTCGCCCGCATTTGCGCAGCAATACCTTGGTGCTTAGTGTGGCGGCTGGGATTCGTGCTACAGATATTGCTCGTTGGTTAGGCACCGACAGTGCGCCATTTCAACGGGTGGTTCGTTGTATGCCTAATACCCCTGCTTTGATCCAGCAGGGTGTAACAGGCATGCTCGCGCTTACTGGCGTTCAAGATGACGAAAAACAGATAGCCAGTAATTTATTGGCACAAGTAGGAAAGGTTGTCTGGGTGGATGATGATGCAGCTGTGGATGCAGTGACTGCGTTATCGGGTAGCGGGCCAGCCTATGTCTTTTTGTTTTTAGAAGCATTAATAGAGGGAGGGGTCGCTTTAGGCCTAGGTGCAGACCAAGCACGTGCCCTGGCTTTACAAACCGTGGCAGGGGCCGCTGCTTTGGCAGCGCAATCAGACAGCAGTATCGAACAATTACGTCATAACGTGACTTCCGAGGGTGGGACTACAGCAGCCGCCCTGGCAGTATTTCAAGACGCAGATTTCAAAAAGATTGTCCAACGCGCGCAAAGCGCTGCACAAAAGCGCGCGCAAACAATGGCCGATGAATTCTCTAAATAAAACATAGGTTTAACCATAAATGCCTAAACACGATACGACTTCTTTTGAAGCGATGGGTTGGCAACGCCTAGGAATCGCCATAGGCATCATGATTATTATCGTGGTGTCCTCGAATGTTTTGGTTCAATACCCTATTAATAATTGGCTGACCTGGGGGGCTGTTTCTTATCCAATCGCCTTTTTAGTGGCTGATGTTCTTAATCGCCGCTTTGGTCCAAAAGCAGCGCGTCGCGTTGCTTACGTAGGCTTTGTGGCAGCACTTTTTATCTCTGCTTGGTTAGCCTCGCCGCGTATTGCTTTGGCTTCGGGTACTGCCTTTCTGAGCGCTCAGCTATGTGACATCTATGTATTTGATCGACTGCGTCATCGCAGTTGGTGGCAGGCGCCTTTTGTCGGTGGTGTAGCAGGTGCGACTTTGGATACCTTTGTATTTTTTAGCGTCGCTTTTGCGGGCACCACAATGCCGTGGCAAACGCTGTTAGTAGGGGACTTAATAGTCAAACTAGCCCTCAACACACTGATGTTAGCCCCATTTCGTGCCCTAATGTGGAATTTGGCCCGTCCTGGCGACTAACACTGTTCGGCACCATCCCCGCGTTCACTGTCGGGCTATGAACTCTGTTTTCTGAAAAGCACCTAGGATCATTACTGAGTGACAAATCAACGCAATTTGGCACAGAATGCTAATCTTAGTGGGGTGCACTTGAATCAATAACCACTTAAAACAAAAGGCTAAAAATGGCAGAGTTTCTTCCACAGCTATTTCAACAGCTGTTTAATGGCATTTCTCTGGGTGCCATTTATGCCCTGATTGCCATTGGCTACACAATGGTTTATGGCATTATCGGCATGATTAACTTCGCGCACGGCGAGGTTTATATGGTGGGTGCCTATGCGGGGCTAGTCACACTGGCTGCGATAGGTACGCAGTCAGGCGTACCCATCCCCATAATTATCGCTTTGATGCTGTTGGTGGCAGTGGCAGTCACTGCCGCATATGGGTTTGCTATAGAAAAAATTGCTTATGCGCCGTTGCGCGGTAGCCCTCGATTAGTTCCATTGATTTCTGCCATTGGGATGTCAATTTTTTTGCAAAACTGGGTTGCTTTGGGTCAAGGCGCCCGCGATATGGCTGTTCCAGCGCTTATTACAGGCTCATTGCGTATACCCATTGGTGACCTGTACCAGTTTAACGCCGCCTATTCTCGCATATTAATTATTGCCGTGACTGTGGTGCTCATGATCGCTCTGAGTCTTTACATCAAATACTCACGTATGGGGCGTGCCTCTAGAGCCAGTTCACAAGATTTAGGTATGGCAAATATGCTGGGCATTGATACCAATAGAGTCATCTCTTTTACCTTTGTAGTGGGCGCAATGCTAGCTGCTGTAGGTGGGGTTTTAATCGCATTGGCCATTGGCAAGCTCAATCCTTTCATTGGTTTTATCGCTGGCATCAAAGCATTTACCGCGGCGGTCCTCGGGGGTATTGGCAGCATACCCGGCGCTATGCTAGGCGGGGTTGTCCTCGGATTGGCAGAGACCTTTGCTGCTGCTTATATATCTTCTCAATACAAAGATATCGTTGCATTTTTATTATTAGTTTTGATCCTGCTTTTCCGTCCCACTGGGTTGTTGGGTAAGCCAGAGGTAGAAAAGGTATGATTACGAGTCGTTTCTTCCATGCCCTGTTTGCAGCTGTGGTGGCGGGGGTGATCATTGCTCCGATTTTCGGGTTTCAAATCATTCGGGCAGGGGCCACGATTCACTTAGAAACACGCTGGGATTTTATTTGGGGTGGCATGTTTGCCGTCTTTGTGATTCAAATGTTACGCCCATATTTATTAAAGCCCTTGCAGACCCGCCTCAAACCTTTCGAATTACCCAGCATGAACCCACGTGTTCGTAATGGCTTGATTGTGCTGCTGGTATTGTTGGCCATGATTTGGCCTTTCTTTTCAGGCCGGGCCCAAGTCGATATCGCTACTTTGGTGCTTATTTATGTCATGTTGGCCTTGGGACTCAATATTGTCGTAGGGTTTGCTGGCTTACTGGATTTGGGTTTTGTAGGATTTTATGCTGTCGGCGCTTATACCTATGCGCTGCTTTATCACTGGGCTGACTGGGGCTTTTGGGCTTCTTTGCCAGCTGCGGGTGCCATGGCGGCTTTGTTTGGCTATTTATTAGGTTTTCCCGTATTACGTTTACGGGGTGATTATCTAGCCATTGTGACTTTAGGCTTTGGCGAGATTATCCGCCTCTTATTAATCAACCTCTATCCAGTAACTGGTGGACCAGATGGTATTGCCGGTATCCCCAAACCAACGTTTTTTGGTTTCCCCATGTCACGCCGAGCGCCCGAGGGTCAAACTACATTTCATGAGCTGATGGGTTGGAAGTTTAATAACTTTGATGTCATCGTTTATTTATACATATTGGCACTGATACTCGCCTTAATAACGTTGTTTGTATCTAATCGGCTGATTCGTATGCCTATCGGCCGTGCTTGGGAGGCCCTCCGTGAGGATGAAATTGCCTGCCGTTCATTAGGATTAAACCCCACCGGTATCAAGCTCTCGGCGTTTACTATAGGTGCGATGTTTGCCGGTTTTGGTGGCGCTTTTTTTGCCGCTAGACAGGGGTTAGTCAATCCTGAATCATTTACATTTATTGAATCCGCTCTGATTTTGGCAGTGGTCGTGCTGGGTGGTATGGGCTCTCAGGTAGGGGTGATACTGGCCGCAGTAGTGTTGACCGTGATGCCCGAGGTAGCTCGTCAGTTTGCCGAGTATCGCATGCTTATTTTTGGATTAGTGATGGTCCTGATGATGGTGTGGCGTCCTCAAGGGTTGCTGCCAGCGAAACGACCGCAGGTGGAGCTCTAGTATGGGTTTAAGATCAGAACATAGAAAACAATTAGCTGGTGCGGCTCAAAAAAATCCGCATCTACAAGATTCGGGCGATGCCGATCAAAACAGTCAACCGATTTTACGGGTTCGCAAACTGTGTATGCGTTTTAGTGGGCTACTGGCAGTAGATAATGTCGAGTTTGATTTGTTGCCCCAACAGGTTTTCGGCATTATTGGGCCTAACGGTGCAGGCAAAACGACCGTATTTAACTGTATTAGTGGTTTTTATCGTGCTACCCAAGGAGAGATATTTCTAGATAATCACGCACTGCATGGCCTGTCTAGTCACCGTATCGCTCAGCTAGGGGTGGTGCGTACTTTCCAAAACGTGCGTTTATTCAAACAGCTCACTGTGTTAGAGAATTTGTTAGTAGCGCAGCATCAACGAATTAATACTAGTTTGATTGCAGGCTTACTAAAGAGCGCCAGCTATAGGCGCTCTGAAGAACAAGCGTTAGAGCGGGCCGTTCAGTGGCTAGATTATATGGAGTTACGTCCCTACGCAAATCGTGAGGCTGGAAATCTAGCCTATGGTCACCAACGCCGTTTGGAAATCGCCCGTTGCATGATCACAAACCCTCGGGTGCTGATGTTAGACGAGCCTGCTGCAGGTCTTAACCCGCGTGAAAAGGTAGCTCTCAAGGAGCTCATCTATCAGTTAAGCCAAGAAATGAGAGTTACGGTCTTACTGATTGAACATGATATGAGTTTGGTCATGGGCATTAGTGATGAAATTTTAGTCATGGAATACGGTAAACCTATAGCCCAAGGTGTGCCCGAAGAAATTCAACAAGACCCGCGCGTTATCAAAGCTTATTTGGGCGAGGAATAATATGCTGCAGCTACAGGATGTCAGTACTTATTATGGTGCTATTCAGGCCCTAGACGAGGTATCTCTAAACGTTGAGCAAGGCGAAATTGTCACCTTGATAGGTGCTAATGGTGCGGGTAAAACGACTATGTTGATGACCATATGTGGTTCGCCACGGGCACGTGATGGAAGTATTACCTTTGAGGGCCAAGATATCACCATGATGCCAACGCATACAATTATGCGTGCCGGCATTGCTATTTCTCCCGAAGGTCGGCGTGTATTTCCAGATTTAACTGTTTCAGAAAATTTAAAAATGGGGGGCTTCTTTCTTAGTAAAGGAGAATTGGTTGATTCTGAAGCACATGTTTATGAGTTGTTTCCGCGGCTAAAAGAGCGTATTAACCAACGCGCGGGTACGATGTCCGGGGGTGAGCAACAGATGCTGGCAATCGGGCGTGCCTTGATGACACGTCCCCGTTTGCTGTTATTAGACGAGCCAACGTTAGGGCTGGCGCCGCTGATCATTGCTCAGATATTCGAAATTATCGAGACCATCCGAACAGAGGGTATTACTGTGTTTTTGGTCGAGCAAAACGCACATAAAGCCCTGCAGGTCGCCGATCGGGGCTATGTCCTAGAAAATGGCCGAGTAGTGCTACAGGGTTCGGGCAAAGAGCTTTTGAATAATGATGATGTGCAAAACGCCTACCTAGGTGGCACTATAGGGGATGCCTAACAATAGGAGTGCAATGCAATGAAGATAGTGTTTTTAGATGCAAATACATTGGCGCCCGAACTGGATTGGCCCCCATTTAATTTTCCCAATGATTATGTGGCCTATCCAAATACTCAACCGCCACAGGTAGCCGAACGAATCGCCGATGCTGAAATTGTCATCAGTAATAAAGTGCCGATCAGCGCACAGGATATAGCCACAGCGACCAGCCTCAGGCACATAGCCGTCCCAGCCACAGGATACAACCATATCGATATACAGGCATGCGCAGATGCGGGTATCAGCGTCAGCAATGTCCGTGATTATGCTAAAGAAGCTGTTTCAGAGCATTGTGTTGCACTTCTATTTGCGCTTAGCCGCAGTTTGGTGCCCTATCATTTATCAGTAGGCAAAGGGCGCTGGCAAGAGGTAGGGTTATTTAGCTATTTTGATTATCCGATCAAACAAATACAGGGTGCTAAATTAGGCATTATAGGGGCCGGCACGTTAGGTAGAGCCTTTGCCGAGCGAGCTCAGGCACTAGGCATGCACGTACTTTATGCTGAGCACCTAGGTGCCAAACAGGTACGTGATGGTTATACAAAATTCCAAGAGGTGCTTGCGACGGCCGATGTCCTGAGCTTGCACTGCCCATTGAATGACAGTACGGCTCATTTACTTAACGCGGATACCTTTGCGTTGATGGAAAATAAACCGTTGATTATTAACTCATCGCGAGGTGGGCTAATCGATCCCGAGGCCTTGGTTGCTGCTTTAGATAGTGGACAAATCAGTGGCGCAGCTATTGATGTCGTCGAAGCCGAACCCCCGGCGTCGGATCACCCTTATATGCTTTTGATGGATCGGCCAAACTTTATCATGACGCCTCATGTTGCTTGGGCCAGTAAACCCGCGATGCGCAAACTCGAACAGCAGGTAATAAAAAACATACACGCCTTTGTCCAAGGCCAGCCTGTCAATCTCATTGAGCCTTAGATTTATATGTCCGCTAAAAGCACTGGATTATTTGATTTAACGGGCAAGCGCGCGCTCATCACGGGCTCATCTCAAGGCCTGGGGTGGGCTATCGCACAATCAATGGCAGAGCAGGGTGCACACATTATTTTAAATGGTCGCGATGAACAAAGCTTATCGAATCGTGTGCAGCAATTACGGGCATCAGGCTATGCAGCGGATGCTTTTTGCCAAGACATCACTGAATCACAATGCGGTCAGCAATTTGAATTATTATGCCAGCAATTAGGTAGTCCTCATATTTTGGTGAATTGTGTTGGTGTACGCTTGCGCCAAAGCTTGGCAGATAGCAGTGATGATGAAATACAATCGCTGCTACATACTAATCTGACTGCCTTGGTCTTATTATCGCGCCGTGCTGCATTGGCGATGAAGCAGCAGGGGCTGGGCGGCCGGATTATTAATTTATCTTCTATTGCTGGTCGCTTGGCGCGCATCGAAGACACTATTTATCCCATCGCCAAACAGGGTGTTGAGGCTTTAGTGCGGGCTTTAGCTGTAGAATTTGGTCCGGTTGGAATTACCAGTAACGGCATTGCTCCTGGGACATTTGCGACTGAATCCAATGAGCAGCTCGCACGCGACCCTACTAAAGGCCCCCAAGTCGTGGGTAGAAATCCCTTGCAGCGTTGGGCCGAACCCCATGAAATAGCAGGTGCGGCCGTATTTCTAGCGTCAGATTCGGCTTCTTATGTAAATGGTCATATACTGGTAGTAGATGGCGGTTTTTCCATTGCGTTTTAGGTATTATGCTGAATCAACCCATTAGAATTGCAATTAACGGTTTTGGCCGGATCGGGCGCTGCGTGTTGCGCGCTATTTATGAACAGCGGCTGACGCACAGGATCCAGGTGGTTCATATTAACGAGCCAGCCAATATAGAAACCATTGCTCATTTGACTCGTTTTGATAGTACGCACGGTGTGTTCCCGGGCAATGTGGATTTTGATGAACAAAAACTGTACATCAATGGGCACCCAATTACCGTTAGTCACGGGCTCAATCCCGATGAGGTTGATTGGGGGGCACTCGAATTGGATATGCTATTAGAGTGTTCCGGGGCATTTGTAGAGCGCGACCAGTTGGAGCGCTTTATCGAGCATGGTTGCCCTCGCTTGCTGCTTTCTAATCCTGGTTCTGGCGCTACCGAGGTAGATTACACTGTCGTGTTAGGGGTCAATGACCAAGGTCTCAATGGCAATCAGAAAATAGTTTCTAACGCCTCGTGCACCACGAATGCGATCGTACCTATTTTATTGGCTCTAAACCAGGCCTACAGTATCGAGGCAGCCTATCTCACCACTTTGCACTCTGTGATGAACGATCAGCCCATGATCGATGGGTATCACAATGCCGACTTACGGCGTACACGGTCTGCTTTGCAGTCCATGATTCCAGTATCTACTGGTTTAGCGCGCGGTGTTGAGCGTTTATTACCTGAGTTGGAGGGCAAAGTGACCGCCAAGGCAGTACGCGTTCCGATACTGAATGTTTCGGCGATTGACCTTATTGCTCAACTCGAAGCGACACCTTCTCGTGATGAGCTCAATGCGATGTTCAAATCTGCAGCCCAACAAAAGCCTCATTTGATGGCTTACTCTGAAAAGCCACACGCGTCGATTGATTTTAATCATGATGCCCATTCTTGCATTGTTGATGGCAGTCAGACCCAAGCCAAACGTAGCGGACTGGTTAATGTATTTGTTTGGTTTGATAATGAATGGGCTTTTGCCAATCGGATGCTAGACATTTGTCAAATATGGGCCCGTCAATTTATTAAATAGAAATACAACCTGAGGATTCTGGTGCCCATAGAGCTTGAGTCGATCTGCAAAACAAAGTTTAATAGTAACGATGTATCAGGTCGAGTACTCTGCTGTATCGCCTGGACTCTCTGTTCTCTCACCTCAACATGATTTATAAAAAGGAAGCCTAATCATGCCAAGCACACGCACTGAATATGACTCCATGGGGGCCATTGAAGTCCCAGCTAACCGCTATTGGGGAGCACAGACAGAACGTTCCATACATAATTTTCCTATTGGCGTCGCACGATTCAAGCAAAGTCCAATTTTGATTGAATCTTTGGGTATTTTGAAAAAATGTGCAGCGCAAGCCAATGCAGAGTTAGACGAGCTGCCCGAGGATATTGCCAAATTAATCCAAGAGGCAGCACAAGAGGTCATCGATGGAAAGCACACTGATGAGTTTCCCTTGGTTGTTTTTCAGACAGGATCGGGCACCCAAAGCAACATGAATAGTAACGAGGTTATTGCTAACCGTGCTATTGAAATTGCTGGTGGTGAAATGGGCTCTAAAAAACCTGTACACCCAAATGATCACGTGAATCGTGGCCAGTCTTCGAATGATACATTTCCTACCGCCATGTATATTGCGGTCGCACTTGCCACCCAACGCCAATTATTCCCGCAGGTACAAGCTTTGCGTGATACCCTGCAAAAACTTTCCGAGCGTTACGAGCAGGTAGTCAAGGTTGGGCGCACGCACTTGCAGGATGCAACCCCGGTGACCTTGGGCCAAGAGGTTGGTAGCTGGGTCGCTCAGATTGATTATTCATTAGTTCACCTTAACGAGCAGTTAAATGGTATTTATGAGCTTGCCATTGGTGGTACTGCCGTTGGGACTGGGTTAAATGCGCACCCTAAATTTGGTGAGCTAACAGCTAAATATATCGCCGAACACACCAAATTACCTTTTGTTAGTGCCAAGAATAAATTCTTTGCCTTGGCTGCACATGATGCATTGGTTAATTACTCAGCATCGTTGCGTACGTTGGCCGGTGCATTACTCAAAATGGCTAATGATGTACGTTGGTTAGCCAGCGGCCCGCGCTGTGGTATCGGTGAGATCAACATCCCTGAAAATGAGCCAGGCTCATCTATTATGCCAGGCAAGGTCAATCCGACTCAGGCAGAGGCTTTGACGATGGTTTGCGCGCAGGTATTCGGCAACGACGCCACGGTCGCTTTTGCGGGCAGTCAGGGCAATTTTCAATTGAACGTGTATAAGCCCGTAATGGTACACAATGTTCTCGAAAGCATTGAATTACTGGCCGATGCTTGTGCCGCATTTGATCAACACTGCGCCCAGGGAATCACGCCAAACACCGAGCGCATTGAGCACAACCTCAATCAAAACTTGATGTTAGTGACTGCACTTAACCGCCATATTGGTTATGATTTGGCAGCTAAAATTGCAAAGCACGCCCACGAAAATAAAATGAACCTCAAAGACGCCGCTATCGAGGTTGGTGAGATCACAGCAGAACAATATGACGAGTGGGTCAACCCGTTGGCAATGACTTCTAACGAGTCAACCACATAATTTGTCTATTAATAGACCATTAAATAGGGCCCCAAAAGCTGGTTTATCTTTTGGGGCCTTTTTCTTTATTAGTACAGGGTGGGGGCATAGGCGGTATAGATTTAAGCCTAGTTTGTCATTTAGTTATTTCACCAGTGTTAATGGAATATCGATGGCTTGAATAATCTTGGTCGTTACCGAGCCCAAAAATAGACCCGGTACTGTGCCAAGACCGCGCGTACCCATAATTGCGTGGGTGCAGTCATGGTCTTGAATGTAGTTTTGTACACTTTCTTCGAGTTCGCCCACTACAACGCTTTTTTTGACCTTGACGGGTGCTTCAGCAATTAAGTCTTTGGCTTTTTCCATGACCAAACGACCTTCTTCACTGTAATACTCATCTAATACCTCTTGAGAAAAAAACCTAGCAGCGCGTCGCGGTGCAATCGCAATTTGGACATTGACAATGTGCACGGTAGCCTCGTCAACCAGTTGGGCATATTTAAATGCCTGTTTTATAGCACGCAGCGAAGGCTCAGAACCATCGATAAGAACTAAAATATTTTTCATATAGTGCATCCTTTTTTACGTATTGGTTTTAGCTACACATTAAAGTTTAAACTTGTTCGTTATATGCTTTGATGATAAAAATCATTAACTATCTAATTAACCAAAGAAAGGGTAGTGATTAAATATTATATATCATTAAACATAATGAGTCGTGTAATAAAACATACAAAAATCACCTGAAAACTGTTACCGCTAGTGGCACTGTGGTGTTCTTTTACTCATTTGTTTGATTAAAAGCAATTAATTATAAATTAAAGGTATAGCCACTACTACGAGTATGGTGTTTAGCACTCCTCTAACAAGTGGTTGTGCTAAAATTGCCAATGTTAAGGGTTATCGAGGGTTGATAAAGATTAGCCCTCATTCCAAATAGCTATGCGTCTGTACCACACCCTTTTAGGAGTATGATTCATGAGATTAAAAGTTCTAAGCCTAGCATTGCCGCTAGCTTTATTTGCTGGTGGCGCCTCTGCAGAGGTAGCTGATATTGAAAAAATCAACGAGATCTTGCAAAACAACGCCTGTTTTGCTTGCCACAAAGTTGATGTAAAAGTTGTTGGCCCTGCTTATCTAGAGGTCGCTGAAAAGTATGCAGACGACCCTGATTATAAGGACACACTGGCCAAGCACATCAAAGAGGGTAGTCAGGGTGTTTGGGGCCCCGTTCCCATGCCACCAAACGCCAACGTATCTGACGAAGAGCTAACCATCATTGTTGATTGGATCATGGCAGGTGCACCGCATTAATAGTATTTATAATTAATAAATAAAATTTTTGCGATTCAAAAAAGGAAGTGCTTAGGCACTTCCTTTTTTTATGCACTATTGGTGCATTCACTCTTGTTGTTTGATTTTTTGGGCACTCAAGCAGAATCACAAGCAGTTTAGTTTTTTTAATTGCTTTTATTCAGTTGGCCAGCCGATGTGATGTTTTTGTTCAGTGTGAGCGTGCCTTTCACGTTCTGCCGTATGCAAATACCGATTGGTCGTTTGCAGTGAGCTGTGACCCATCGTGTCGCGGACATGGAGTATATCTACATTGTTTTCAACCATATGGGTGCCAGCAGTGTGTCGTAACCAGTGCGGGGATGCTTGTTCCAATAGTAGAGCATCATTTTCATGTTGCGATCCTAATCCACGTAGTCTATCAGCGGTTCGCTGGCAAATATCTTTGACTAAATAGTGTATGCTCGCACGTGTTAAGGGTTTGAGCGCTATAGTCTGCCGCTCACTAATCGATGTGTCTGCACCGATAGAGCTAATTGCGCTATGTTGATTTTTATTGGCGAGTTGCAGTGCTGTATCCAATGCCAATACTAAAGGGGTGTTTTCCTTGGTCTGAGGGGTAGGGCACAGTCCCATTTGTCTTCTGTAATTGCCTAGCTCGCGCATCAGTTCAGTTGTAATTGGGATTGAGCGCTCTTTGTTGCCTTTACCTCTGACGGATAACCACCAGTGCATATTTCCATGTGGATCATATTGGGCATAAAAATCCCCCATAGAGTGTTCACAAACCTCGGAAACACGTAGGCCGGTGGCATAAAAAAGTGAAAAGATCCAACGTGCGCGATGATATTGTGCCTTTTGTCGTGGCGTATTTATAGGTAGTTTACCAATGGTTTTCAGAATTTGTTGCCATAAATGCGTCGGGATATAACGTTTAATAGTTTGGTGTGCGGGGTTCTGTTGTCGTCTATGGTGCCGTAATAATGCTAACGGGTTAGCCTGTAAATACTGAGCCATAACAAGCCATTGCATCAAGCTATTCAAAATAGTTAAGGACTGGTGGATGCTGCTTTCTGAAAGGGGGCCAGCAAAGGGGCGCCAATCTGGGTGCTGTCGAGACAAGCGGCGACCCCGCGGCATCAGCCATTGTTCCGCAGGTTGCGGTTGAGACAAAAAATAACGATAACGCAAGAAATGCTCTTGTTTTAAATCTGCCAACAGGGCAATTCCCTGCACCTGCATCCATAAGAGCAATCTTTCTGCTTCCTTTCTATAACTATTAAAAGTATTTGAGTTGGGTAAATACTGGGCGAGCCAAGCTTGTACTGCCGCCAAATCATTATCTGCTTTCAACAGGCTGTTATTAGCAACACGGTTTGTTGTTGGCGGTTTTGCAGCGTCATGTGCATTTTCAGTAACTGTGGACTCATAAAGTGGCAGGGTGATCGCAAAATTGCTCGAATGTGGTTCACGGGCGTCTTGGGACATTTTCTATTGCTCAAACGATAACAGATGAATAGAGATTAGCTCATTTTAGCCTTCTTTTGACATTAGGGAAATAATGTCAAATAGAACTTTAATTTAGTTGGATTTATTACGTAATACGTACTAAAATAAACTGCAAACGTAAAAAAACCTAAAAGTCAGTTAGGAGGGCTTAATGCCAAAAAAACCAATCAATAAAAAAACAGACGAAACAGGTTCCCAAAAAGACGACAGCCAGCAGTTGGAGCCTGAGCAGCAATTATTGCTGCAAATAGAAAAAATGCGTCGGCAGCAGCAGAACACATTGGAACTGTACGTTGAGGTGGCTCGACTATTATTTTTTCAAGAGGAAATCATTCCTACTACGAATCGTATGTACCAGCTGGTGCGGCGGGGCAGTATGGGAACACCTGCACAGGCATTGAGGATATTTTGGTCTCAATTACGCGACGAATCACAGGTGCGGATGCAAAAAGCACCTTTGCCGTCCACAGTAGTACGTCAAGCTGAACAATTGTTAGCACAACTTTGGGACGAGGCGGTATCACATAGCACGGAACATCTACACAAAGATCGCTTGCATTTACAAGCTCAGGCACAGCACTGGCGTGAACAATTGCAGGGCTTGCGCGATGCAAATCAGCAGCTAACTAACGAATGCTCACAATTACTCGAAAATCTATCCACAAAGCAACGAGCCATCGAGGATGGACTGCAGCAACAGGCGGACTTATCAGCACAGCTACAACAAAAACAGCTTGAGGCTGCACAGGTTGTGAGTCGTCATGATGAGAAAGAAAAACAATGGAATTCCGAGCGCGAACAACTAATCGCCCAGCTTGAACAAGCTAATCAAGAAATTATTCGTACTGAAGAACGCGCACAAGCGCATGAAAAAAGGGCGTTATTGGAGATCGAACGCGCACGCCAAGAGGCAAAAGTAACAGCTAACGAGCTCACCCAAGAAAAACAACAATTGCAGTTGCAACTCAAAGAAATCAACGTCATCCATGAATTACAAGAAGCACAATTAAAACAGGCCAAACAATCGCAAGAAGACCTACAAAAAGAGCTCCTAGCACAGCAAGAGTTATTGCTACGTACACAGCATACAAACGAAACTTTGAAAACAGAGTTAAATCAGTTGCAGCAGGAACACACATCAAGCCTTTCACAACTAACCCAAGCAGAAAATCAGCAACAAAAGCTGCGCCGCCAAGTCAATCGTTTAGAAAGGCGTTTACAACGCAGGAGGCAGCGGTCAACCCGAGGTCAGTCTAAAAAATGAGCTCAGTCATTTTTTGTTACTATGAGTGTTGTATAAATGGAGACACTTATGACAAAAACATTTTTAAATAAAAAGTTTTGGATCAAAAAAGATGCGCGGCAGAAATCAGAGAGCGTCACATATCGTCAGTGGTCCTATAGTGCTTTAGCAGCGCTGTTGACAGTTTCTTTGGCTGCCTGTGGCGATGACAAGTCTGCTACAAAAGACAGTGCGACTGCCACTTCCCATAGCTCAGAAAGAACCAGCAGTAATACAAGTCCAGCTACTGATGAGGGGAATAAATCGTCCGATACTGCCACTGATATGAACACTGTTGCTAATGCAACGGCTGATGCTGATAATGCTGAGGTTGATTTACAGCCCATAGCTGATGAGTACTTAGCCATCCTAAGTACTGATGAAACCAAAGTAGCCCTGGGCAATACTTTGCCTGGGAATATTTGGTTATCTATTGAGGGCACTTTCATTAACTCAGTGGGCAATGATGGTTACCAGGCAGAAATAAATCAGCTAGGCGGGGTGCAGGCCGATCAAAAGGATTTTTCTTTTGCTCCCGCTGATGAGCACGGACGGCTCGCAGATTTGCGACCAGGCGTAAATGAGCACGGCCCTTATGCGTTAACGATTAAAACTGAGGCTATTGATACAAACAATCGCGCGACCGGTGTTCAAAACCACGGGCTGGTGATTATTTTGCCTCGGGATGCTCAGGCTGGTAACAGTTATACAGTGAAAAATATAAATGAGGCTACAGAAGAGCAGGCCATAGCGTATGTAGGGTTGTACAAGCAGCCGCGGCCTAATAATGCTCAAGGGGTGATCGATGTGCTCGAGTTAAAAGACAATCTAACAGCTAGTTGGAACATACAAATGACGGGCACTGACGCTAACGCTGACAATGAAACTGTGTATCAGGGTGCTGTACAAGGAATTCCGCTAAGCACTCAAATAGAGTTTGTTTCGGATTATGTGTTGGATGGCCAAAAGGAAAAACTCAACAGCAAGGCCAGCTATAAGAACGAAACGGGATTCCAATACTACCAGCTGTTATCTGCCAATCGTGAACACACATTGCTTTTTCCTTATAGTTTTGTACTTGAGCCCGCAACGCATCAGCTTGGGGATTACCACGAAGGGTATATTTCTTTGTCAGTAAATATGCTGGGTACCGATGATGAACTAACAGGAGAGCTAGAAGTCGTGGATGTGGGTGATTATTATGAAATGCGATACGACTTTGAGTCAGCCGATCAAGAGACCCAAGGTAGCGGGGTGATCAACCATATCCCCAAGGACTTATTCGAATACGAATATTACTAGGCAGTAATTAATCAATCAGTAATCCAGTATTGCGTATTAAGTATCAATTATCGAGTCCTGTCAGTGAGGTGTCCGTAGCCAAAGAAATGTTCAGACCAGGTTTAGTGACATCTATTTTTATGATAACACTGTACTTTACATAATATATATTATGCGCTTTATGTGATTTTTGTTCATTTCTATCTTGAATCCCTGATCGTTTGATTTTGGAATAGATGTTATTCCGTTTGTGTCTGTACTTTTGGGTATAGTTTATGTTTAATTGTATGAGATGAACTTTTCCCATTGGGTATAGTCTATTAATAGCGTCCATTAGCGCAAGTAGTTAAAGGTTTTTTTGATGAATCTCAGATACTCACGGTTGGCAGTGACCTTTCACTGGGTTATTGCCTTGGCAATCTTTGTGATGTTCCCGTTGGGCTTTTATATGGCAGGTTTACCTTTAAGCCCGCGCAAATTGCAGCTTTACTCCTATCACAAATGGATTGGTGTGAGCATCTTTGCCCTAGTTTGGCTACGTTTGTTGTGGCGATTAATGAATCAACCGCCATCACTGCCCAAGCATTATCCGCCACATATTGTTTGGTTATCTAAATTAGGTCACGCCGGATTATATTTTTTCATGTTCGTAGTGCCAATTTCTGGTTGGTTGATGAGTTCTGCAATGGGCTTCCAAACGGTTTGGTTTGGGGTGATTCCTTTACCTGACCTGCTCGAGCGCGATAAAGAATTGGCTGATACATTGCTCAATGTACACCTTTATCTGAATATTGCCTTCTTAATACTAATTGCTGGCCATATATTGGCAGCTCTAAAGCATCATTTCATTGATAAAGACCCATTTTTAAATCGTATGTCCTAAAGTTTTAATTGATTGTTCAAGGTGCAAAATGAATAAAATAGCAGTTGCCGCACTGTTTGGTGTTGCATTTAGCTTGGGTGCCGCAGCCCATGCTGATACATATAAAGTAGATAGTGAAAACAGCGTGATTGAATTTCAATACAAGCAAATGGGTGTCAATATGAAAGGCAGTTTTGCCAATTTACAAGGCACCATTACATTTGATGAGGCCGAACCCGATAAGATGGCCGCCCAAATCGAGCTGCCTTTGGATACAGTCGACACTGGAACCGAAGAGGCTGACGACGAGCTTGTTAAAGCCGAGTGGTTTGATATGGCGAACCACCCTGCTGCGTCTTTTGAGTCTACGCATGTATCGCCAGGTGATGCGGACGAATATACCGTGGATGGAGTCTTGCAAATCAAAGGTGAAACCCAAGAGTTGAGCTTTCCTGTCGCTGTCAGTCGCGATGATGCAGGCAATCTAGTTTTCGAAACTGAATTTGAAATCGACCGCAGCGATTTCGACGTAGGCTCTGGTAGCTGGTCTGATCCTAGTATTGTTTCTAACGAGGTGAAGATCAAAGCCAAAGTAGTAGGAAAATAAGTCCTTTAATTTATTAGATATTACTGGATTTCTAATACTGCCAGCTGAACGATTCTTAAACATTGGTGTCAATTTAGCTATAGGCAGTTTACTTTGTATTTGTTAATTTATTTTGTGTTTTAGCAGTCATCTGAGCGCCCTGCTCTTTTATTGCTAACGACTGTTTTATTTATCACTTGTATTAGGATTATTTATGTTTAATCACAAGAAGATCATTTCTGCTGCATGTGCAGCTATTTTCGCTAGCACAGCAGGTATGGCCGTAGCCGAGCCTGTGACTTATCAGGTTGATCCTACCCATACCTTTGCCCATTTCGCCTATGATCACATGGGGTTAAGTCGTCAAAATAATTCGTTCGACAATACCAGCGGCGTACTGATTCTGGACTTAGAAGAAAAGACTGGCGATTTGCAGATAGAAATCGATCTACTTTCTGTGAATACGGGTGCCAAGATCTTTAACGAGCACCTACAAGGCGAGGACTTTTTTGATACCGAAAACCATCCTACAGCGACCTTTGAGTCCACCAAAGTGATTTTCGACGGTGACGAGCCCGTTGCTGTTGAGGGTGAACTGACGATTAAAGGTATCACCAAAGATGTGACTCTGGAATTGGATCACTACCAATATCTAGAAGAGCACCCCATGTTAAAGCGTCCTGCTATTGGTGCCAACGCTAAGACAACCGTCAAGCGTTCCGATTTTGATATGGATAAATTTGCACCCGCAGTGTCTGATGAGGTTACCATCGAGGTTTCTTTCGAGGGTATCGCTCAGGATGGTGATGATACTGAGTAAAGCCTGTATGGCGCGTGCATAATTTCATCGAATCATACTTTAAAAGCTCCTGTTGATACAGGAGCTTTTTTATTTCGCTTTAAAGAATCTCTAAGACTAAATCTGTGGGTCTACACAACCTTGCCCCCTTTTCTGTGACTACGAACGGTCGATTCATTAAACGTGGATGTTGTTCGATTGCGGCCAATAACTCATCATCACTGAGTGATTCGTTTTCTAAGGATAGCTCTTTATATTCTTTTTCTTTGGTGCGCATAGCATCACGCACTGTGAGATTGGCTGCATGGAAAAGGTCACGCAGCTCCTGAGCGTTTAAAGGGGTTTTTAAATACTCAATAATTGTTGGTTCGATATCCCGCTCACGTAGTAATGCCAACACTTCGCGGGATTTACTGCAACGAGGATTGTGATAGATTTTAACCATAAGAACTCACTTTTTATGTTAGTCTGATAGCTACTATTGTATTGAATATACGCAAAAAAATTAATGCATTCAGGAGCAAACATGATCGATTTATACTATTGGACTACCCCAAACGGCCATAAAATCACCATGTTTTTAGAAGAGGTTGGGCTGAATTACAAAATAATCCCCATTAACATTGGTGTGGGTGATCAATTTAAGCCCGATTTTCTAGAGATAGCCCCTAATAATCGAATTCCTGCCATAGTCGATCATGCACCTGCAGATGGTGGTTCCTCAATATCTGTTTTTGAATCAGGTGCAATTTTGCAATATTTGGCCGAGAAAACGGGCAAGTTTTTACCCGTCGATACCCGCAAGCGTGTCCAAATAATGGAATGGGTGTTCTGGCAAATGGCTGGTTTAGGGCCTATGGCTGGTCAAAATCATCATTTTAATGTTTATGCCCCCGAGCCCATCCCCTACGCCATTGATCGTTATACCCGTGAAACCAGCCGTTTATATGGTGTACTGAATAAGCGTTTAGAGGGTCGAGACTTTATCGTTGATGATTATTCAATTGCGGACATGGCCTGCTACCCTTGGATTGTCTCTCATGAAAGACAAAAGCAGGACCTTAATGAGTTTCCTCACCTCAAAGCATGGTTCGAGCGTATCCAAGCCCGTCCAGCAACACAGCGCGCGTACGAAATTGCTGAAAAAATGGACACTGGCCCCAGCGTGAGTGATGAACGTTCCAGACAAATACTATTCGGTCAGGACGCTAGTTCGGTCAAGTAAATAGCCTAGAAAGGATGGCCAATGCACAAAAGCATAAAAATTTGGTTTACAGCAGGCGCGCTTAGCCTATTATCCGCTTGCGCGAGCACGGGCAGCCAAGACATTTCACTCATACCGACGCAAACCGATGCTATCACCCAGAAAAAAGGAGTTTTTACGCAGCCGGCTCAATGGTCTCGCCACAAGCCAGGCTGCGACGGTAAATGCCCCTACATAGAGGTAGATTCGCTGGTGTTCCCTGGGCAAAGAGATTTGACTGATTTGGTAGATGAGTCTCTGGCTGCCATGATTAGCGCTTTAGATGGTGATCGGCTACAGCCAGACATCAGTGCTTTCGAAGACTATTTTTGGAAAACCGCCGATCATTCAGATGAGGCTCATTTGGCTGCAAAAACCATTTATAGAAATAAAGCACTGACAGTGCTGGATTTGGGTGTTTGGTTGTATCACACTGGAGCGGCACATGGCATGGCTGCTACACAGTTCATCAATTGGAGCAATACTGATAAAAAAATTCTCACGCTTGATGATATTGTGCGTCCTAGAAAGAAAAATCAGTTTTATGAACTTCAAAAGGAAGCACATCAAAAATGGGTAGACAAATCTGATTTTGCCAAGGACGATCCCGAGCAATTTGCCCGCTTATGGCCATTTCAGCGTACCGATAATGTTGCACTGACAGATTCTGGTGTTTTAGTGAAATATGATCCTTATGCGATAGCACCGTATGCTGCAGGTATGCCGCAGTTTGTTATACCTTATGACGAGCTCAAGGATGTACTACGCAGTGATTATTTGCCACGGCGTGCTGAATAATCGCTTTTAAAAGCAGCCTTAGATTGTAGATCGTGCCTCTAATAAAAAAGCAGTGGAGCCAACGCCCCACTGCTTTTTTTGTGATGCTGCTATATAGACTGCGTCTAATGAGATTTAGTCAGCTTTGTAAAGACTCTTGCTGCCATCTGTGTGCCATTCGAACACATCAAATTGGAACTCATTAAGATCGCCCTGCTCGTTCCAGGAAAGCACACCAATCGGGGTATCTACCTCGTTTTCGTGTAACCACTCGGAAACTAAGATAGGATCATCCTCGCCCACAGCCTCTAGCGCTGTAGCCAAGGCCTTGGCCGCGGAGAATGCGGTTAGCTGGAAAGCGCCACCCGGGTCACGGCCCTTTTCAAGGAAAGCATCCACGATAGCTTTGTTGTCTGGTTCTTGGGTAAAGTCCGAAGGTAATGTGACGAGCATGCCCTCGACCGCATCACCAGCGATCGCATTAATGTCGGGGTTACCTGCTCCCTCGGGACCCATAAAGGTAATGTTTAGATCTTGTTCGGCACCTTGGCGCAGCAGCAATCCCATCTCGGGATGGTAGCCGCCATAGTAGACAAACTCGGCGCCCGAGCCTTTGAGCTTGGTGATTACAGCAGAATAATCGGTGTCACCAGCGTTGATCCCTTCGAACATGACCACATCAACATCTGCCTCATTGAGGCGATCGCGAACAGCCTGTGCAATACCCTGCCCGTAGGATTGTTTGTCATGAATGACAGCTACTTTGCTGGGTTTGATTTCATTAATAATCACTTCGGCAGCGGCTGGACCTTGTTGATCGTCGCGACCGATGGTACGAAAGATGGTGTCATAGCCTTTGCCCTCAGTCACAGCAGGTGCTGTAGCAGAAGGTGAGATCATGACAATACCCTCGTCGTTATAAATATCAGTGGCGGCAATAGTCGCACCAGAGCAGACGTGACCAATGACATAGTTAATGCCATCATTAACTATGCGGTTAGCGACCACAGGACCTTGCTTGGGTTCGCATGCATCATCCACAACGACGACTTCGATTTGTTTCCCCAGGACACCCCCCTGCTCGTTCGTCAGCTCAACAAAGGTATTTACCCCTTGTTGGACCATTTCACCGTATTGTGTGAGTGGGCCAGTATAAGGGCCAGCAATCGCAAAGGTGATGGTGTCTGCTTGGGCTGCGGACATGCTCATGCTAAAGCTTAGGCCCAAAGCAGCTGCAACGGGCGTGAGTATTTTTTTCATTTTATCCTCCTCAAATGATGAAGTTGTGCCTTCATCTTAGGTTTTGTTACATAAGGGTTTAAAATAATTAATAGTTAACTGCTGTAATTGATGCTGGTGAGCTAATTAGGTTGATGATTATTGTTCTGTTGGCACACACAAAAAAACCCCATCACAGCGTATAACCGTGATGGGGGAATGGAATTTTAGGCGAGCATGCTACGTAGCATCCACGCGGTTTTTTCGTGCACCTCTAGGCGTGCGGTCAATAAATCCGCTGTGGGCTGGTCGTCAGCCGCATCTGCACAATCAAAAGCGTGTCGCGCGGTGCGTGCAACGGCCTCGTTCGCATCGAGTAATGCACGGATCATTTCGTCAGCGCTAAGTATGCTTTGAGGCTCTTTGATTGAGGTTAGCTTGCTAAACTCTGCATAGGTACCGGGGGCAAAATGACCTAGCGCACGAATACGTTCAGCGATCTCGTCCAGTGCCTGCCAAGCCTCGGTGTACTGATCCATGAACATATTGTGTAGGGTATTAAACATCGGCCCTGTCACGTTCCAGTGGAAATTGTGCGTCATTAGATAAAGCGTATAGGTATCGGCCAGAACTTTGGATAGTTCTACTGAGATCTTGGCACGATTTTCTTCGTCTATACCAATATCTACAGGAATTGCATCTGTGTGATGTACATTGCTTTTAACTGATTTAGCCATCTTTACTCCTTAATTGGAACAGTACAATTGTAAGCTTATCACGGCTGACCCCCAAAGGTGTAGTCCTTATCGTAGTTTTGATTTAATTAATCGTTAATTTTGTGGCCTGCATCAGGCAGATAATCTACGCATGGTAAACCACAGTTGCGAATAGCCTGGGCCAAGGCTTCGATGGCTGAAATGCGCGGAAAGCTACGACGCCAAACCAGTGCAATCGTACGGCTAGGCACAGGTTCTTTAAAGGGCACATAGTGCAGCAGTGGTTTTTGATCGCGTTCGGGCTTGGCACTAGCTGGCAATACCGTTATACCTATGCCTGTGGCCACCATATGCCGTATGGTTTCTAAAGAAGAGCCCTCGAAGGTTTTTTGTATTCCTTCGCTGCTAGGAGAAAAATGTGATAGTTCGGGGCAAACATCCAGAACCTGATCACGAAAACAATGCCCTGCGCCCAGCAAGAGCATAGTTTCTGATTTGAGCTCTTCGGGGTCTATCAATTCTTTGCTGGTCCATGGATGATTATGCGGGATGGCTACGATGAAGGGCTCCTGATAGATCTCTTTTGTCATAAAGCCACTTTCGGGTAATGGCAAAGCCACAATGGCACAGTCGATTTCACCTTGTCTGAGTAGCTCTAGCAATTTAACTGTGTAGTTTTCTTGGAGCACCAATGGCATTTGTGGGCTCAGCTGTATTTGGGCGGGTACCAATAACGGCAATAAATATGGAGCTACTGTATAAATCACGCCTACTTTGAGGGGGCCAGTGAGCGGGTCTTGACCCTGTAGTGCGATTTCTCTGAGCCGGTCGCCCTCTTCGAGGATCCGCTGCGCTTGTTCAATGATGCGCAGGCCTATGGGTGTCACGCCTATTTCGGTGCCGCCGCGCTCAAACAGTACTACCCCAAGTTCTTCTTCCAGCTTTTTAACCGCTACTGATAATGTGGGTTGACTGACAAAGCAGGCCTCGGCAGCGCGTCCAAAATGACGCTCTCGGGCTACTGCGACGATATATCTAAGCTCAGTAAATGTCATAAATATGCCTGCATTTGTAAAAAAATGGCCATGAGTTTTAGGGTGCTATTAATTTATCAAACTTTATGCCTATCTTAGCTTTGCATGAGTTCTTCGCGCCCGCCTAACCAACGGTTTAGATGCTTTTCTGCAATATCAGGAGCATTTTCTAATAGCCACTGTGCAGTTTCTTTAGCAGCATTTAATAATACTTGATCGTTTAGCTGAGCAAATCTTAGTAGCATTTGCCCCGATTGCCGCATGCCTAGAAATTCTCCGGGCCCACGAATATCTAAATCTCGTCGGGCAATTTCAAAACCGTCAGTGGTTTCGTACATTGCTCGTAGACGCTCACGAGCCGCGACAGAAAGCGGTCCTTGGTATAGCAGAATACAATAGGACTGAGTGCTGCCCCGCCCCACTCGACCGCGTAGTTGATGTAACTGCGCCAAACCAAAACGCTCGGCATGTTCAATCACCATTAAGCAGGCATTAGGCACATCAACCCCCACCTCAATTACAGTGGTAGCGACGAGGATATCGACCTCACCGTTCCTAAAGTCATCCATTAATTCCTGTTTTGTTGTCCGATCCACACGCCCATGCAATAGTCCAATCTTACAGTCAGGTAATTGCTCTTGTAGGCGCTCATAAGTTTCTTCGGCTGTTTTGAGTTGCAGCGCCTCGCTTTCTTCTATGAGTGGGCAAACCCAATATACCTGCCGTCCCGCAGCAACCTCACGGCCAATTCCTGCGACGACCTGATCTCTGCGTTGTTCGGCCACGAGTTTAGTTTGTATTGGTTTGCGCCCTGGGGGAAGCTCATCAATCACGGATAAGTCTAAATCAGCATAATAAGTCATGGCCAAGCTGCGTGGGATTGGGGTTGCACTTAGGGTGAGTTGATGTGGCCATAAGGATTGGCCAGATGAATCTGTTTGGAGTCCTTTTTTACTTAGTGCTAATCGCTGTTCGACCCCAAAACGATGTTGCTCATCCAGTAACACCAAGGCCAAATTATGAAACACTACCTGTTCTTGTATGAGTGCCTGGGTACCAATGACAAAATGTGCGCTCCCATCAGCAATTTGGGGCATGATTTCGCGTCGTTGAGAGGCTTTTTGGCTGCCCACCATAAACTGCACATTAACGCCTAGTGGAGCGAGCCAGTGATGGATTTTTTCATAGTGCTGTTCGGCCAGTATTTCAGTGGGCGCCATCAAGGCCACTTGATAACCATGATCGATAACATGGGCTGCAACTAATGCCGCAACTATGGTTTTTCCACTGCCGACATCCCCTTGAACCAACCGGTGCATTGGGTGCGCTTGGTGCATATCTTGGATGATTTCTTTTACCACCCGCTCTTGTGCATTGGTGAGCTCAAATGGAAGCTGAGCAACAAGTTCTTTTTGCAGTCTTCCCGATTGTAGCGGCATTACAATACCGCCTAGGGCTAGGCGCCGTTCGCGTGCCTGGGCTAAAGCTAGTTGTTGTGCTAGGAGCTCATCAAATTGGACACGATACCAAGCAGGGTGTTCTTTATCCAATAAGGCCTCGGTGGGCGCATCCTTGCTGGGATAATGTAAAAAGCGTATGGCCTGCTCAAATGACCATAGCGAATACTTTTTCTGAATTGAATTGGGTAAGGTATCACTCAAGTCCGCTCTTTTTAATGCCTCGAGAATAGCTGAATTGAGTTGTGCTTGACTGAGTCCGGCTGTGGTGGGATAGACAGGCGTCAAGGTTCCAGCCAAAGGCCGATTTGCCGAACGGATATTTGGGTGCACCATTTCAAGGCCATGAAATCCCTGTCTGACCTCCCCTTTGAGACGCAGCACGGCGCCTTTTTTTAAAGCATTGATTTGGCTTGGATAAAAATGCAACCAGCGTAAAGTAATAACACCGCTGTCATCCTGCAGTCTGGCGAGTAGTTGACGACGAGGTCGATACTGAACGTTGTGCCCCAGCACTGTGCCTTGTATTAAAACACTGCGACCCGGTTGCAGTTGGTTGATCGGCGTGATGCGGGTTTCGTCCTCGTAACGCAATGGTAAATGAACCACAAAGTCCATATCATGATGCAGTCCCAGCTTTGCTAAACGCTCTTTTAACGATGGTGTAGATGAGCGATATTTAGCTGATTTTTTTGCTGCTGCAGGTGTTTTACGCGCTGGTTTACGAGGGCTTTTATTGGGCATTACAAATATTTTAAAAACACATCAAGCGCCAAAACAGGGCTTTGGCGCTTTACGCGTTGTGCAGTTATTGAGGGATCACTGCGATTGCTTCAACCTCAAACTGAGCTCCTTTGGGCAAACTGGCAACGCCAATTGTTGAGCGGGCAGGAAAAGGCTCGGGCACCAACTCGGCCATAATGGCGTTGACGCTAGCGAACATACTCAGATCGGTCAGGAACAAGCTAAATTTAACGACGTGCTCAAAGGTAGCACCCTCGGCAGCAAGTACCGCCTGCATATTTTCAAAAGCCTGGCGTGCTTGTGCTTCAAAATTTTCGGAAACTAGCTCACCGGTATTTAAATCCAATGGCAATTGCCCGGAAATATACAAGGTTCTGCCCTGCGGGGCCACAATCGCTTGGGAGTATGGTCCAACTGCTGCGGGTGCTTTGTCAGTAAAAACAACTTTTTTTGTCATAGAGTCACTCCAAATATACAGAAGAAGGTCGGAATGATTGGGCAATCTCGCCTTGTCATGCTCCGCTAATTCAAGTGTTCTAGTGTAGCTAAAAACAGCTTATGAGTATAACGTCACTGGGGATTAATCGGTATTACAAGCCAAACCAATTGCGAATACTGCCTAATAAACGTTGCTTTTCCAATGGCCGCGAAGTTGTGTGGATATTATCTTGTAAAGCCTCTAGTTCTTGTGCACGTACGCTAAGCAGTTCGGCCATCGATTCAGCCAATTCGGGGCGTTTTTCAATAATGCTGGCAAAGCTCTGTTTGTCTAATTCGTAACAGATCAAATTTTCTTCGGCTATCACAGTAGCTTGGCGAGGCTCTCCGGTCATCAAGCTCATTTCACCAAAGACCTGGCCACTACCCAACACAGCGACGCAATGTTTGCTATCTTGTAGCTGTACGTAAATAGCGGCTCGGCCGCTCATGACGATAAACATACTTTCACCGGCTGTCCCCTGCTCTATCAATGTTGCGCCACGAACGTAATAAACGGTTTTTAATTGTGCGCTTAGCTGGTTGAGTTCTTCATTATTGAGCGGCGCCAACAGTTTAACCCGCTGCAAGAAATCAAGCTTTTCTTGAGACGTATGGCGGTGGGTACGAGTGAGTGAATCTTGTTTGTGTCGATGCGTAACGATACTTAAATCTTGATTAGGTGCTGATAAATACCATCCCTTGCGCTGGTACAAAGCGTATAAATGCTGCCAAATAACAGAGCGTATTGCACCTATACGACGCGGCTCCCCTATCCAGCAATGTAATGCATAAGTAATTTGACCTTTCTCAAAATCCATCACCTGTACTATTGGTGGACGTGCAGGTAAAGAGCCTTCAATGTGCGTTTTAGATAAAGTCTGTTGAACAGCTTCTACTACCTCTGTTGGCGGTACTGCATAAGTGCCATAAAAAAACAATGTGATATAGCGTCCTGGCACGGTATGTCCGCCGATGATTTTGACGCGATTTTTCATTAAATCGCTATTAGGTATGAGGATCTTTTCGCCAAACCGAGTCATGATTGCTGTATGGCGCCACTGTACTTGCACGACCTCACCAAACATGTCCTCGAATTCCAGCCAATCACCCAGGCAAATGGACTGATCTAGCTGCAGTGCTAATCCAGACAAAATATTGCCCAGAGTATCTTGCATCGCAAAGGCCAAAACAGCTGTGACAACGGCTGTACTAGTGACCAAGCTGCTAAGCTCTAGACCCACATCCGACAATAAGAATAAAGTCCATCCAACATATCCCAACAGTATTATGAGCTCTTCGAGGATGCGCGGGGGATGTAAATTGACGCGGGGTAAAAGCAAGCGAAACCAACACAGCCCTACCTGTCGAATCAGCACGATGCCCAGAGTAAATAAAGCACCATAATGAAAGATGCTGGCTGCTGACCGTGCATCAGCGGCATTTAATAAGGCTTCGCTGATTAAAAAAAGCAAAAACAAGAAAAGCATTAAAGCGGTAAAACGCAACATGCCACGGCTGCTACGTCCGAGCAGGAACATCAATACGCAGGCAAGCCCAATAAATATAAAATAATAGGGATGCCACAGCTGGGTGAACTCAAATAACCATTGCTGTAAAAATGACATAAGGATTATTTATTATCGTGTGTGAAAACGGGGTTCCAAGTGTCAGCGTGTGCGGCCTGGATCCGCTGCAAATATAGATCATACAGAGGATCTGCAGGTAAATCTTGTTTGAGTTGATTAAAAAGAGTCTGGGCCTTTTGCAGTTCGCCCTCTTGGTAGGCCTGACAAGCCTGCTCATGAAGCTTTAGTGTTTGTTGCTCGTTACTGCTTAATTGATTGTTTAGTGCTATGGGTTGGCTGATAATCAAAGGAGCCTGACGCCCTTTTACACGCACCCAATCAATGGTGCGATAAATAATATCTGGCGTGGCAGCGCGAGTAGTATCACTAACCAAAATAGAGACACCATAATAACTACACAGTGATTCCAAGCGCGCCGCCAAATTAACGGAATCCCCTAATACTGTGTAGGCTCGTCTATAAACAGAGCCCATGTCGCCCACATTCATGGTGCCTGTATTGAGTCCTATCCCCACATGAAATTCAGGCAGACCTTGTTCACGAAATTCAGCACGCAGTTGTTGTGCCCTAATCTGCATGGCCAGCGCAGTTTGCACCGCGTGTAGTGCATGCTGGGCATCATCCAAAGGAGCATTCCAAAAGGCCATTACCAGATCGCCTACATATTTATCGATGGTCCCCTGGTGTGCAAAAATTACTTCGGTGATTGCCGACAAGTAACGATTCAGGACGGATTTTAATTCTGCTGGTGAGAGTCCCTCTGAAATAGCGGTAAAGTTGCGAATATCTGCAAAAAGTACAGTCATCTCTTTTTGCGTGCCTTCTAAGTGAACGCTTGTAGGGTTAGCAATCATGTGTGCAACATGAGCTGCTGGGACATACTCACCAAATAAGTTTTGGATTTGTTGACGCTGTCGTGCAGTCGACCAATAACCGATAACCAGATTAAAGGCGCCAATACTCAATAAGCATAAAACCACCAAGGCGAGCGGCAGTGCATAATGCCCTAAAGACCACAGTAATAAATTAAGCGATACAGCCAGGCCAACACCACCCACCGATCCCAACAGCATTTGCCATAGGCTGCGCCCGGGTAGCCATACAGCTAATAAAAGTCCAAAAAACAATATCTGTGCGATGACAGCACCCTCGCCCCAGTCAGGCTGGTAGTAAAAAGGGTTTTGTTTGCTGTCTTGTTCTGAATTGTTTTGCTGCCAATAAGCATTAAGAATGGTATCTACTGCGTTGGCGTGGACCTCGACACCGGGAAAGCTGGTTTGCAACGGCGTTGTACGTAAATCCGCTAAGCCCAGAGCTGAAGTTCCAATTAACACTACAGCACCCTTTAAAGCCTCGAGCGATTGCTTATCAACATCCCCCTGCAGAAGCCGAGTGGCCGAAACCGTTGGAAACGAGCCTGCTTGCCCTCGGTATGGGACCAGCATTTGGCCTCGAGGATCAACTGGGATGCGCAGTGATTTGCCCAGCTGTATTGCAGTGAGTATCTCGCCCTGAGGAGATGAGTCGGTATGCATACGCACCCAGGGTGCATTTAAGGCCAACCGCGCTAATTCAAGGCTTAAGCCATTAAATA
>DATGSS010000078.1:0-3752 GCA_035302345.1 Paenalcaligenes sp.
AAAACAAATGATGTCTGTTGCCAAAACACCGAATCATCTTAACGAGTCATCTTTTGGTGCCGAGCCCTAAAAAGCTCTGTTTGGCTACCCCCAAATCCGAAGGGAATATAATACTAACCCTTTAAAAATAATTTTGCAAGCAGGTCCGAAAAAAAGCAACAGAATGTTATTTGCGCCTTTTCAGCCAGCCGTGCGATTGAGCTGCTAAATAGCAAATCACTATGGGTGGTTGCCTAAAGCATTTATCCAAGTGATTACTCGATCGCCTGCAAAACCAAAGAAAGCATACTACCAATAGAAAAGATCTACTGCAAGCCTCTTTTGTTTTATGGGTAATGAAAGCCTGAAGTATCCCTTTCCTACAACAGTACTCTTAGAAATCAGTCTCTTTTTTAGCCCACCCACTGCTTTATAGGGAATGCGTGGCAGGTGCATATTTTTACCTCATGGAATAGACTTAAATTGATGCGCTAGGAAAAGCTACCGCTCTCTTTAATAAACAGCACCTGTATATTACTTTTATCTATTCAGTAATCCACCCGTTAGGCAATCCTATCAATGGGCGACTCAAGGAGACCTATAGAGCCATGGCCGAAGACATACTAATTAACGTCACCCCTTTTGAAACACGGGTTGCTATTGTCGAGCAAGGAGAAATTCAAGAGCTACTACTCGAACGCACCTGCCAAAAAGGTATTGTGGGCAATATTTATTTTGGCCGCGTGGCCCGTGTGCTGCCTGGGATGCAAAGTGCTTTTATCGATATTGGCTTAGACCGCTCGGCATTTATTCATGTCGGGGATTTACGGCAAAACAGGCAAGAGCGATTAACCGGTGCACCTATTACCCCTATTGAAAAGCTTTTGTTCGAGGGCCAATCAATTATTGTTCAGGTTGTTAAAGACCCTATTGGCACCAAGGGGGCTCGCGTGACGACCCAAATCAGTATCGCTGGGCGCATGTTGGTCTATATGCCTTTTGATCCCCATCTAGGTATTTCCCAACGCATCGAAGACGAAGAAACCAGAAATGATCTCAAAGAACGTATGCAATCTATCGCGAGCAATTTACCGGGTGGGTTTATCGTGCGCACCCAAGCAGAGAATGCTACCGACGAAGAACTACAAGCTGATTGCACTTATCTAAGAAAACTGTGGCAGCGCATTTCAGATCGTTTGAAAACCCAGCCCTGCCCTTCAAACCTTTATACAGATTTGAATCTGGCCGAACGCGTACTACGTGATATGGTCGGCTCGGAGATCGATAAAATAGTGGTTGATTCGCGAACCACCTTTCAACAGATGTCCGTCTGGTCAAAAACCTATACCCCTTCGGTGCACGATCGGCTATCACACTATAGTGGGCGTCGTGCTCTCTTTGATACTGTCAATGCTGAGGAGGAAATACAAAGAGCTTTATCACGACGTGTCGAGCTCAACTCTGGGGGCTACCTAATCATCGATCAAACCGAGGCGCTTACAGCAATCGATGTTAATACAGGAGGCTATGTAGGGGGTCGCAATTTCCGCGACACCATCTTCAAAACCAATCTAGAAGCTACGGTTGCTATCGCTCGCCAACTGAGACTGCGTAATTTAGGCGGTATTATCTTAGTTGATTTTATAGATATGGATCACGAAGAACACCGTCAGTCAGTGCTTAATGAGCTAAAGCGCGCGACCGAGTCCGATCACAGCAAAATCACAATCAGCGAGTTTAGCCAGCTGGGTCTGGTCGAGATGACACGTAAACGCACGCGCGAGTCTTTGGCTCAGGTGCTTAGTGAAGAGTGCCCTACTTGTAATTCGCGCGGTAGCGTACGTACTGCCCGCACCATTTGCTATGAGATTCTGCGCGAAATATTACGCGAGGCTCGTCAATTTGATCCTAAAGAATTTCGCATTATTGCCGCTCAAGAAGTAGTTGATTTATTCTTGGACGAAGAAAGTCAGTACCTAGCACAGACGGGCGATTTTATTGGTAAACCGATCTCTTTAGAGGTTGATCCTTATTACAACCAAGAGCAATACGACCTCATTTTATTTTAATTTTCTTGGCGGGGGCACTGCTCAGGCGAACTCAATGCCTTTAATAAAGCATATGCTAAATCTTTATTGCGCGAATAATAGGCATAGACATCAATTTGCATGTTGCCTGATGCATAGGCCGTCATGTCAGCAAACGCTGATTCACGGATGTCATCCTCTTTATTCAATCGATACAGCAAAGTAGCATAGTGCACCTGTTGTGGATCTGGTTTGAACTCAAAATAGATGTCGCAGGCATCGCGATGTTTAAATAGGCTTTGCTGGATGTCAGGGAATCGGGCCGGCAACTTTTGTTCGGTGACCAAATAGCGATCTTGACGAACGCGCTCTTGGCTAAAGCCGCCCTCATCCGTGCTCGCGCAACCCACTAAGAGTGCCGCGGCCATCACGGCTGTTATTGTGCTTTTATACATGGTGGTTTCTCATATTCTGTTTTTGTGGCATTGCCATTAATAACAATATCACTGCCTATGCACTGGCAGGTGTTGAATGGACATGCTCTTCAGCATACTGCATTTGATACAGTGCAGCATATATCCCTTGATGAGCAATAAGCTCGTCATGGGTCCCTTGCTCAGCGATACTGCCTTCATCCAAGACGATAATACGATCAGCATTTTTCACCGTTGCCAAGCGATGCGCAATTACCAATGTGCTGCGTTCACGCATTAGCTCATCCAAGGATTGCTGTATTTGTCGTTCGGATTCGCTGTCTAGAGCTGAGGTCGCCTCGTCTAAAATCAAAATAGGTGAGTCTTTAATAATGGCTCGTGCAATGGCCAACCGCTGGCGTTGACCACCCGAGAGCTTGCTGGCTTGTTCGCCAACATAGGTGTGCATGCCTTGGGGCATTCCGCGCACAAAATCACCCAGGTTAGCTGCCTCTAGTGCCTGCCAAACCTCGTCATCTGTTTTATCGGAAAACTCGCCATAAGCCACATTATCTTTGATGGTGCCCTCAAAAAGAACAACATCTTGGCTGACAAAAGATAAGTTGCGACGCAATGAATGCAAAGTCAGTGCCCCTATATCCTTGTCGTCGACTGTAATTGTGCCCCCCAAATTGGGCTCTATAAATCTGGGCAACATATTAGCTAATGTCGTTTTCCCGCTGCCAGAGCGCCCCACCAAAGCCACCGTCTGACCTGGTTTGATTTCAAAACTAACCCCTTGGACCACGGGACGATCCTGCCCCTCGTACTGGTGAGAGACCTCTTTGAAAGTGACATAGCCTTGGGCTGGCTCGGTCAGCGTTTCGGTACCCGTATCGGACTCTTTATCCCAATCAATCAAAGTAAATACACTTTCTGCTGCGGTTAACATCCGCTGTACTGTACCGGTGATATTGGCTAATCGACGTATGGGGTCTAGCAACTGCACTAGCGCCGCCATAAATGCAGCAAAGCCACCTATGGTAAGCCCTTTGCTGGTTGCTTGGTAAAGTGCGACGGCAATAACTATTGCTACCGCTATAGTGACAAAAAACTGGGTAATGGGCGATAAGGCCGCATTCGCACTGGCAGCACGCATCGCAAAACGGCGTAAACGACCATTCACATAAGCAAAACGACCGCCTTCGTGGGCATAACCATTAAATAATTTGACTACCCTTTGACCTGCAATGCTCTCGCTAACGACTCGTGTGAGCTCGGCATTCATACTGAGGGTGTCACGATTGATGCGCCGCAAACGACGAGAAATCAA
>DATGSS010000079.1:0-16042 GCA_035302345.1 Paenalcaligenes sp.
TAGGACACCGCCCTTTCACGGCGGCAGCCGGGGTTCGAATCCCCGTGGGGACGCCATAGGAGCGGTAGTTCAGTTGGTTAGAATACCGGCCTGTCACGCCGGGGGTCGCGGGTTCGAGTCCCGTCCGCTCCGCCAAGATTTAAGCCCTTGATATTAGGTATCAAGGGCTTTTTTGTTTTCATAAACACAACAATAAAAAAACCACAGCCACGCAGAAAGAACTATTTTGTAGATATACCGAGCAACAGAGAAATAGCAAAAAACAACTCCTGCAGTGCAGCGTACAAAGATCACCCTAAACCGATACACTATTCCCCCAAACAAAGCTCATAACAACCTAAACTAATACCAGAGCAACAAACGAAAAACACGGAGGAATAATGACCAACAATTCAATCCCCTCAAAAAAAGCAATCTTAGTGATCGGAGCAGGTGATGCCACAGGCAGTGCTATTGCCAAGCGCTTTGCCCGCGAAGGCTACATCGCCTGCGTGACACGTCGTAACGCGGACAAACTCAAACCTCTGATTGATGAGATCACTGCACAAGGTGGCCAAGCCTATGGATTTGGTAGCGATGCACGTGCCGAAGACGAAATGATCGATCTCGTTCAAACCATCGAAAAAGATATTGCCCCTATTGAGGTGGCGGTATTTAACATCGGCGCCAACGTGCGTTTTCCAATCACTGAAACCACTGCACGCGTGTATTACAAAGTCTGGGAAATGGGCTGTTTCGCTGGCTTTTTAATGGGGCGCGAGGTCAGTAAAGTCATGCTGCCCAGAAAACGAGGAACCATTATTTTTACAGGCGCAACTGCTAGCCTACGTGGTGGTTCTGGTTTTGCAGCATTTGCAGGGGCAAAAAATGCTTTGCGTGCACTAGCACAAAGTATGGCTAGAGAACTGTGGCCCCAGGGCATTCACGTGGCTCACTCGGTGATTGACGGGGCAATAGACACTGCATTTATTCAAGAGAATTTCCCCGAGCGTTATGCAACCAAGGATCAAGGAGGCATTTTGGATCCCGACTCAATCGCTGAGGCTTATTGGCAAATCCATCTGCAACCTCGCGACGCGTGGACACATGAATTCGATCTCCGACCTTGGATGGAATCTTGGTAATAATATTATTTTTAATATAACACTAGTATTTTCATCCATTCACAAAACCGCAAAGGCAGTTCTATGATTGCATCGGTAGAGTTTCATTTTGACTTTGGGAGCCCTAACGCTTATCTAAGCCATCGGGTGATTCCACGCATACAACAACGCACTGGCTGCACCTTTGAGTATGTTCCGATATTGCTTGGCGGACTGTTCAAACTCACCAACAATGAGCCTCCGATGGTGGCTTATGAAAACATTCCAGCTAAAAGTGCGTATGCTCGCCGTGAATCCGAGCGATTTATACAGCGTTACGGGTTACATGATTTTCGTCGTAACCCTTTCTTCCCAGTCAATACTCTCAAAATAATGCGCGCTAGCCTAGCTGCTAAAGAGCTGGGATGCTTTGAGCAATATATAGAACATATTTTTAAATGTATGTGGGAGCACGAATTAAACATGTCCGTTGATGAAACCATTATCCAGGCTTTGGATCAGGCCGGTTTAGATGGCCGCATCCTGCTCGAACGGGCCCAAGAACCCCACATCAAAGAACTATTAATACAAAACACTCAGCGCTCAGCTGATATGGGCGCTTTTGGTGTACCTACCTTTTTTGTAAACAATGACATCTACTTTGGAAAAGATAAATTACCCGAAGTCCAAGAGGTGTTGCTGACTACAAAACAAACATAAACAATCAATAAGTATGGTGACAATATGAGGTTTATCAGTAGACGTCGGATCTTGAGTTTCTTGTTGGCTGCAGCAGCTAGCCTACCCTTTGTCGGCACAGCTCAGGCTGCGGATGATTTCCCCAATCGTCCGATTAAAGTGTATATCGGCTTTCCTCCTGGGGGCTCTACAGATGCACCGATGCGTGTGCTGGCGGAAAAGGCTGCTGATATTTTGGGCCAGCCCATCGTGGTAGAAAATAGGACAGGCGCTGGGGGTACGCTGGCTACTTTGCAATTGCAAAATGCCACCAATGATGGTCATACTCTAGCATTAGCGCCCATCAGCCTTTATCGCATGCCTTTTGTGACCAACTTCCAAATGGATCCACTCAACGACCTTTCTTATGTAATTGGTTTGACTGGTTACGCTTTTGGGATTGTTGTACCTGAGTCTTCGCCTTTCCAGACCTTTGAAGAGCTGGTCGAATATGCTCAGGATAATTCCATTAGTTATGGCACAGCAGGCCCGCTCACGTCGAACCATTTGACGATGGAACAAATCGCAGAAAAAACCGGTATGCAGGTTGAGCATATCCCCTATAAGGGTGCAGCAGAGTCCATTAATGCCGTGCTGGGGGAACACGTTGATGCCTCGGCCGAGGCAAGTGCATGGGTGCCTCATGTAAAGGATGGCAAACTACGTCTTTTAGTCGTCTGGAGTGGCGAGCGCCTCAAGAGCTTTCCCGATGTACCCACCTTGCAAGAGGTTGGCATCGATATAGTGCAAACCTCGCCTTGGGGGATTGTGGCGCCCAAAGGCACAGATCCTAAAGTCGTGAAGAAACTGCATGATGCTTTCAAAGAGGCGATGGAAAGCCAAGAATTTATCGACATGCTCGATAACTATGATATGACACCACACTATATGAACTCAGAGGATTTCAAAGAGTTTGCGATTGAATCTACTGCCGAGCAAAAAGCAACCCTAGAACGTCTGGGGCTGATGGAAAATCAATAATGATTTGATCATCAGTTATTTGAATATCATTTAAATCACCCTCCCGATGCCGAAAAATGCACCGGGAGGGTTTTTCTATATCACAAGAACATCAAAATCGTTATCAATCGACCGTAGCGCCTGATGCCACTACGACCTCACCCCAATTATCTACTTCAAACTCTAAGAAGTCTGCAAACTCTGCTCTCGAAGTGAATTCGGGTACTGCGCCTAAATCAGACAAGCGCTGGCGGATTTCTGGTTTCTTCATCGCCTCGTGCATGGCTTCATTTAGCCGCTGTGTGATTGACTCTGGGGTACCCTTGGGCGCGATGATTCCAAACCAAGAAGACACATCAAAGGTCTCGAAGCCTGACTCTTGCATGGTGGGCAAATCAGGCGCCGAATCAGTGCGCTCACTGGTGGTTACGGCCAAAGCCCGTAATTTGTCACCTGTCACATGGGGCCAAGCCGAGGGCATATTATCAAAGGCATAATCCACCTGGCCGCCAATCAGGTCTGTCAATGCCGGTGCACTGCCACTATAAGGAATATGAGTGACATCGATATCAGCTAACTGTTTAAACAGCTCGCCAGCCATGTGGATAGAGGTACCACTGCCTGATGAAGCAAAGTTTAAAGTGCCTGGATTTTCTTTGGCATGGTCAATGAGCTCTTGGACGCTATTCACGGGCAGATTGGGATTAACCACCAATACATTGGGAACCTTGACTGCCAAACTGACCGGTTCGAAATCATTTTTTAAATCAAAGTCGACATTTTCATATAAAGTCTGGTTAATAGCAGCGGTCACAGCCACCATATACAAGGTATAGCCATCAGGTTTTGCACGTTTAGCCATATCAGTTGCGATGTTACTGCCAGCACCTGGTCGATTTTCTACGATGATAGGCTGCCCCAAAGACTGACTCATGTCCTCCGCTAAAATACGCGCAACGACATCCGTAGTCCCGCCTGCATTAAAACCGACAATCAATTTAATAGGCCGATCGGGCCAATCATCCTGTGCTGCAGCAGGGGCAGCTAAACCAAAAGTCATGGCACCAGCCGCAGCTGCACTCAGTGCTGCTACACACAACCGTCGACGCAAAAAATTAATCATTGAAGCCTCCAAATTATTTTTAATCAGTAAGTTAAATGTGAACAGCGCACTGCCCTATTTTGAGCAGTCGTCGTGTCAGTTTGAAATCTACAACAAAAGGCCATGGCGCACTAGCATATTAACCCTAGTTAAATAAAGAGAATTCGCTATAAAGTAGCTGTGGGGCAATGAGCTAAAAGCCAAACAAACAAAAAGTTACATATATGAAAGTAACAAAATGTTCACTAAAGATAGCGCTATCTGCCTCTATTTTCGTTTAAATACCTCTAACTCCCCTTAATTCCCAATCAAAAATCGTTTATGGAAAGAAGCCTGCGAGTTTTATTACTCGCCAAAAAAACCTTTTGTCCTTACATTGACAGCCATCTTTCAAAGAAAATACTTACGTATGAACAATGACGACTTATAGTCCTTTTTACAGGAGCGGATGATGGCTGACACCGGCACAGAAAATGTTTACTGGTCTGAACAACAAGTATTAGATTTATTTAAAAAGGGCCTTTTAGAATTATTGTGGCAAGCGCAGCAAATCCATAGACAAAACCATTCTCCCGATCAGGTTGAGTTAGCTACTTTGTTATCTATCAAGACGGGGGGCTGCCCTGAAAACTGCGGTTACTGTCCGCAATCAAGACATTTTGATACTGGGGTCAAAAATGAGGCGTTATTACCGCCTGAAACCGTACTAAAAGCAGCGCAAAAAGCCCGAGACCAAGGTGCCCGACGATTCTGCATGGGGGCTGCATGGCGCTCACCCACTGAAAAACAGCTTGATGATGTCATCGCCCTAATCCAAGAAGTAAAGGCTTTAGGTTTAGAGACCTGCGTTACTCTAGGCATGCTAAAAAAAGGACAAGCCCAACGCCTTAAAGCAGCAGGATTGGATTTTTATAATCACAATCTGGATAGCTCGGCTGATTTTTATCCGGAAATCATCAGTACCCGTACCTACGAAGACAGACTTAACACCATCAACGAGGTTCACGAGGCACAGCTAAAGAGCTGCGTCGGGGGCATTATTGGTCTCGGGGAAAACCTCGAGCAGCGCGCCCGATTAATTGCCACCCTGGCTAATCTAAAGCCCTACCCTAGCTCTGTCCCCATTAATCAGTTGGTGCCCCACCCAGGTACCCCTTTAGCAAACCAAGAGCCGCCACACCCCTTTGATTTAGTACGGACCATTGCCGTCACGCGCATTTGCATGCCTACAGCCGTAGTTCGCCTATCCGCCGGACGCGATCATTTGACCGACAGCGAACAAGCCCTTTGTTTTATGGCTGGCGCAAACTCTATTTTTTATGGCGATATGCTTTTGACCACGCCGAATCCTGAACAAGCGCGTGATCTCGCACTTTTAGATTCATTGGGATTAAGCCCACGTCAGTAAAATACCCATTTAAAAAGAAAGAAAACATTATGTGGTTTTTGGTTTTTAGCATTGTCTGCAGTGTCAGCGTATCTATCTTATTAAAGGTGGCGCGGCAACACTCAATTCAGGTCAGCCAAGCAATAGCAGCTAATTATGTGATGGCCAGTGTTTTGACCCTAACTTTATTGCAGCCCCGCCTGGATAATTTATGGCAGCCTGAATTACCAATCGTTGTTTTGCTGTTACTGGGTTTACTTTTGCCCAGTATCTTTATTGTGATGGCCTATGCCGTACAATACGCAGGCATTGTGCGCTCCGATGCTGCCCAAAGACTATCCTTGCTCATCCCATTATTGGCTGCTTTTTTATTATTTAATGAGCCCTACGATCATTACAAGCTGGGCGGCATCCTATGTGGTCTGCTGGCAATAGGTTTTCTTAGCCTGCAGCAGTCCTCGGCCACCAGTAGTCATACCGCGATGGCAGCCAGACGGCGCGCTATGGGTCTACTATTCGGTGTCTGGGTGGGCTATGGGCTCATTGATATTTTATTTAAACAACTTGCCCAAAGCGATTTGTCCTTTATTAGTAGCCTGATTATTACTTTTATGCTGGCAGGGGTGCTGATGTTTGGCGGGCTTTTTTACCGTCGCACAACCTGGCATGTACCGAGTTTATTGGGTGGGCTGCTACTTGGATTGTTTAATTTTGGCAATATTTATTTCTATATCCGGGCGCACCAACAATTTCCCCAAAACCCTGCTTTAGTGTTTGCTGCCATGAATATCGGTGTCATTGTAGTGGGCACATTAGTAGGGGTTGGGTTATTTAAAGAGCGCGCGACCGGCCGCATCGGTATCGGTCTGGTTTTAGCTTTGGCAGCCATCGTACTTTTGCTGCCCTAAAATAGGGTGGCGTCTGGCTCGTAACGGCTCAGACGCCGATTATTCACTAGGGTATCAATGCATAATTAGTCACCACACTAGGGTGACATCAGCGAGATTACGGATGAATGCTCTTTTCGCCATCGTGCTGGCCCTCGGTGCTCTTCCAGCCCTCGGTCCAGTGCGCGGAACCTGGCTCGTCGTGCGATACGGCATCTAGTGCAGAATCGGGCTGCGCCTCTGACTCGGTCACTGGATCATGCGAAACGTCTATTTCAACATCAACCCGAGGGTCTAACGGTGAGATCCCCCCTGCCGATTGCAAACTATCAGGCATAGGCACATACTCGGTCGGTGCGTCGGCACTGACATGCATACCGCTGACCTTGGATGGTTTGATAAAGCCAACCATTAAAGCACAGCAAAAAGCAACGAAGATGAAATAGGCATCGCTGCCCCAAGCGTCCATCACAATACCAACCAACAAAGGCCCCAAACACGCTCCCAGGCCATATACCATATACAACATAGCGCTGAGACCTACTCGACGATCAGGATCCACATTGTCATTAGCAAATGCGGCGCCTAATGGATACAAAGTAAATTGCAGCACACCGAAAACGGCAGAGAGTAGCAGCAAGGCTTCGTAGGGTAACTCTAGCCACCCCCATAGAGGCACAGAAAGCAAAAACATGAGTACGGCGCTATAACGTATCAATGCAACGCGGTTTACCCGGTCAGCTAACCAGCCTACCGGCCACTGGGCCAACACCCCGGCTGCAACTGAGATGGCCACAAACATGGCGGCTTGGTCACTAGTAAGCCCGACCCGCACCGCATAAACAGGTGCTAAACCATAAAATGCACCCGTGACCATACCGGCTACCAACAAAGACACTAATGACATGGGCACGCGCTCGAAATAGTAACGTGCATTGATGGGCGCAGGGACCTGTAAAGCCGGGTGCAAACGCCGGGTCAAAGCAATCGGTATTAAGCTAAGCACCGCGCATATGGCAACGAAAATTAAAGGGCGATAATCCAGTACAGTAAATTGAGTCAAAATCAACTGCCCCAGCACAGTACCCAAACTGGTCATCACCATATAAAAAGCAAAAACAATGCCGCGCTGAGAGTTTTCCGTTTGCTCATTAAGCCAACTTTCCAAGGCCATAAACTGTGTCACCATGGCTGCCCCGGCGATAAAGCGTAGGATTAACCACAGCCACAAAGGCTCTAGCAACACCTGTACTAAAAAAGCAACTGTCACAATGGCTGCCGTCGCCGCGTAGGCGCGTATGTGCCCAACACCTATGATTAGCTTGTGCCCCACCCGAGCACCAATCACCAAGCCTAAATAATAGGCTGCCAACAGACTCCCAACCCATACTTCAGAAACAGATAGTTCTGTTAGACGCAACCCTAAATAAGTATTAAACAAGCCCGAGGCTGTTAATAATAATAGAGTAGCTAAATACAGGGAGAAGAACGCACCAACGGTATGCAGCATAGATTTATAAACAGTTTAAACAGCGTGGAAATAAACCCTAATGGGAACCAGAAATTGTAGTGAACTATGAGCTCACAGAAAAGCAAAAAAATCCAAGAATCCTGTGTTAAACAGAGTTTGTTTAGGACTTTGTGAAACTGCTGTTAAAATGAGTTGCTTAGAACCAACTATCCGATAGAACATACACAAATTCATGAGCACCATCGATCACACCAAACAACCACAACTTAGTCACCTCAGTGCCACAGGCGAGGCACAGATGGTCGATATCAGTCACAAAAAACGCAGCATGCGCGAGGCCACTGCTCGCAGCACAATTAGGCTCAGCCCCAAGACATTCAAATTGCTCTCTGCCCAGGAAAACGCCAAGGGCGAGGTCCTCAATACGGCGCGTATTGCGGGCGTTATGGCTGCCAAACGCTGCGCTGATCTCATCCCCATGTGTCATCCTTTGCACCTGGATTATGTGGGCATTGATTTTGATATTGACGAGGCCGCCCATACCATTACAGTACGCGCCACATGCCGCTGCGCGCACACCACCGGGGTCGAGATGGAGGCACTCACAGCCTGCAGTATCGCAGCCCTAACTATTTACGATATGTGCAAAGCCGCTGACAAAGGCATCGTAATAGAGAATACTCAATTGGAATTCAAATCTGGCGGGAAAAGCGGCGTCTGGAAAGCAACAGATACCGCTCTAGACACAGACAATCACCCGCCCGTGCAGGAGACACCATGACAGACACAAAAATCAAAGTTTTGTATTTTGCTCAGGTCGCAGAGCTGCTGGACAAGCGCGAAGAGCTATGGCCCGCGCGCCCGGATCTCACCGTAGAAAAGCTCTTGGACGAGCTTTGCACTCATTATAGCGCGCTTGAGCCTTTAAAAGAACGCCTACAGGTAGCAATAAACCACTATCATGCCCAGCCTGGGGATACTGTCTCAGCCAATGATGAGGTAGCGGTCTTTGAGCCAGTAACCGGAGGTTAATCACCATGATTCGCATTCAAACCGATGACTTTGATGCGGGCGCATTACTCGAAGAAATGCGCCGCAGCCATGATGGCGCCCAAGGTGCCATTCTTAGTTTTGTAGGTTATGTGCGGGATTTCACCCCTGATGCACGCACAAAAACATTATTCCTAGAGCATTACCCTGGGATGTGCGAAAACGAAATTGAACGCATTTGCCAAGCAGCTCAAAAACGTTGGGACATCCTTTCTTATCAGGTTGTCCATCGTGTGGGCGCTTTGCACTACGGCGATCAAATTGTATTTTTAGCTGTGGCCAGCCGCCATCGCACCGAGGCTTTCCGAGCTGGTGAATTTATTATCGACTCTTTAAAGACACGTGCTCCGTTTTGGAAGCGCGAACACTTGCGCGATGGCGAGAGCTTCTGGGTCGAGCAACGCCAAGAAGACGCCCAGCGCACCGCTGAATGGCAAGCGCAAATTGAACAAGAGGCTGCCGAGCAAGATTCTTGATCTCTCGCATTGGCAATCTGGCTCTATACCCTTTACATTGATTAAAACAAACCCTAAACCAAGGAGCTCCTATGGCTACAATATCCCTCAAATGCGCGGTGCTGACCATCAGCTCTGACCCCGAACGCGCTGACAATACCGGAGACTTTCTCGAACAAGCCCTCACTGCTGCAGGACATCAATGCGTCGCACGCGAGCGCAGTAACGGTTGCTTATATGATATCCGCAAGCACCTCAGTCAGTGGATTGCCGACTCAGGCGTCGAGGTTATCCTCTGTAACGGCGGCACCGGCTATGGCGAACATAAAAACACTGTACCCGCAGCACGCGCTCTTTTTGACGAAGAGGTCTCTGGGTTTGGGGAATTATTCCGTGCCCTGTCGTATGCTGATATTGGTAGTGGCGCAATCCAATCCGAGGCCCTGGCAGGCTTGGCCAATGACAAAGTCATTTTCTGCGTTCCGGGCTCCGAAGGCGCTGCTAAATTAGCATGGCGCGAACTCATCCAGCCCCAGCTTGACGAGGGTACCACTCCTTGTAATTTCGCCCGCCACTGCGCTGGTTAACTCTTTAAATCTCCCGAGTGATATACATGTTAGATTTTGACTCTGCACAAGATCGTCTCATCCAAGCTGCTGCCGTCCCGGTGCGCTCCGAGCGCATCCCGGTCGATCAGGCCTTGGGACGTATCAATGCCCAAGTGATGTATGCAAACCTGGACATCCCTCCGGCAGATAACAGTGCTATGGATGGCTATGCAGTCCGTCACCAAGACGTGACTGTAGACCATCCTTTGCCAATCCAAGACCATATTTATGCAGGTGACGAGCCCATGCCGCTCGAACCGGGCAAAGCTATCCGCCTATTTACTGGCAGTGTGATGCCCGAGGGCGCTGATACCGTGGTCATGCAAGAGCATTGCACCGAGGATAATGGCACCGTAGAAATTAATCGTTTGCCCCCTCAGGGTGCCAACGTTCGCCTACGGGGCGAAGACATGGCCAATGACCAGTCCATCATTCTCCAAGGACAGCGTCTGAATAGCAGGCATCAATCATTATTAGCCGCTCAGGGCTTTACTCATATTGATGTTTATCCTGTCCCCAAGATCGGCATTTTGAGCACAGGCGACGAGTTAGTCGACCCAGGCAAGCCTTTGCGCGAAGGCCAAATCTACAATTCCAACACGCCCATGCTGGATGATTTGATTCATGAGTTAGGGGCTGAAACTGTTGCACGCCGCCATGCACCAGATACCATCGAAGGCATCCAAGAAGCTCTCAAACAACTGACTGAAAGCTGTGATGTGGTCTTAACCGTTGGTGGCGTTTCTGTCGGGGAAAAGGACTTTGTCAAACCCGCCATCGAGCAAATGGGTGGACAGATGGACCTATGGCGCGTACGCATGAAACCCGGACGCCCTGTGACTTTGGCCCAAGTACGCCGCACCCCGGTCATTGGACTGCCAGGTAATCCGGTCTCTGCTTATGCCGTATTTGTACTGATGGTCTCCCCGCTGATCCGTCGTCTACAAGGGCGTACACAGATACTGCCTACTGTACTGTATGGTTATTTGGACAGCAGTCGCAGCTTTTACGGCCAAAGAGATGAATTCTTGCGCGTCCAAGCCACACCCAAAAGCGATGGTCGTTTACAGCTGATACCGCACCCCAAACAGGGTTCAGCCATGATCAGCTCATTGGCATGGGCCAACGGCTTGGCACGTATTCCTGCCGATCAAGAAGTAAAAAATGGCGATATCGTCCGTTATTATGACTTTAGGCTTTGGACCAGTTAGTTAGCTGGCTCTGCGCTGCCTCAAAATCTGCCGGGGTATTGATATTGGCAAAGTGCTCATCCGCATGTACGCCGAAATCGACCACCTCGGCAGGTATTTTTTCCAACCAGGGGATGACACGGCGCTGACCACTTTGGATATAGTCCTCTAACCCTTGAGCAGTATCTGTATGAATCAATAAGCACAAGGGGTAATCTCGTTGTGCGCGACAATAATAAGCCAATCGTCCTTGCCCGCTGGATTGTGCTTTTAATAATCTGGTCACATAATCAACTGGCAAAAATGGGCTATCTACTGGCGCTATCACAACCCATGGGGTACGGCTATGCCGCAAAACACTAAGCACACCTATTAAGGGTCCCTGCTGGGCAGGTAGATCACTATCATCTGCCACGACGCGGCCATAGGCAGTGTAAAACTCGTTGTTTTGGTTAGCATTAACAATAATTTCACTGACCCAAGGCGCCAAACGTGATTTTTGCCACGCTACCAACGGACGTTCTTGCAAGGGTAATAACCCCTTGTCAATTGGCTGATTGTCAGCGGGCATAAAAGTAGCAGATGCCTCTTGAGTAGGTAGCGATTGCATGCGTCGCGCCTGCCCTCCAGCCAAAATGGCGCCTGTTAAATCCTGCACACGAATCACCTGCTTAGCCCCCGATATAGCTCATTTCTACTTTGGGCGCCTGTTCATCGATGATGCCCTGCCCACGCAATTCAGAATAGCGCACATCACGGTGACCCCACATTTGACGGATAAATTGTGCAATTTCCTCGTCATTGGCTGCTGAACGCAGTTGGGTGCGTACATCGTAGCCCTGGCCGCCAAACAAGCATAAGAAAAACTTGCCCTCGGGTGATAGTCGCAAGCGCGTGCAATCACCACAGAAAGGCTGTGAAACGCTGGTAATCAACCCGATCTCGCCTTCGCCATCGGTATAGCGGTAGCGACTGGCGACCTCGCCGCGATAATGGGATGAAATCGGCTCGAGCGGATAATGGGCTGAGATGCGCTCGAGGATTTCTGCACCAGTGACGACCTCTTTCATATTCCAGCCGTTGGTATTGCCAACGTCCATATACTCGATATAGCGCAAGATATGATTACGACCGCGGAAATACTCGGCCATTGGGACAATCTGGTCGTCATTCAAGCCTTTGCGCACAACCATGTTTACCTTGACAGGTCGCAAGCCAACCTCGTGGGCTTTTTCTATCCCGGCTAATACCCGCGCCACCCCAATTTTGCTATCACTCATAGTTTGAAAGCGTTCGTCTTCGAGTGCATCCAAACTAACCGTAACGCGCTCTAAACCGGCATCTTTGAGGCTTTGTGCCTTTTGCTCAAGCAAAGTGGCGTTTGTGGTCAACGCAACCTCGATGGGCTCCCCCTCGGTCGTACGTAAACGAGACAACATCTCGATCAAGACCTCGATATCTTTGCGTAGCAAGGGCTCGCCCCCGGTCAGGCGTATTTTACGTAAACCCAAGCGCGTACAGATAGCGGCGACACGCGTTATTTCCTCGAAGCTGAGCAACTCATCGTGGGATAAAAACGGATAATCAGGACCAAAGACCTCGCGCGGCATGCAATACGTACAGCGAAAGTTGCATTTGTCAGTGATTGAAATACGTAAATCCCGCAAGGGCCGTTGCAATTTATCCTGTGCGAGCTCTGCAGGCACAGTACTGCCATGCTGGGATGCATTACGTACGATACGAATAGGCTTAGACATATTGGTGGGTGCTACAGTTGAATGAAATAACTATTATCAGATCGGTTACTAAAAGCTTAAACTAAACCAGCCAATTAGACCAACATCCCCTTGTGGCGGATACTGAAATTCTACACCTTATTAGGCCACAAGTCGCCCTAGTCCACCGCATATCCGCCCGCGATTGCTGTTAGCACGCGATACACAAGGTGTATTTTTTCCAAGTACAATGGAACCATGATCAATGCTATAGAGCGTATCTGTCTATTATTTATTAAAGAGACCTAACTGATGTCTTATCCTAAAACATCACCCCCCCGCCCTGATACCGATATAACTATGGAAACAGCGTTGGATGCCGCCACCGAGCATTACAAAGTCGAGCAGTATTGGCCTGCTTCGGGCGACAGCACCGAGCGTACCGATACCCTAGCCAGCGAGGTTCCAGTCGCATTGCAATACAATGGCACCAGTCATGTAGTCATGCTTGCTTCGGGGATGAATCTAACAGATTTAGCCTATGGTTTCTCGTATACCGAGGGGATCATTCGTCGTCCTAGCGATATTTACGACTGCGAGGTACACACCACCCCACAAGGCTATGTATTAGACATCACCATCGCCTCGGCTTGTATGCAACAGCTCAGACTGCGCCGCCGACGCATGACCGGGCAGACCGGCTGTGGGCTGTGTGGTATCGAATCACTCGAGGCATTAGAGCATGCGCTACAACCCTTGCCTAGCCCATCACCTGACCTGAGCAGCACCGCGATAGAACATGCTTTGCATACCCTGTCACAACAACAGCCCCTCAGGCAGCGCACGGGGGCAACACATGCCGCTGGCTGGGCTAATTTCACAGGCGAAATACAACTCATCCGCGAAGATGTTGGCCGCCACAATGCTCTGGATAAGCTGATTGGTGCCTTATTACGCGAGCAGCACACCGCTGCTGATGGCTTTGCAGTAGTCTCTAGCCGTGCCAGCTATGAAATGGTGCAAAAAACCATACAAGCGCAGATTCCTGCCTTGGTCGCTGTTTCTGCGCCTACTGGCCTGGCCGTGCAGGTCGCCCGTGACCACAACCTAATCCTGGTGGGCTTTGCACGCGGAGAAAAATTTAATATCTACCACGGTAGTCAATACATTAAACATATCGCCCGTATCTGACGCTCGTATGTGATGCTCGTACGTAAATACCAAAATAAAAAAGCGAGGCTTTAAAACCTCGCTTTTCAGATCTACCTAAATTTTAAATAGGTAGTTATTTACTCGGTGGGCTCTTTGACGCGGTATACCAATACAGCGCAAGGTGCGATATTTAGTACTTTTATGGTGACACTGCCCAACAATAAACGCGACAAGCCACTGCGACCGTGACTACCAATAAAAATCATATCGCAGTTTTCTTCTTTGGCGGCCTGCACCACCCCATCTGCCACATTAAAATTTGACATACTACGTGATGTGGCTGGTACGCCAGCTGTTTCAGCGCGATCGAGTACTGAACGTAGGTATTTGTTTGACTGCTCGCGGGCGGTGCGCTCGTAATCCTCGTCAGTGATAGCATATGCAGCTGCCATACCATCAAAGCCCACTGTCGCCGCGAATGGCTGGGTGACGTGTAGGGCAACAATTTCAGCGCCGATTTGGCGGGCAAAGCTCACCCCTTTGTTGGCTGCCTGTGCAGAAAGTTTTGAACCGTCGGTTGGAATCAGTATTTTTTTAAACATAAACGTCCCCAAGATGAGTACACAATAAGCCGTATGAGTACTTTTAAAAAATGATGGGAATTGCTATTCATCCCCCATACGCCTGATTTTATTGTAACCAAAAGCGTTGGTAATAAAAACTTAATCTGCCCAAGTTTTGTGCCTGATCAATCTTTTTATTAATAAATATCAATGTATTTTGCTCGCCAGCGGCAGACATTAGAGATTTTTATAGGTGAGTGTAGATGAGCCTAAAATGCATCATTAGCTTCTAGTAGTAGCAACTGCCGCCTTAGAGCTTTATAGCCTAGGTTAGTCGCGCTCACGCAAAGTCTGCGCAGCATGGAACAAACTAGTACAACGGCCCCCACTGCGACAATAGGCCAAAATTGGCTTGGGCAGGGTTTCGAGCAATTGCAAAAATGTTTCGGCATCTTTGGGTGTGAGCTGACCACTAACTACAGGTTGGTAGACTGCTTGCATACCCGCTGCCTGAGCGGCCTCGATGACTTGGTCAGATGAAGGCTGCAATGGCCCTCCCTCTTGATCGGGACGGTTAATCACAACGCTTTTAAAGCCGGCTTGGGCTACCTGAGCCATATCCTCGGCGCGCAACTGACCCGCTACGACGAGTTCATCGCTAAGGGGGTAGAATTCCGTTTTCATATTGAGCTGCCTGAAATTAAACTGCCTAAATAAAGGATTTGAAATACAAATTCATGAGCGTAAATACCCATGAGCTTTCAAGGCATTTTATCGCTATTTAAATCTTAAAGAAATTATACTCGGGGCTCGAGAGGGGTAAAAGCCTTGATACAATTTATAGATACTTGGTAGTGAGCCAAAAGCATAACCGCTGGAAAGAGATTTATGAGCACAGATTTTACCGAAGATGATATTACCGAAATGGTGAATCATTTTTATGATCAAATACGCAAACACCCTAATCTAGGGCCTATTTTCAATGCTCATGTGGTTGATTGGGATGACCATTTGGCCACCATGGTGGATTTTTGGTCATCAATCCTATTAAAAACGGGCCGCTTCAAAGGTTCTCCCATGGGCAAACACGCCGCTTTACCTGAATTATCGGCGGATTTATTTCACCAATGGCTGGATCTTTTCCGCCTAACCTGCCAAAAAATGCCAGAGGACCTAGGTACCCAGGCATGGATGTTTGCTCAACGCATTGCCCGCAGTCTCTGGATGGGTTATCAGTTTTCGCAGCATCCCAATGATCCAGTCACTGAACTCGATTATCAGCCTCGCGCGGTTCCCGATCTAAATTAATTACATAACACTATCTAAGCCCAAACAGAGGGTATATTAGCTGTCTTTTTCATAAAGAAAGGGTGTCTCAAAATAAATTGAGACACCCTTTTTATTGGCTATTAAACCAATGACAATGCGTATTGTGCTCTTTATACAGGCAGAGTCTCGCAACGCAATGTCCCCGGCAATGCACGTAATGCCTCGAGCACGGGCTCGGTAATGGGCTTGTCCACATCAGTCAGCGCATAGCCAAACTCGGAACGTGTTTGTAGCTGCTGGCCCGAGATATTAAAGCCATGCTCGGCCAAAACATTGCTAAGCCCGGCCATAGTACCTGGTACGTTTTTATGCACATGAATGATGCGCTGAGCGCCGGTGCTAGGCAAATAAGA
>DATGSS010000080.1:0-19320 GCA_035302345.1 Paenalcaligenes sp.
TCTTTACGAATGAGCCAGTCAAGATGGTTTTCCTCGGGCTCGACCTCGTAAAAACGCATCACTGTCCAGGACTCGGCGGTCAGGTCTACGGGGTTGTCATAAGTACCGACATTAACCCCGACCTCATCGCGTAAATCGTTCCATGTCATGCAGGCAACTTGGCACGCCTTACAGCCAATGCACTTGGATTCGTCAATCAGTTTCGCAACCTTATAACGTTCTCGTGCATGGGCTGGAGGCGTCGTTGTGGCCGACCTAGCTACAATATCTAACTGTTGATTGGCCATAGCGTTATACCTTTTCTATATTGACAAGGAAGGCTTTAAACTCAGGGGTTTGAGAGTTGGCATCACCCACAAACGGTGTGAGAGAATTTGCCAGGAACCCATCCTTGGTGACCCCCTTGAAGCCCCAGTGAATCGGAATACCGACCTGATGTACCTTGCGCCCATCAACATCTAAAGCACGGATACGCTTAGTCACTACGCAGGTGGCGACTACCTGTCCGCGCTTGCTATGGACGCGTACTTTGTCGCCATCACGGATGCCTTTTTCTTTGGCCAACGCCACGCCAATCTCGACGAAAGGTGCGGGTTGTGTGATTGCGTTACTCAGGGCGTGCTTTGTCCAGAAGTGATGGTGCTCGGTCAAGCGATAAGTAGTCGCCGCATAGGGGTACTCATCCTTGGTACCAAAGGTCTCCCAGACATCGTCGTACACACGTGCGGCCGGGTTGCTAGTGGCCAGCTCGTTGTCAGGGTGGAATGGGTTAAAGCCAAGTGGACTCTCGAAGGGCTCGTAGTGCTCGGGGAACGGGCCATCAACCATGCCTGCCGAGAACAAACGGGCAACCCCTTCGGGGTTCATAATGAATGGCCCAACGTTTTCCTCGGGAGCCGCATCTGGACGCATATCGGGGACATCAGCACCCCCCGCCCAAGTGCCACGCCAAGCAAGGTAGGTGCGCTCGGGATCCCATGGCTGACCGCTGGTGTCAGCGCTGGCCCGGTTATAAAGCACACGACGGTTGGCAGGCCAAGCAAAGCCCCACTCGGGATAAACACCTAATCCGCTGGGATCGTATTGGCTACGACGTTTTGTCATATTGCCAAACTCGGTCCAGCAGCCAGAGTAAATCCAGTTACCACAGGCGGTAGAGCCATCGTCTTGTAGCATGGCAAAACCGGGTAGTTGCTCGCCAGCTTTGAGTAAAAGCTTGCGTGGAGCATCTGGGTCCTCGGGATCTGCAGGTGCGTAAACATCGCGCAATGCCTTGCCGTTGATCTCCTTGAGGAGCTCTTCGGAACTGGGCTTTAACGGATTGATATAAGGCCAGTTGAGGTTGAGCACTGGCTCGGGCAATACACCCCCTTCTTCTTCGTAGAGCTCGCGCAGGCGCATAAAGATGCGTGCAACGATCTCGGGGTCTAGTTTGGCTTCACCTGGTGGAGGTAAGGCCTGCTCTTTCCAAATCAAGGTACGGCTTGAATTGGTAAATGTTCCAGCTTCTTCGACAAAACAGTTAGAAGGTAAGCGGAAAACCTCGGTTTGGATGTCACTGGCATCAACATCATTGTACTCACCGTAGTGCTTCCAGAACTCGCTGGTCTCGGTCTCGAGCGGATCGATAATGACCAAGAACTTGAGCTTTGACATGGCATCGGTGATTTTCTTTTTATGCGGCGCTGAACCTAAAGGATTAAATCCTTGGCAGATAAAGCCATTCATTTCGCCGTTATTCATGTACTCGTACATGGCCATGACGTCATAACCTTTGTCGCGCTTTGGCACCCAGTCATACGCAAAATTATTGCGTTTAGTGGCTGCATCACCCCAGTAAGCTTTCATCAAGCTAATAAACCATTTGGGGAAATTTTGCGTAAAGGTCATTTGATTGGGACGCAATGGCTTGGGTGTACGTTTGTCTAAGTACACCTGCAAGTTGGGGTCCTCGTCCGTGGGCGCCAGCATATAGCCAGAGAGCACCTCGGAATACGCATTCATATCGGTAATGCCCTGAACGTTGGCGTGTCCACGTAAAGCATTAACCCCACCGCCAGGACGACCCATATTGCCCAGTAACAGCTGAATCATTGCCATGGTTCGAATGTTTTGCGAACCGATTGAGTGCTGCGTCCAACCCAAGGCGTAACAGATCGTCATGACCTTGTCAGGAGAACTCATTTCAGCCATTTTTTCGGCGATTTCGAGGAAGTCAGCCTCGGGAGTACCGGTGACTCTGGCCACCATCTCGGGCGTATAGCGGCTGTAGTGTTTTTTCAGTAGCTGATAAACGCAACGTGGATCTTGCATGGTTTCATCGACCTCGATGTAGCCATCATCACCGATCTTGTAGCCCCACTGGGACTGATCGTATTTGCGTTTAGCCTTATCGTAACCACTGTAGATCCCGTCTTTAAAGGAATAAGTATCTTTGACGATAAAAGTGGCGTCAGTATAGTTTTTGACGTATTCGTGGTGGATCTTGTCGTTACTGATTAGATAATTGATTACCCCCCCTAAAAAGGTAATATCAGTACCGACTCGGATAGGTGCATATTTGTCTGCGACAGCAGCTGAGCGTGTAAACCGTGGATCGACCACTACGAGTGGTGCATTACGATTTTGCATGGCCTCGACCACCCATTTGAAACCACAGGGGTGAGCCTCGGCAGCATTACCGCCCATTATAAGGACCATATCCGTATTGCGGATATCTGTCCAAGAGTTAGTCATGGCACCGCGACCAAATGTTGGGCCCAAACTGGACACCGTTGGTGCGTGTCAAATACGTGCTTGAGTGTCGAGCGCGACCATTCCTAGGCCACGTGCGACTTTAACTGCTAAATAGCCTGTTTCATTAGAGGCTGCAGATGAAATTAAAAAGCCGGTAGAGTTCCAGCGGTTAACAGTCACCCCTTTGTCATTCTTTTGAATGAGATTTTCATCACGGTCATCTTTGAGGTGACGTGCAATGCGGTCGATGGCCTCATCCCAAGAGATGTCGCTCCACTCGGTAGAGCCCGGCGCGCGCACCTGTGGGTGGTGGACACGGGACTCACTTTGGACCATATCAATCACCCCTGCACCCTTGGGGCACAGTGTGCCACGGTTAACTGGGTTATCGGGGTCACCTTCAATATGAACGATGGTGGGGCGCACGTTTTTGCTGCGATCGCCGAGGGTATACACAACCATCCCACAGCTGACCGAGCAGTAAGGACAGGTGCTGCGTGACTCGGTCGTGCGAGTTAGCTTGTACTCACGGGCGGCAGCTACCGCCTCGTTGGGAGAAAATCCCATTGCAGCTAAACTCGAACCGACCAGGCCAGCGGCACTTGCCCTGAAAAACTGCCTGCGATTCATATCCATTGTTAAGTATCTCCTAGAGCATTGATAATGCAAGAAAGATCTATATCAATCTTCTGCTAAGCCTGGGCGATGTGGGTCGCCAATCGAGAAGCTTTTGCGGAGATGACTGATACCTTTACCTATTAGTAACATAGGGTTTAGCAGCAATATATTGGTGATTACCCTTTCCGTGATGTGAAATCAATAATCCCCTTTTATTGTTTATGGGCTTTTGTATTTACTTTTTTTAATTGCTTCCTTTTCACTACAAGACCTTTCTTTTAACCCTAAAAGCACACTTCTATTTTGTTTCTGATGGCCCTACTTTTAAGTTCAACCTGAAAATAGTCCCAGTTTCGAAGATCTTTCCAAAACGGATAAGAACCAAACTGTTGCCAACACACAGTTACTATTTCTTGAAATATACAATTCTTTAATGATGCTTGGCACTGAACGTTTATACTGAGGCGAACCCCGTAGGAAACACAATTTTAGGTGAGTACATGAATCAAGCAAAAAAGTCTCAACTGAATAAAAAGGATCATCCCAAAGATTTATTCAGTCAATACATTAACGAACGTGCGCATAGTGATTTACGACGTCGCTTATTGTTGGGCGGGGCTGCATTTGCGGCGACCGCTTTTGCTGGCCTAAATCCATTGCGACGCACTTGGGCTGATAGTTTGCTAAAAAGTACTGCTGATCGGCCTATTGTTCTAACTAACTTAAAGCTTTTTGATGGCACTGGCAGTGCCCCGCAAAAAGGCCTACAGGTTCTGATTGTTGGTAATAAAGTACAAGACATCCTTGAGCAAGATGCTGACACCCCTGAACAAGCGCACGTGATTGACTGTGCCGGCAAGCTATTAATGCCTGGTCTCATTGATATGCATTGGCACAGTATGCTGGCTGGACTGAACCAAACACGTGCACTGACCTCGCCTATTGGCTATTTATATTACACGGCAGCTGCAGAAGCTGAGCGTACTTTAATGCGCGGTTTCACTACCATTCGAGATGCCGGGGGACCTAGTTTTGCTTTAAAGAGTGCTATCGATGAAGGGTTAATATCAGGGCCACGTATTTACCCATCCGGAGCCATGATTACCCAGACTTCTGGACACGGTGACTTTCGCTTTATTAACGAATTGCCACGTGATAGTTGGGCTAACACTAGTTTTATTGAGCGCGCAGGTGTCGCCATGATCGCAGATGGCCGTGCCGAGGTCTTGCGCCGGGTGCGCGAGCAACTCATGCAGGGTGCTTCGCAAATTAAGATGCTCGCTGGCGGAGGGGTGGCTTCGTTGTATGACCCCCTTAATAGCGTACAGTTTACCGAAGACGAACTAACAGCAGCCGTACAAGCAGCAGAAGACTACGACACCTATGTAATGACCCATGTCTACATGCCAAAGGGAATACAGCGTGCCATCCGCAGTGGTGTACAGTGCATAGAGCATGGGCAACTAGCCGATGAAGAGTCCGTAAAAATGATGCAAGATCACGGCGTCTGGTGGAGCCTGCAGCCCTTTTTGCAAGATAAAGACTCAAATGAATACGTAAACCCGGTGCAAATTGCAGACCAAAAGCGTGTCGCTGAGGGTACCGTACGGGCTTATGAGTTGGCTCAAAAGTACGACATAAACACAGGCTGGGGAACTGATATTTTATTTAATCCTAAAAAAACCAGCACCCAAGGTGCACAGCTGGCCAAATTAACCCGTTTTTATGACCCGCTAGTGTTGTTGCGCCAAGCCACTGCACAAAATGCGCGCATGCTAGCTTTGTCTAGAACTCGTAACCCTTATCCTGGTCTATTGGGTGAGATTGCCCCAGGCGCGTATGCCGATTTAATTATTGCTGATGGTGACCCCACCAAAGACATTGATTTTGTCAGCGATCCAGAGAAAAACTTTCACATCATTATGAAAGACGGCGTGATTTACAAAAACACACTGTAGTGCAAATAGGGGTAAAGCCTTAGTGCCTAAGGCTCATCCCGATCACGTTGATTCACTTGCGAGTTAGCACCGTCCGAGGGATGGGGCGCATCTGAACGGTGTTGGGTATCCGAATCAGCATGAGATGAGTGCTGGTTGCGTTGCTGGGTCAACTGCTGTGGTGGCTGTTTGTCGTCGTGATCCAGTGTGCGATGCTCGCGTGATTCTTCTAGGACCTGTTTAAATCCTTTGACCATCAAATAGATAACGGCCACAGTACCCAATATAAATAAAGCGATACGCATACCTACCCCTGTTTGTAATACATCGATGCTAATGAGTCTATTGTCGCATAAAAAACGTCTTTAAAGGTCCTGGCCTGGGCACGCTTATTGGTGCGCTCGTGGCAACCAGAATGCATGTCTGATAACAGCAGTCTGGTTTAATATGCGAATAAAATCACTGATCTCTTCTTCGCTGATTCCCTTGACGTCGATGGAGGCTTGGATTTCAACTTCATCATCACCAAAAGGTTTGGTATCAATCTTGCCTAGGGGGAGGTTTTTTGTTTGCAACAAATCGGTAAATATACCCAGCGCTCGTTCGCGATCTTGGTTATCGGCAATCAAATGCACAACATGACGTAAATCTTGTTGGAGTGTATCCAGAGGTTGACGACTGATGGTGCGCTCTAATCCACGCAAAGCACTATTGGCTGCAATGATAAATACCGTACCCAAGGCAGCCTCGGCAATTAAATCAGCACCGGCGCAGGCACCTACAGCTGCTGATGACCACAGGGTAGCAGCCGTATTCAACCCGCGTATGCTACTGCCTGCGCTGTCTCTCATGATGGCACCAGCGCCTAGAAAACCCACGCCAGAAACCACCGATGCTGCAATACGTACAGCCCCGTCTGAGCCGGCTGCGCGCATGGCTAAATCGACAAAAATAGCCGCACCAACGGCCACGAGGACGTTGGTGCGCAAACCTGCTACTTGGCGCCTGTATTCGCGCTCGATCCCGATTAAGGAACCAAAAACAAATGCAGCCAGCAAGCTAATAAAAGTGTTTATAAAATCCAAATAAAGGAATTTTTGTTGTATTGCTAGCATACTCAGGCGCCGCCCCTAGTGGCCCATTTTCAAAAAAGTTTAGGAATCACCCGGAAACGCTCGGGGCGTTTGACCAGCAGGCGGATAACCCGTTGGGGTTTGTTGCTTGCTTTCTGCTAGTGCTTCTACCATTTGAACGTCAATAGGTGAGGCGTAACCTTTTTTGTCACGGCCGAAATGCAACACCGAATGTGGGTAAGGCATTTCAATACCTGCCTCATCAAAGCGCATTTTGACATACCTGTTATACCCCCGTTGCACTGCCCACTGCATGCCAGGGATGGTTTTGATCAAGATGCGAATCTTGACGCCTTGTTGGTTGATCTCGGTAACACCTTGGATGGTAATGTCCTCTAAGATACTGTCAGCCACGGCGGGGTCATGTTTGAGGTCATCAAACGCAATTGCGAGATAACGCATCGTTTCATCAACTGATTCACGGTGACCAACCACATATTCGCCCACGGTATAGCCGTAATCACGGGTGTGATTCGAGACGCTATCGATGGAAGAGAAAGGAACCAAGTGATAGCCACCGTCTAGCGTGCGAATCACCACAGAGCGAATGGTCAGCTTTTCTACTGAACCAAATAACCCGGCTACTTCGACCACGTCGTTTTGGTTCATGCCATTTTCAAGTTGAATAAAAATACCTGTAATGACGTCTTGCACAAGTTTTTGTGCCCCAAAACCAACCGCTAGACCAATGACCCCTGCCCCTGCGATGAGTGGTCCAATATCGATACCCAGCTGTGAAAGCACAATCAACAGTGTTAGACCACTGATAATAATAACGAGTGCATTTTTGAAAAGCATCAGCAAGGTGCGCTCGCGCTCGGAAGGCATATGGCTGCCTGATACTGCGAGACGATGCTCGATAAAGCTGGCTAGCACAATCCATGCTGTGGCGGCTACAGCGCACACTAACACAATACGCAAAAGCGTCTGTAGTACCACGAGCCCTTGGCCGTGGGTCAGCCACTCTTGGAAATTCATGACCTGCCATGCATCCAAGAGGCTAAGAATAATGCCCGCAAATAGGAATAGTCGAATCACCTGAAACGCGATGGGCATATAGGAATTCAGACGCTCTTCTAGTAGTGGGAAGTACTCGTTCCAGCGCTCGGATAAATGTAAATGATGCGATGACAATGAGGTGACAACCAAAAAGAGAGCACCCCCGATAACCAATGTCAGCAAGGTCTGCAAACTGGCCTGGGCCATAAAACTAAGTGCGTTTTGCTGATCGACCAAAGTCGTGAACAACAGGACAGTGAAATAGACCCATGCCACAACAAACCATAGTCGTGCAGATACGCGCCAGACGCTACCACCGACAGCGTCTGCGCTACGCTCGGCCATCGCGATGAAGCCATCAGAAACCTGTTGGCGCTGGCGCCATAAAACACCAATGGCATAAAAATACACCACCAACATGAGCACAGAGCCAAAGACATTAGCCACCGCAGGTGCCAAGACAGCTTGTAAGAACGGTACTAAGACTAATAAGCCATAGCCACCTACATTAACTACGTTGGCAAACCAACCGTGCCAGTAACGTGCGCGCTGCTCAGCTATAGGGATTAAGCGTAATGCCTCGAAGCGTTCAGCAAAGAATAAGCGGCTAATGGCTTTAACCACCTCTACGGCGAAAAATGCCGTCAAGAACTGCATGCTAAACAAGGTCAGTTGATGTTCATGAGCAAAAGCAGCGGTCGTGACCACATACCCCACCAGAGCAGCCACCATAATAGCCAATACATCAACCACGAAGGCGCCAACTACTGCGGCCATTTTGCGCAACTTGGTGTAGCGCTCGACGTAATTCTTTTTGGCTTGATCAGGATCGAGCCTGCTAAGGTCACTATCAGCAGTTTCTGTCGCTGAATCAGTGTCATCTTGTATATGAGAAAACTCGCCTGCGCTTTCGGTTTCTGCGGCCTCCTCTTGTTTTTGGCGTAGCTGTGTGGCACGACGTCTACGCTGCAAAAAACGTCTTTCCAGTGCGCGCTGCTGGGATGCCAGCTTTGCAGCGGAGGGTAATTTGGTCGCCCACTGGGCGAATGCCCGAAATATCGGCATGACTACACTGCGCAAGATCCTAAAAGCGATCACTGTGACCACAATGGTCAGAATCAGGCTCAATACAGCCTGATGCCAACTTTTGATGCGCTCGACCTGACTGTCATCACCTTTGAACAAAGACAAGATAATGTGCCATGAATGCCCAATATCTTTACGTAATCCCTGGGCAAATGCCTGCAAGCGCTGGACAAATTTCCCGCCGGCGGATTCTTTGGTCCCATCATGCGCGAGCGGAGTTTGTGTGCCATCCTCATCAACGATGACAACACTCTCTCCATGTGAAATAGCCCGCAAGTGCTCGACCAGCTGGTCTCTGACCGAGTCATCAGCCAATGCTTCGGCCAATAACTCTACAGTCACCTCGCCGTTGACATCGTCGGCAGGCGGTGCCTCTTGGGCATGGGCCGGCACAAAGGAAAAAGCTGCCCAAAGCAGCACTAAAAGTATCCCTTGTTTGATATAACACCACGCGTTGCGATTTTTTAAATGCATGTCGTGAAAAACCTTTTTTACGTTTGGATTGCGCAACTGGCTTTTTTTATGATTTTTATTTGCTCCTTGATTGGGTTGCTTTAAAGTTTAAACCCTTAAAAAATACTAGCATTGAGCACAAAGGATTGCCAATCGTTATTGCAAAACTTGTTAATTGCAAACAAGTCCCACTGCAGACTATACGGTAAACTGAGTCGTTCGTAACAATACAAACCCAGGTCATTAGGGTTGGTTCTTTTAATTTTCTTAGTGACCTCCTCTCCAAGAAATAAAATATGGAAATAATAATTCTCATCTTTGTAATGCTCATTGCTGTGATTTTTAGCAGCATGATTGGTCGCGTCCTGCCTTGGGGAATTCCCACCCCCCTGATCCAAATTGCCCTTGGATTTATCATTACGAGCTTTTTTGACGAGGGTATTGCACTACAACCTGAGGTTTTTATTTTCCTTTTTATTCCTCCTCTGCTTTTCTTGGATGGCTGGCGAATCCCAAAAGATGAATTAAAGAAAGATAGATTCAGTATCTTTTTGCTGGCATTCGGATTAGTGATTATCACCGTGCTTGGCTTGGGATATTTATTGCATTGGCTCATCCCATCCATGCCTTTGATGGTCGCCTTTGCACTGGCTGCTATTGTTTCACCTACCGACCCAGTTGCAGTGAATGGTATTACCCGCCGTTTGCCCATGCCACGTCGCATCATGGCGATCCTAGAGGGCGAAGGCCTTTTTAATGACGCCAGTGGTCTGGTCGCTTTTAGAATGGCAGTGGCGGCAGTCATGACCGGTACATTCTCTTTGGTCGAGGCCGCCAAATCTTTTGCTTGGGTGGTTTTTGCCGGGATTTTGATGGGGGTGGTTGTCACCTGGGCTCTGTCCAGTATGTATCGTTACTTTAGTCGTTTCTTTGGTAGCGATACGGGTGCTGATATCTTGCTCAGCCTGTTGATGCCTTTTGCAGCCTATGCCTTGGCCGAGCACATACAGGGTTCAGGCATCCTAGCAGCCGTCACGGCAGGGCTAACGATGAGCCATTTAGAGCTCTCTGGGCGGGTCAGTACCCTCACGCGGATGCGCCGCACATCCATGTGGGACACCATCCAATTTACTTTGAACGGTATGATCTTTGTGCTGTTAGGTGAACAATTACCTGCAATTTTTACCGGCGCAATCAGAATTGTTGAACAAACCGGTCACCACAACCCTTGGTGGCTAGTAGTTTATGCTATTGCTATTTTATTAGCGTTGGTTTTGCTGCGTTTCTTATGGATTACGGCTGCTGTATTTAGCTCTAAATTATTGCGCCCTAACCTCTTTGCTATCAATGACAGCATTCGATGGATACACATATGGATTATGTCTTTTGCTGGCGCCCGAGGAGCACTATCATTAGCTGGCGTGATGACACTGCCTTTATTATTACCCGATAACGGTGCATTTCCTGCAAGGGATTTAGCGATTTTTCTGGCTGCCACAGTGATTATCGCAACACTGGTTGCCGCGAGTATCGCCCTGCCTCTTTTATTGAAAAAAATACCGCGCAGCAACAAACCCCACTCACGCCACAGTGAACAGCGCAAAAGTGCCCTGAACTTTGCTTTCCACCAAGCCGAAAAAGAGCTGGATCGCTACATTCAATCTGTAGATACAGCCTCATTGCCGGCAGGTATTAATCAACACGACCTAAAAGAGCTGCTATTAAATGATTTCAAACAAACCTTTATCAGCAGTTCAGACCCCGATGACCCTGACCATCAGCTTTATTTAGAAAAAAAGAAAATGCGTCTTACAATTATTAGTACTGCTAGACAATCCATTTATTCCCTGGCTCGCCATAGAAAAATATCGGATGAATTGGCGCGCCAACTCGTGCGCCAATTGGATTTTGATGAATACCGCTTTAAATAAAAACCAAAATCATTATTGAATCCGCATTCTCTGATCAATCACAAAAGGATGCCCCATGTTTACACCCGATCCGCTTCACGCAGTCTACACGCCCCCGACCCACATAGAGGAAGAGCACAGTAGCTGCAAGTGCTCGGAAGGCCCTGCGCGTAAGGTCCACGATCAAGTCATGATGGCAATGGCAGATAATGCTGGACAAGCTCGTTTACAACAATCCTTTACCGCCTTTAGGCAGCAAAGCAGATTTGGTCTGACGCCTCAGTACAGCGATAAACCCCTTGTGCTGACCAATATGCGCCTCTTTGATGGCGAGCAAGAGCGTTTACAAACTGGTCTTAGTTTGCGCATCGAAGGCAACCTAATTACTGCGGTCGAGGGGGCCGGTATTGAGCACGGCGATGCACATATTATTGATTGTCAGAACTACGTAGTAATGCCGGGATTGATTGATGCCCATTGGCATACCACTTTATGCGCTATTACTGAAATGCAGGCCATGACGGCAGATGTTGCGCTTATCCACCTAATCGCAGCCAAAGAGGCTGAAAACACGTTATTGCGTGGTTTTACAACGGTTCGTGATGCTGGGGGGCCTAGCTTTGCTCTCAAAAAAGCTATCGATAACCATATTCTGCATGGGCCACGGATTTTTCCATCCGGTGCCATGGTGTCTCAGACCTCTGGGCATGGGGATTTTCGTATGCGTTATGAAATTCCAGCTACACCCGATCAGTTGGGCCACAGTGAGCGTGCGGGGGTTACCTCGTTAGCCAACGGGAAAGCTCAGGTATTACAGCGCGTACGCGAGCAATTGTTGCTGGGCGCTACACAAATAAAACTGATGGTTGGTGGCGGCGTGACCTCGCTATACGATCCCATAGACAGCGTACAATTTACCGCCGAAGAACTACGCGCTGGTGTGCAAGCCGCTAAAGACTGGGGTACCTATGCGATGGTGCACGTATATACTGCAGCGGGGATTCGACGTGCGGTAGAAAATGGTGTCGAATCCATCGAACATGGCCAACTGGCCGACGAAGAGACGGCCCGCTTGATGAAAGATTCAGGTGTATGGTGGAGCCTACAGCCTTTTTTAGGTGACCAAGACGCCAACCAGCACAACGACCCCAACACACAAAAAAAACAGCAACGTGTTGCACAGGGCACTGTAAATGCTTATGAGCTCGCACAGCGCTTTGATATCAAAACTGCTTGGGGTACTGATATTTTATTTACTCCCCAAAACCTACCTCGCCAGGGACATATGCTGGCGAAAATGACGCAGTTTTACCAGCCTTTAGCCGCGCTCAAAATTGCCACCGGCGACAACGGCAAACTACTGTCAATGGCCGGCAATCGTTATCCTTATCCTGCCCCCGTAGGCGTGCTCAAAGAAAACTCAATGGCAGACATTCTCATTGTTGATGGTGCGCCCGACAAAAATCTAGATTTTTTAACTGATCCTGAAAACTCTTTAAAGGCCATTATCAAAGATGGTCAGGTCTATAAGTGGACCCTATAAGAGCTGCGTTCTACTGTATTAATGCATCACTAGGTTACAGTTGAGCTGTACAACGTTGAATATGGTGCAACCCTAATAACAAGGCCCTGCCCGCTATCGCTAGCGGCAGGGCCTATGCATAAATGGGTGGCTAATTAGCAGTAATAAATACTACGACTCGTCTTTGGGTGCCTCATCAAACCCTTCTCTTTGGATGAGCTCGCTGTCTTGGTCCTCAAAGAGCACACCCCCCATAGCGGCAACCAAAATCATGAATCCGGTACCCAACAACCACGCCAAATACCAGGGGCCATAATCCCCCAAAATAATGGCTATGAGGATTGTGATCACTGCCAATATAAACAAAATAACCACACGGGAAAAAGTTGACATTGATCGTTCTCCTTAGTACATATGCCCGTCTTTTTGCTCGAGACGCTCTAGGTCAACCTTGCCACGCATCACGTGGAAGGCCCAGCTGGTATAGCAAGCAATTAACGGGATAAAGATAGCAGAAAAGCCGAGCATCCAGCCCATGGTTAACTCACTCGCACCGGAGTTCCAGACGGTCAGACTATGTGATGGATCACTGCTAGAGGGCATGATGAATGGGAACATGGCTGCGCCAACCATCCCGATAACCCCCACCCAAGAGGACGCGCCCAACCACCAACCCCAAACAGGGTGGCCAGCGAGCAGAGCAATAATACCCAAAATAATCCCAGCGTAGGCCAAAGCAGGTAGCAACCACAGTACAGGGTGTGCATCGTAGTTACTCAAAAGGCTATCAGGCACGATGGCAACTGTTTGATGCAAGGGTGTTTGCTGTACCCCTGGAGCAGGTGATTGGACGATTTCATAACCTGGTAATCCAGCGGACCAAAAGCCCAAGATGGTCATGATAATCAGTGCAATGATACCGCCCCAAATCGCTGCAGTACGAGCACGGCGAGTGATTTTTTCTTCGCCACTGCGAATCATTAACATCGCGCCGCCCTTATAAATAGCCATTCCAACAGCAACTAAACCGCATAAAATAGCGTATGGGTTAAAGAGCTCAATGAAGCTGCCGGTATAGTAAGAAACCATCCGATTACTAAAGTGAAATGGTACCCCTAACAATACATTGCCCACAGCAGCCCCAAAGACCAACATGGGAATGAAACCGGAAATGAATAAACTCCAATCCCAGACATTACGCCAAGAGGCTGAAGGGATCTGGCTACGATATTCAAAGCCTAGTGGGCGTATGATCATGCTCCATAACAAAATGAGCATGACAATATAAAACCCGGAAAAAGAGGTGGCATACACTAATGGCCAAGCTGCAAAGATAGCCCCACCCCCTAGGACAAACCAGACTTGGTTGCCGTCCCAGTGTGGGCCAATGATATTCAGGGCAACACGGCGTTCTTCGTCAGTACGACCCACATAACGCAAGATCGTACCGACCCCCATGTCCATGCCCACCATTGCACCCAGGGCAATCAACAAGACGCCAAGTAGCAACCACCAAACGATGATTAAGTAAAAATATAAATCCATGGCGTGCTCCTTATTCTGCGCTCAATTGGCCTTGTGCAGGTGCTTTTCCTAGCTGTTTGAGTTCTAGCTCGCTAGGCGCATCGGGACCTTTCTTGATGCTGCGCACCATCAAATACATCTCGACGATGGCAAAAGCAGTATAAAGCAACACAAAACCGGTTAAAGATACCACCATATAGGTGACTGAGTGTGTAGATGCTGATAACCAAGTCGGTAGTATTTCAAATACTGTCCACGGCTGGCGGCCCATTTCAGCAACTAACCAACCCATTTCACAGGCTAAGAATGGGACAGGAATCATCCACACCGAAGCGCGCAGGAACCAGCGTGAATCCTGTACGGTATTTCTTAGGGTCATCACGATAGCCGTGACAAAGTAGGCCAACATGAGTAAACCAAATGCCACCATCAGGCGGAAAGCCCAGAAAATCACCCAGACCTCGGGGATTGTATCTTTGGCCGCTAACTCGATTTCCTCATCAGTCACTTGTGTGACGTCCCCCTCGGGCGCATACTTTTGCAGCAGCAGGCCATAGCCTACATCTGCTTTGTGCGCCTCAAATTGAGCCAAGGCCTGCTCGTTGTTGGGGTCCTTGCCTAACTCTTCCATCGCCACAACAGCTGGTATGCCATTTTTAATGCGCTCTTTGGCCTCTTCTTGGAGTTCTAATGCTGACGGCACCGTTTCATCTAAGGAGTGCGTCACCAAGATAGACAACACAGCGGGTATTTGCACCTCGAAAAGGTTGCGTTCTTCGCTTTGCGATGGGAACGCAATCACATTAAACGGCATTGGAGCCTCTTCAGGCTCCCAGAGGGCTTCCATGGCGGCCAACTTGGAAGGCTGTGAATGCCCGCCCACGTAGCCTAGTGCGTCTCCCAATGTAATGACGCCTGCGGTGCCCAATACACCAAACAAAGCCGCAATACGGAAAGAACGGCGCGCGACATCTACGTGGCGATTACGCAGCATGTAGAAAGCACTGATACCACAGACAAAAATAGCTGCCGTGACGTAGCCTGCTAATACAGTATGTACAAATTTGGCCTGTGCATCTGGGTTAAAGTACAGATGCTCAAAACTGGCCAACTCCATACGCATTGTTACAGGGTTAAATTCGGCACCTACGGGGTGCTGCATGAAACCATTAGCGACTAAAATCCACATCGCCGACAGGTTGGACCCTAGCGCCACTAAATAGGTAATGACCAAGTGCTTACCCTTGGAAAGGCGCCCCCAACCAAATATCATCAGCCCTACAAAGGTGGACTCCATAAAGAAAGCCATCAAACCTTCTACTGCTAATAGGGTTCCAAATGTATCACCCACAAAGCTAGAGTAATATGACCAGTTCATGCCAAACTGAAACTCCATGGTCAGCCCAGTAGCTACCCCCAGAGCAAAGTTAATCATGAACAAGCGCATCCAAAACTGTGTGATTCGCTTATAGATCTCGCGACCGGTCACTACATAAACAGTTTCCATTACCGCAAGTAGCACTGAAAGTCCCAACGTCAACGGGACAAACAAAAAATGATACAAGGCGGTCGCAGCAAACTGTAATCGCGATAAGTCGACTACGGTTTCATTGAACATTTTTCCCTACCTTTTAAAAGTTAGGCCATTAAAACCACAAGTGCTCTATTGAATGGGTTCAACACAGTACTTGTACCCAATTGTGCCTATCGATCAAATAAATTGACTTTGGCCAAATCGATAACGTGCTGCATTTGCCCATCCATCACAGCCCGCAAACCCCACAAACTAAAACCCTTAACCTGCTCCATATGGATGGTTGGCGGCAATACCAACTCTTGGCTGGCGGTTACCACATCTAGGACTGCAGGCCCGTCATGGGCCAAGAACCGATCGACTGCAGTGGGTAAATCATCCGAATTGTCGACGCGTTCACCATAAATGCCAACCGACTTCGCGACCTGTGAAAAATCAGGGTTTTCTAAATCAACTCCTGTATTTACAAATCCTGCGGCTTTCATTTCAAGCGCTACAAAGCCCAAGACACCGTTATTGAAAATCACTACTTTGACCGGGATATCGTGCTGCTTGAGGCTAATCAGATCGCCCATCAGCATAGAAAACCCACCGTCCCCAGAAAAGGAAATGACTTGTCGGTCGGGCTGAGCCATTTTGATCCCCAGGGCTTGGGGCATGGCATTCGCCATCGAGCCATGTGTAAAGGAGCCTATCAAACGGCGTTGACCATTCATTTGCAAATATCGCGCTGTCCATACCGTTGGGGTACCCACGTCAGCTGTAAAAATTGCATCTTGTGCCGCTTTTTCGCTGACAACGGCTGTCAGATACTGTGGGTGTATCACGCCGTGGCTACCGGGTTGTGCTAATTTGCCTAGAGCTTGGCGCGAACGCTGGTAATCTTTGAGAGCGGCATCCAGGAAATTTCGTTCGGTACGCTCTTGCAAGTGCGGTAAAAGCGCCTTGATAGTTTCTTTGATATCCCCTACTACCCCTAATTCGAGTTTCGCTCGGCGACCCAAATTTTCAGGGCGAATATCAACCTGGGCTATTTTGACCTTGCTAGGCAAGAACTGTTTATATGGAAAATCAGTACCCAACATCAACAAGGTGTCGCAAGAATGCATGGCTTTGTAACCAGATTCAAAACCAATAAAGCCAGTCATCCCTACATCATAAGGGTTATCATACTCAACATGCTCTTTACCCCCAAGCGCATGCACAATTGGACTGTTGAGCGCTGCGGCCAAATCCATGAGCTGCGCATGGGCACCCGCACAACCCCGCCCTGCAAATAGCGCCACGCGCTTTGAGTCATTTAACAAAGCGGCCAAGGCCTGTATTTCTTGTTCTTGGGGAATTACCAGCGGGTCCTTAGGCAATAAACTGGCACGCGGTGAAACTCCTTTGACTGGTGAGTCTTGCAAGGCCACATCACCTGGTAGCACAATAACTGCTACTCCTTTTTTCCCTACGGCTGCTCGAATCGCATTTTCAATGACATAAGGCAGCTGATCAGGATGGGAGACCAGCTCGCAGTAGTGGCTGCATTCTTTGAAAAGCTGATCAGGATGGGTTTCTTGAAAATAACCACTACCAATCTCGGCGGATGGGATATGAGCTGCAATCGCCAATACCGGGGTACGGCTACGATGAGCATCATATAAACCATTGATCAGATGTAAATTGCCGGGGCCACATGACCCTGCACAAACGGCTAATTCATTAGTAAGCTGTGACTCGCCACTGGCAGCAAAAGCAGCCACCTCTTCGTGACGCGTGCCCACCCATTCTATTTCACCCTGTGTGCGTATGGCTTCGGTCACACCGTTTAAACTGTCTCCGACAACCCCATAAATGCGTTTTACGCCTACTTCAGCCAGCGTGTGCACCAACAAATCAGCGACATTTTTTATTGCCATCTTTTGTTCCTATATATGTTTTTCTTGAGAGCTGCTTTTATTAAATGTTGTCTAATTTAAGCACTTGGGCAGTCTGCGCGCGGATACTCCGGCATGCATCAGCATCAGTTTTAAGGTTGATACCATAAGTAGGAAAGATCTCGCGCAGCGTGTTTAACCAACCATCCGGTGTCAAGCGATCAGCAAAACAGCGTTCGAGCAACTCAATAACAATAAAAGCTGCGGTCGATGCGCCGGGCGATGCACCTAACAATGCCGCTAATGATTGGTCAGAGGCTGAGATTAACTCGGTGCCAAACTCTAAACGGCCACCGTGATGCTTATGCGTGGGGCGAATGATCTGTACACGCTGCCCCGCCACTACGTGCTCCCATTGTGGGCGTCTGGCTTGGGGGTAAAACTGCGTCAACATATCAAACTGATGCCCCCCGCTTTGCAAGACCTGAGATATTAAATACTCGGTAAGGTCCCAGTTATCTTTGGCCACATCCAGCATGGGCACGACATTATCTGAACGAACAGAGCGGAATAAATCTGTCAATGAGCCGTGTTTAAGGAAACGGGTAGAAAAGCCTGCATAGGGCCCAAACAGTACTGAGCGCTTACCCTCGACAATGCGAGTATCTAAGTGCGGTACAGACATGGGCGGAGAACCGGTAGGAGCCATGCCGTAGACCTTGGCATTATGTTGATGGCTGACTTCTTCGTCATCACAACGTAACCAAATGCCCCCAACAGGAAACCCGCCGTAGCCATGGCCTTCGGGAATATCAGATTTCTCTAATAACTCTAAGGCCCCTCCTCCAGCCCCAATAAATACAAATGGGGTTTGAAATTGACGCTTTTCATGGGTCATCGAACAACGCGCGGTCACAATCCATTCATTTGACTGAGAATCGCGCTCAAAGTCAGTCACCGTATTTAAATAACGAACGCTAACACCAGAAGATTTTTTTAAGTGCTCAAATAACAGCCGAGTGAGCGTCCCATAATCAACATCGGTGCCGGTAATCATACGTGTAGCAGCCACCGGGGTGTTGCCGTCACGGCCGCGCATAATTAATGGGGCCCACTCTTCGATCTCTTTGGGGTCAGTACTAAATTGCATGCCGTGATAGCAATGATGCGCTGACATGGCTTGGTGTCGTGCACGCAGAAACTTGACGTTCTCATCACCCCAAACAAAGCTCATATGCGGGCAAGAGCGTATAAAATCGGCTGGGTCATCAATGATGCCTTTTTCGACTAAATAAGACCACAGTTGACGCGAGAGATCGAACTCTACATTAACCTCGAGTGCGCGACTAATATCGACAGTGCCATCGCTTTTTTGTGGTGTGTAATTCAATTCACAATTTGCAGCGTGCCCTGTTCCTGCATTGTTCCAACCATTGGAGCTCTCGAGAGCACAGTCTTCGAGAGCCTCTAACACCAGGATATCGGCACTGGGATCTAATTCTTTCAAGAGCGTGCCCACGGTGGCACTCATGATGCCCGCCCCGATTAACAAAAAATCAACACGTTCAGGCGTTGTTTTGCTCATAATGGATGACCTCTTTTATAGGGTTGAATTGGCGACAAAGGAAGCCTCGGCATCACCATCCAAGGCAATATAAGCACGCAACCAAGGTTCGTTGTCAATCAAATGCCAGCGATGACCGCCGCCAGTGATGTCCTCAGCCAGCAAAACATCACCAGGATGCAAAACAAAACGTTTATCAGTATGTGTTTCAAATTCTAGTGTGCCTTTTAAGGTCACTACGTATTGAATGGTAGGCGCATTATGCCAATCAAAGCTGCCCCCACTACTGGTCTCGCGGAACGAAACAGATCTGGCCATCGCCATTAAACTACTGACATCATTACCTGCTGTGTTATCAAGCTGCAGGTAACCTTCTTCAAAATCTGACTGCCCACTATCGTCCGTAAACAAATACACACAACGGATCATGCCTAGCTCCTTT
>DATGSS010000081.1:0-7210 GCA_035302345.1 Paenalcaligenes sp.
TCTAACTGGGCTGGACATGCATCCAGGTAGGGATGTCCTTTGAGCCCTTCTGACCGGCCATTCTCGGCAGTACAGTACTGAACAATCCCTTGCTCCCGACCGGCCTGATATTTCTTTTCCTCCAACGCGTACCCACTTTTAGCGCAATCCGTGCGCCTTTCTTCCATATAGGCACGTGGCTTCCCGTTACGCCCATCCTTGTAGCCAACATCATGCCAATCTGCAGTGGCACATTCTGATTCAGTCATTGTCGCGCAACCGCTCATAGCAATGACAGTAATCACCATAAAAAGATAAGATATATGACGCATTTTTTATTCTCTGTTCATTAATAAAAACCCTATCAGCACTTAAATGCTGAACCCTCCAAAAACTACAGCACAGCATTTGCCTGAGCACAGCTGCCGTAATAATTCAGACTGGATTTGGGGGTACGATCCAAGGTCTGAGGATCGATTTGGATAAGACCGAACTTTTTACTCAAGCCCTCTGCCCATTCAAAGTTATCGGTTGCAGACCAATAATAAACACCCTGTAGATCAACCCCTTGGTTGATAGCGTCTTGGGCCGCCCCCAGATAAGCTTTGAGATATTTTTCACGTAGCGGATCGTGGACCACTCCGTCTTCTGGAATAGCATCTTTGATGGCAAAGCCCGTTTCAGTCAAATATATCGTCGGTTGCCCGTAGCGGTCGTCTACCCAGCGCAAGATTTCAATCATGCCATCTGGCTCAAAGAAATACTCGTCCGTGCGAATCACGTCTCGGGGCGCCCCATCAAAGTCAGGCACAAATCCTACCGGGACCTGCTCATTGGGCTCTACATAAACGCGACAGTAATAATTGACCCCTATTGCCTCAGGTTTAAAGGCAATCACATCTAAATCATCATTTTTAATATACTGTGATACCAAAGGCATTACGCTCAAGGGATAGCCTTTGCCATAGAGTGGGTCTAAAAAGGTACGATTCCAAAACTCATCTGCACGACGCAGCAGCTCGGGGTTAGCAGGATGATTAATCGATGAGCGTATGGGCGCGAGGCCCACAGTCGTGGTCAAGGTTGTATCAGTGTCTAAATTGGCACGTGCGGCCTGAGCCATGAGCCCAGCAGCTAAGTTTTGGTGATGAACGGCTGCGCCTGCTGCTTCTGCCGAGGCTAAGCCGGGCGCATGCATCCCTAACATATAACCAGCAAAAGCCACCGAATTGGGTTCATTTAATAGCGCCCACATAGGAATCCGATCGCCAAATTGACGCGTCAAGATGTCCGCATATTCAGCCATCCTGTAGGCCAGCTCTCGATCGCGCAAGTCCCCTGCCCACACCGGGACATCCCAATGAAAGATGGTGGCAAAAGGCTCCATCCCCAACTCGAGCATCCCATCGAGCATCCGATCGTAGGTATCAATGCCTTCTTTGCTAACGAAACCAGCCTCTTGGGGTTGAATACGGGGCCAAGCAAAAGAAAATCGGAAAGACTGCACTCCGGCATCAGAAAGCAAACGAAAATCATCCATAAACCGATTTTCAAAATCGGTATTCATAACATTCGAAGTGCCATCCCGCACGTGCTGGCCTTGATCCAAAAAAACATCCCAATTACTTGGACCTCGTCCTTGACGACTTTCTACTTGGCCGGCAGCAGAACCAACCCCCCATTTAAAACCTTGAGGAAATTCGCGTCCCTGGGCCGCAACCATTCCTGGCAAACTGGCGGTAAGCGTTGAAACGCCAGCGATCTTTAGAAAGTCGCGACGCGACGATGGCAAAAAAACCATGATGTCTCCTTACACTCTTTAAGCGATGAGATTATTTGTTATGTTACTTATTGTCAGTAACATTAACTTTACCTGAAACCCCTAGGAAATGCTAAAAGAAGAACGCAAAGCATTTTTATCTGCCGAATGCGTCCCCACGATGACCTCGTAGTTACCTGGCTCGACCACCCAGCCGGATTGACTGTCATAGTACGCCAGCTCTTGCACTGGAACCTCTAGCTGCAGTACCCGAGTTTGCCCCGGCGCTAATGCAACTTTAGTAAAAGCCTTGAGCTCTTTATTGGCACGCTCAACCTTAGAGTCGCGTGCCCCAACATACAGCTGCACCACCTCTTGACCTGCCCTATCACCCGTATTAGATAGCGTCACGCTTATAGCGATCATATCTTCTTTATTTAATTTGCTGCTTACCAACTGCAAATCATCTAATGCAAAAGTGGTGTAACTCAAACCAAAACCAAAGGGAAACGCTGCTTGGTTGCCATCGCGATCAAGCTTTCTATAGCCATGCCACAAATCATAAGTAGCTTGGGTAGCCTCTTTATCAAAATGAGGCAAGTCTTCTAATTTGCGCGGGAATGTGCATGGCAATTTGCCACTAGGATTCACATTGCCCAATAAAATATCCGCAAAGGCATGCCCCCCCTCTTGGCCAGGATACCAAAGCATCATGATCCCGGGAACTTGGTCACGCCACGCCTCAGTAATAACAGCACTGCCCCCCATCATAGCCACAATCGTACGAGGATTGGCTGCGACCACTGTCTCGATGAGCTTTTCATCATCGGGGTGAAGTCGCAAAGAGGAACGATCGCCACCATGCGCAGAGCCCGCGATAGAGGCACTCAACGCTTTATAGTCATCAGCCTCTTTTATACTGGCCGCATCCGCGTCAGTGGGCTTGGGAAAATGATCCATCCACGGGCCGCTCTCTTGGGGTGCGACGTATTCACCCTCATCTAAATAGGTCATGCCCACTACAACGACCGCCACATCAGCCAGCTGGGCCAATTCGGCCGCCCCCTTGAGATCTGCCCCATCAGAAGAGCGGATATTAAAGGGAGCATTTGCAGCTGCACTCAGCCCCTGCAAAGGCGTGACTGCATAAGACGGCTGGGTAGCGCTCGAACCATGATCCCCTAAATTTAGAGTATCCGCCAAAGGCCCAATGACTGCTAGCTGCTGCACATCTTGCAAGGGCAGAATACCATTTTCATTTTTAAGCAACACGATGCTTTTAGCAGCAGCCTCACGTGCTAAACGACGGCTGGACTCGACGCCCAGTTGGTCTGTACTGTAGCTTTCACCGCTGGGCGCATCAGCAAAGCGCAACTGCTGACGCAAAACTCTAAGCACCGCATCATCAATCACAGACTCAGGCACCTCGCCCGCGTCAATCAAACCTTTGAGAGAGCGTTGATAGACATTAGTAAAAGGCATTTCCACGTGTTGTCCAGCTAGGGCAGCTTTTTTCGCATCACGCATCCCCCAAACCCAGTCTGATTGGACAAAGCCCTCAAACCCCCACTGGTCTTGGAGAACCCCCGTGAGCAAATCTTTATTTTGCCCCGCCCACTCTCCATTTAAACTGTTATAAGAGCTCATTAGAGAGGCAACACCCGCATCTACCACACGTTTGAAATGAGGAAAATACACCTCGTGCATGGCTCGCTCATCCGCACTCACATCCACCTTAAAGCGCGAGTTCTCCATCGAATTTAGAGCAAAATGTTTGGCACAGGACATGACATGATTTTGAATGCCATTTACCAAGGCAACCCCCATTTCTCCTAGATGGTAGGAATCCTCACCATAGGTCTCCTGAGAACGGCCCCAGGCGGGATGCCTCATCAGGTTGATACACGGTGCTCCGATCATATTGGCCCCATAGATACGGGCCTCGCGCCCCATTACATCGCCAATACGCTCTTCTAGCTCAGGGTCAAAACTGGCCCCACGAGCAATCGCTGCTGGAAAAGTAGTGGCCCCCGGAAAAATCGTTCCTCGAGGCCCATCAGCAAAGCGCACGCCAGCAATGTTTAATCTAGGAACTGCACCCGCTACGGTTAGAGGCAGGCGATTATAGTCTCCCTTGAGAATGCCAGCTAACCCCTCATAAAAGGGGGTATCGCCCGACATCATGCTGATTTTTTCATCTAAAGTCAGCTGTGCGAGTAGCTCTTTGGCAGCCGTATCAAATTGTGCCGTACCAACTTCGGTCACGTTGGCAAAAACTCTTAAGGGAGTCGCGCTGGCGATAACACTCGCAGCGGAACCTAGCAATAGCTGTCTCCTGCTTAATTGCATGTTGTATCCTCTTTAATCTTTTATTTTTTGTTGTTTTTTTAGGTGGGGCATTTACTACTTGCCATATTGGAACCCACTACGAGCAAGTCCAAAAATTCTACCACCCTTTTCAATTTGTTAAATAAAAGAATGTCAAGAGCGCTACTAACGGTAGTCTTTTGTTGAAACCCCGCCAATCACCGTATCCACCACCTGTATATTCTTAATTTCTGTAGCAGGCACACCCATTGGATCCTGAGCCAGTACACAAAAATCCGCATATTTGCCCACCTCGATAGACCCAATCAAATGATCCAGATGCAGTGTATAAGCTGCGCCCATGGTGATGGCAAAAAGAGCTTCGGGTATAGTGAGCTGCTCATACTCACCTAACTGCCGACCACTGGCGGTTACACGGTTAACAGCACACCAAGCTGTAAACAAAGGCCCCATCGGGGTGACTGGCGCATCTGAGTGAATAGCCAACGGCACATTATGTTCTAAAGCAGTACGACAAGCATTCATACGCTCGGCGCGCTCGGGACCGATAGTCATCTCGTAATGCTCATCTCCCCAGTAAAATAAATGGTTAGAAAAAAGATTGACACAAATACCCAATTTCGACATGCGTTGGTATTGCGCCCTATTGGCCATCTGACAATGCTGCAAGGTATGACGATGATCAGGCCGCTGATGCTTGGTCAGTGCTTGTTCAATAGCATTAATGGCTAACTCGGTCGCTTCGTCACCGTTGGTATGGATGTGCATTTGCACCCCAGCGCGATGATATTCCATAACTAATTTATTGATCTCTTCGGGCGCAATCACTCAAATACCATTGGGTGCGCCATTATAATAACCAGGCCACTGCACCCGCGCGGTAAAGCCTTGTATAGAACCATCAACGACCAGCTTAATAATCCCCAAATGCAACTTATCATGCGCTAAATGGCGTAGCTCAGCGAGTGCATCCAAACATCCTTGAACATCATTTCCAAATACCCGTCCCGAAGCCGCAGACACAATACGCACGGGAAATAAAGGGTCATCAGCCTCTTGAGAAAGGGTTTCAATACCGTCTGGATTGATCATGCTCGCCAAATCAGTGGCTGTAGTCACTCCACCGCCACGACAAATTTTGGCAAAATTTTTCAAACTCTCAGCGCTGTGATCCAAAGTCCGAATGGGATTACCAATATATTTAGTCACGGGAAACATAACCGCAAACTCTAACAACTCGCCGGTCGGTTCGCCATCATCAAACTTGGCCACTCCATCAATATCGGTGAACCGATCAATACCCGCCTCTTGGAGCATGACCGTATTTACATTCATCAAATGCATACTGGCATGCATAATTACGATCGGGCGCGTGGTACTGATCTGATCCAAATCGTGCACCGTCATACGACTATCACCAAAATAAATAGGATCAAAACCCCACCCAATCAACACCTCACTCTCAGCGAGCTGGTCATTGAATTCTTTTAAACGCTCAATCACCTTATCGGTAAACTTTAGACCCGGCCACAACCTGCCATCTGGACCATAACGATCAAAATAGCCTAAATACACATAGCGCCACACCACCCCCTCAAAGAGGTGGCTATGCCCCTCTACAAACCCTGGTAGCAACACATCATCAGCATAACGTTGGTCGATCTCGAACGCTTCATCACCACTGCTCCAGGAGCGCACCTCCTCCTCATTGCCCACCGCTAAAATGCGCCCATCGCGCACCGCCACATGAGTCGCCACCGGTTGGGCTGGATTCATCGTCAGGATTTTTTTAGCAACAAATATCTGCGTACTGTTTGTCTCTACTCGGTTGGTTTTCATTTGCCTACACTCCTTTGTTGTTACCCAACCAATATAGACGCCAAACCGCACGATACCTACCAGTCCAGGCCTGTTACCTCACTCTTTGAATCCCATCCTAGTAATAATCTCAGTTGTGAATAAATCCTTGTGATTCTCACAAAATATTAATCAATAACCCCATCTGTTGGAGGGTTACACGTAACTATTCAGCCCGAAATAGGTGACAGCTCTAATTTACAACGAATCAAGCAAGCTCTACTGTGTGAGCCGCAAATAGCGGCATCCTTCGGATTAACAAAGAAACGAGCAGGCGCCTTATTTTCCCCTTCAAGTGGCTAATAGAGCGTTTTGCTATTTTTAATTAAACGTACATTTTGTAAAAACCCGAAAGAACTGCCACCCAATGCTGGTAGCTCTCCCCAAACCTCGAGTGTTTTATCTTCATCATCCCAGGCCATGGCAAGTGCATTAATTAGCACTTCATCGGAAAACCCTAGTAACTCATCTTTGCTATAAACCAGGTCAACCATCGCAGTCACCCTTGAAACGGGCTGCTTCAGGTAATCTACCAACTACCAGCATTAGTTTCCCACTCGTCTTTCTTTTTATTTTTATCATGTTATTTTCCTTTAGTGCACTGCCCCTACGACGATGAGTAAGCTCATAAGCAAAATACTTCGCATGGTAATCTGTGAACATATTTTTTGTTATTCCTGGTTTCTAATGTTATCGCTATTCTTTGATTCCTATTAATCACTGAAGGCTATGCCGAGACCTGCAATTCAGCGCACACAGAATAATCCCAACCAAGAATCAGTTGAACAGTGGGCGTAAAACTGTATTTAACCCTCCTGCTTTTCGTTTAACTAAGCCTGTTATTCATATTCTTGGAAACACATTAAACGCATATGTAACTAAATTATAAGTTTTAATTAACTTGGTAAATCTGATCCATTAAGGAAAATACCAGTATTTTTAATAAATCGCTTTTAGTGCGAATGTCTAAATTACTATAACTCTATGATGCATAAGGGCCCAATGTTTATCCAACATGGGCCCTTAACAGGCTACGTCTAACTACTATGTCAATCTTTGATTTATTAATGTATTCAGGCCAAAAGCAGGTTAACCAACCAGATCCCGGCGGCGACCAAGACCGCTAAAATCACCAATCGCAGCATGCAGCCCATGGACCAAAATGCGCCGCTGGTAGCGCCCTCTGCAACATCTTTGGGCCTACCACCTGCTAACAATGCGCCCAAAGCCCCTAAAATAGCGCAAATAATAACGATAGTTAAGATGGTTTCCATGGCTGGCTCCTTT
>DATGSS010000082.1:0-41338 GCA_035302345.1 Paenalcaligenes sp.
AGGACATCGAGGCCGTCAAGGGTGAGCTACCCCAAATGGTCGGTGCTCTTATTAAAAACGAACAGGATCTCAGCCTGCTGCAACGCCTGGCTAATTATGGCCAATCCAGGTTTGGTCGCTAAGAAGCAGTATGTTTATTGATTTCTTTTACCACCTGCGCGCGCATCAACTGAATGTCTCTATACAAGAGTTTTTAACTCTTTTAGAGACCTTGCGCAGCAGTGCGACGCCCTTGTCGATCAATGAGTTTTATTTATGCTCGCGGATGTGTCTGATCAAAGACGAAAGTCTATATGATCGTTTCGACCAGGCCTTTGGTAGCTATTATGATGCTATCGAAGCCCAGCTACCGGATGCCAAAGAAATTCCACTGGAATGGCTCATCAAAGATTTCGAGCGTCAACTCAGCGATGAGGAAAAAGCAGCCATTGAAAAACATGGTTGGGAAAAGCTTATGGAGCTTTTCAAAGAGCGTTTGGCCGAGCAAACCGAGCGCCACGCAGGGGGCAACAAATGGATTGGGACCGGTGGGTCATCACCGTTTGGGCATGGCGGCTATCACCCTGAGGGCATTCGCATCGGCGGACCCTCTGCTGGGCATCGCACGGCGGTCAAGGTATGGGAAGAACGCCATTACCGTGACTATGATGACCACGAGGCGCTGGGTTCGCGTAATTTTAAAATAGCGCTGCGCCATTTACGTCGCTTTGTACGCGAAGGGGCGGCGACTGAGTTTGATATGGAGGGCACGATCCGGCAAACTGCACAAAAAGGTGGGTTGCTGGATATTCAAATGCGCCCCGAACGCCGCAACACCATCAAGGTTTTAATGCTGTTAGATGTGGGCGGCAGTATGGATGACCATATTCTGATTGTCCAAGAGCTATTTGCGGCCGCCCGCACCGAGTTCAAACACCTAGAAGTGCTGTATTTTCATAATTGCCCTTATGAATTTCTATGGACACAAAACCATCGCCGCGGCGACAATCGTATCAGCACTTGGGAGGTCTTGCGCACTTATAATGAGGACTGGCGTGTCATCATTGTCGGTGATGCCACCATGAGCCCCTATGAAATTGCCGTTCCCGGTGGATCAGTCGAGCATTACAACGAAGAAACAGGTGCGGTATGGCTGGGCCGTATTTTGCAGCAATGGCCCAAAGCTGTGTGGCTCAACCCACAACCAGATAACCATTGGCCTGTGCATCAATCGATACACATGATTCGTCAAATCATCGAGGATCGGATGTACGGAGTGCATGTCAGCGGCATCGAAGCTGCCATGCGCTATTTGGCCAAGTAACTAAAAGAGGTAATACAGCCATGAGAGCGAGTTTGCATTTTTATTTGTCTTTCTTCTGGGTGGCATGCATGGCATTAAGCTTGGGTTTGTTGCCACAGGCACAAGCAGCAACGGATAATAACCCTCTGAATGCTGTGGCCAGTGTCGAAGGGGTCAGTGAGTACCGCCTAGACAACGGGTTACGTGTGATTTTCGCCCCAGATGAATCACGCTCAAATACCACGGTTAACATGACTTATTTAGTCGGCTCCCGACATGAGAACTATGGCCAAACGGGGATGGCTCATTTACTTGAGCATATGCTCTTTCGCGGTACACCTAATATGCCTAATGCTCTGGCCGAGTTTTCAAAGCGCGGTTTGGCTGCCAACGGTACGACCTCGGCGGATCGCACCAATTATTTTGCGACCTTTGCTGCCGACGAAGAAACGTTGCAATGGTATCTAGACTGGCAGGCCGATGTCATGACCAATGCCACCATTTCCAAGGATGAGCTCGATGCCGAAATGACGGTGGTACGCAACGAAATGGAACGCGGCGAAAACAGCCCTTTCAGAGTGCTGATGCAAAAAATGCAAGCCGCTGCTTTTCAGTGGCACAATTATGGCAAATCAACTATCGGTGCACGCTCGGACGTTGAGCAAGTCGATGTTGAGCAGCTGCGTGCTTTTTATAAAGAGTATTACCAGCCCGACAATGCCGTGCTCATTGTGGCCGGTCGCTTTGACCCCAATACCACCTTGGCACATATCCAAGAGATATTCTCACGTATCCCTAAGCCCGAACGCACACTGCGCCCCGAATACACTGTCGAACCTGTTCAAGATGGTCCGCGTACGGTCTCAGTCAAACGCCAAGGAGGTTCTCCTATTGTCGCGGCTCAATATCACATCCCTGCTGAGGCCAGCCCGGATTTTATTCCCTTGAGCCTAGGCGTTAATATTTTAGCTGACACCCCTTCGGGCCGACTGTATCAATCATTAGTTGAAAATGATCTAAGCACCAGTGTCTTTGGGTTCGCCGCAGGCATGAAAGATCCTGGTTACGCTTTGTTCATGGCTGAGCTCAAAGAGGGCATGGATGAAAACGAGGCCCTGCAGGCCATGAATGAGACGCTCGACGACATTCAAAATCAGCCCTTTACGGACGAAGAGCTCAAGCGCGTGCGTAGCCAATGGCTGAACGCATGGAATCAGGCCTATGCTGAACCGTCACAATTAGCCATGGCGCTTTCTGAAAGCGCTGCCGTGGGCGATTGGCGTTTATTCTTTTGGTCGCGTGACCAAGTAGAGAACATCCAACAAGAACAGGTGCAAGAGGCGGTTACGCGCTGGTTTGTACCGGATAACCGCACAAATGGTTTGTACATACCTACCGAGCGGCCACAACGGGCCCCCAAAGCTGAGCCCATCGATGCTGAAGAAATGTTGGCGGATTACCAAGGCAAAGAGCAAATCGCTGCTACAGATAGCTTTGACCCCACACCCGAAGAGATTAATGCGGCCACCTTGGTCGAAGATTTAGATCTGGGTAATGGCAATCACATCAAAGCAGCATTACTCAATAAGCCCACCCGAGGCGATCGTGTGTTTGCTCAACTGGCTTTGCGTTTTGGCACGCCCGACGAATTAAAAGGTCTGCGTACGGTCGGCTCAGCGGCAGCTAATCTACTTGAGCGGGGCACCCAAGATCTAAAACGCCAAGAGATCTCAGACCGCTTTAATGAGCTACAGGCTGATGTATCCTTTGATGGTACAGCTAACGGTGTGAATGTCTCGATATCGACCGTCCACGAGCATCTGGATGATACGGTAGCCTTGGTCATCGATGTGATTAAAAACGCTAGCTTTCCCGAGCGCGAACTAGAGAAATACAAATCTCAACGTATCACTTCGATCAATAACGCCAAGACCGAGCCCATGGCTGTCGCTCGCCAAGAGCTAGCCCGCCATTTCAACCATTGGCCCGAGGATGACATTCGCTACGTGCCCACCTTTGAAGAGGCCATCGCCACGACCGAGGCACTCGAACGTCAACAACTGGTCGATTTTCATCAGCAGTTTTACGGATTAGGCAATATTCGCTTTGCAGCCACCGGTGCCTTTGAACCCGATAGCCTCAAGTCTGTATTGATTGAGCATTTCAAAGATTGGCGCCAGGCTCCTGCCTACGAGCGTGCAGATGATGAATATCAGGAGACACCTACCGAGCATTTCCGTATCCACACGCCTGATAAAGCCAATGCGTTTTACATGGCCGAACAACACTATCCCATCCAAGATACTGATGCGGATTACGTGCCATTGTATTTGGCTAATTACTTGTTAGGGCAGTCAGAAACTTCGCGCTTGTGGAATCGCGTGCGTGTTAATGAGGGGCTGTCTTATGACGTTCGCAGCCAGTTATCAGTATCCAACTTTGAGCCGCTGACTCGCTGGATTGTGTACGCCATTCACGCACCCGAAAATTCACAACGCCTCGAGGACGTCATTAACGATGAAATCGCCACCACAGTGGTCGATGGGTTCACCGAGGAAGAGGTGCAAAGTGGCATTCATGCTCTATTGCGCTACCGCCAATTAGCGCGCAGCAATGACCAAAACATCACCTTTACTTGGCTGCAATACCTAGCCTTGGATCGCGATTTTGAATGGTCAGCTGACATCGATGCTAAATTGCAGCGCCTGAATGCTGATCGGGTCAACGAGGTGCTTAGAAAATACCTGGATCTAGAAAACTGGAGCACTGCATTAGGTGCTGATGAGGACAAGCAGCTAGAAGACTAATGCGTGTCCTTTAAAAACCAAAGCTGGAAATAAAGGCTGTAAACAAAGGCTAAAAATAAATTGACCCCAAAAAGTGTATATGCTTTTTGGGGTCTTTTTTGTGTTCCCTCTAAGGACAACTTTTAAGAACGGGTGGTTATGAGCTGGCTTTTTGGCTGAGACTCAACACTGACGGCGAAAGACTCAAGAAAAGAAGTCTTTAATCTTGTCCTTCCATGATTGGCTCTTGGGAGAGTGTTTATTGCCACCTTCGTTGAGGGCGTTTTCGAACTGACGTAATAAATCTTTTTGGTCCTCGCTCAGACGCACTGGGGTTTCCACATGAATATGACAATATAAATCACCCGGGTAGCTAGCACGTACACCACGGATACCTTTGCCGCGCAAGCGGAAAGTCTTGCCAGATTGGGTGCCTTCGGGAATGGTGATTTCACCGCGTCCGGTCAAGGTAGGTACCTCGACATCGCCCCCCAAGGCCGCTGTAGTAAACGGGATAGTGAGCTCACAATGCAAATCATCACCATCACGCTGGAAAATATCATGTGGCCGGACATGAATCTCTACATAAAGATCACCGGCTGGCCCACCGTGACTGCCTGGCTCGCCCTTGCCACTAAGCCTGATCCGCATGCCATCATCAATCCCCTCGGGAATATTCACCTCGAGAGTCTTGTTAGAACGCACCCGTCCGGCCCCATTACATTTGGTGCAAGGGTCTTTGATTTCCTGACCGGTACCGTGACAGGTCGGACATGTTTGCTGCACGCTGAAAAAGCCCTGCTGCATACGCACAGCCCCCGCGCCACGGCAGGTGCTACATGTGTCTGGTGTGGTCCCAGGTTTAGCACCTGAGCCATCGCAGGTATCGCACTCGTCCCAGTTGGGGACGCGAATTTCAGTATCAAAACCGCTGGCGGCCTCTTCGAGGCTAATGTCCAAGGTATAGCGTAAATCAGCACCACGCCGTACATTCGAACGGCCACCCCCGCCCCCAGCACGTGCGCCAAATATCTCGCCAAAAATATCCCCAAAGGCATCGGCAAAGGCATCTGCGCCCATACCGCCGCCCATGCCACCCATACCAGCGGCATTGGGGTCTACCCCCGCATGTCCGAAACGATCATAGGCAGCACGCTTTTCATCATCAGAGAGGATCTCATAAGCCTCTTTGACCTCTTTAAAATTGTCTTCGGCTTCTTTGTCGTCAGGGTTGCGGTCAGGGTGATATTTCATTGCCAGACGACGATACGCACGACGTATATCGTCTTTGCTCGCACCTTTTTCCAGACCTAAAACTTCGTATAAATCGCGTTTTGCCATGTGAATAGAAAGCGCGAAAAGCGCTTTGTAACAGAATAATAAGGCCCGATTTCTGGATCGAATCGCCAGAAACCGGGCAGCTATAAAGTGCTGAAGAACTCAGCGCCAGTGATTAGTTGTCGCGTTTAACTTCTTTGAAATCAGCATCAACAACGTCATCATCAGCCTGGCCCTGCTCAGCGTCTGCGCCTGCCTCACCCGCTTGTTGCTGGGCTTGTGCTTCGGCATAGATTTTTTCGCCAAGCTTTTGGGCTGCTGCGGTGAGCGCCTCGGTTTTTGTGTCGATGGCTTCTTTGTCGCCTTCTTTGATTGCCTCTTCGAGTTCGGTGATGGCATTTTCAATAGCCTCTTTTTCACCGGCCTCGAGCTTGTCACCGTGCTCTTCGAGTGATTTGCGCGTCCCGTGTACCATGGCCTCGGCCTGGTTACGGGCGGTGGCGAGTTCGGCCAAACGACGGTCATCTTCGGCGTGCTGCTCGGCCTCTTTTACCATGCGCTCGACCTCTTCTTCGGTCAGACCCGAGCTGGCTCGGATGGTGATCTTGTTTTCTTTGCCTGTGCCTTGGTCTTTGGCAGAGACATTCAAGATACCATTGGCATCAATGTCAAAGGTGACCTCAATTTGTGGGGTACCACGAGGTGCAGGTGGAATACCCTCGAGGTTGAACTCGCCCAGCAGTTTGTTACCTGCGGCAATTTCGCGCTCACCTTGGTAGACCTTGATTGTCACGGCGGGCTGGTTGTCGTCTGCAGTCGAATACACCTGTGAATGACGTGTTGGAATGGTGGTGTTCTTTTCGATCATCTTGGTCATCACGCCACCCAAGGTCTCGATACCGAGCGACAAGGGAGTCACGTCGAGCAAGAGCAGATCGGAACGGTCACCTGACAACACTGACCCCTGGATAGCAGCACCACTGGCTACAGCCTCGTCCGGGTTGATGTCACGGCGGGGATCACGACCAAAGAACTCTTTGACCTTTTCCTGCACCTTGGGCATACGGGTCATCCCACCGACTAAAATTACGTCGTCGATTTCGGAAACACGTACACCTGCATCAGTGATAGCAGTGCGGCAAGGCTCGATAGAGCGGGTAATGAGATCCTCGACCAATGCCTCAAGCTTGGCACGGCTGATTTTCAGGTTCAAGTGCTTGGGACCGGACTGATCAGCAGTGATATAGGGCAGGTTGATCTCTGTTTGCTGGGTCGAAGAAAGTTCGATCTTGGCCTTTTCAGCAGCTTCTTTGAGACGTTGTAGTGCCAAGATATCCTGGGACAGATCGACACCACTGTCTTTTTTGAACTCTTCGATGATGTAGTCAATGATGCGCTGGTCAAAGTCCTCGCCACCTAAAAAGGTATCACCACTGGTTGACAAGACCTCGAACTGCTTTTCACCATCAACATCAGCAATTTCAATGATGGAAATATCAAACGTACCCCCACCCAGGTCATAAACGGCAACCTTGCGATCCCCGTCGGAAACCTTGTCTAGGCCAAAAGCCAAAGCGGCGGCAGTAGGTTCGTTGATGATGCGCTTGACCTCGAGACCGGCAATTTGACCGGCATCTTTGGTGGCCTGGCGCTGGCTGTCATTAAAGTACGCGGGGACGGTAATCACGGCCTCGGTGACGGTTTCACCCAGGTAGTCCTCGGCGGTTTGTTTCATTTTGCGCAGAATATCTGCGGACACCTGTTGGGGTGCCAGAGCCTTGCCCTGTGCTTCTACCCACGCATCGTTGTTATCTGCCTTGACGATCTTATAAGGCATGAGCTTGATGTCCTCTTGGACCTCGGGCTCTTCGAAGCGGCGGCCGATCAAACGCTTGACCGCATAAATGGTGTTTTCAGGGTTGGTTACTGCCTGACGCTTGGCAGGTGCACCGACGAGAATCTCGCCATCATCTAAATACGCAACGATGGACGGCGTAGTGCGCGTACCCTCGGCGTTTTCAATAATTCTGACGTTGTCACCTTCGACAACGGAGACACAACTATTGGTTGTGCCTAAGTCAATACCAATGATCTTACTCATATGTTTTCCTAGCCTTGTTGCTTATCGCTGCACAGACTCTGTACAGCTGAAATTCATCTCATATATTGCATATGGGGACTGCTACAGATTTTTCAAGAGCTTTGTATAAATTTTTTCTTAGTCGTTATCGGGTAGCCCGGCCGATACCATTACCATCGCTGGACGCAGCACTCGCTCGGACAGCGTGTAGCCTTTTTGCAGCACCTGAGCAATCGTGCCTTTTTCCTGTTTGGAAGGCACGTTGGAGATGGCTTGATGCAAATGTGGGTCAAAGGCCTCACCGACGGCAGGCGCTACCTCACTCAGGTGGTTGCGCTCAAAGGCACTGTCTAGTTGTTTAAGCGTCGTTTGCACGCCTTCGAATAAAACCTCTACGGTTTGATCCTCTTGGTTGAGGGCTGCCTCGAGGCTATCTCGTACTGGGATTAGACTTTCGGCAAAGCCCTCGACGGCAAACTTACGTGCTTTAGCAACCTCTTCATCGGCACGACGACGGATGTTTTCCATCTCGGCGCGCGCACGCAAGTATTGATCTTTAAAGGCGGCGAGCTCTTGTTGGGCCTGATGCAAATCATCCATCAGTGCCTGGGCCTCATCATCTGTAACCGTATCATCTCCATCCGCCCCATCTGTGCTCTGCGCTGGATCAGCTTGTGCTTGAGGCTGTTCATCATGAGACGCCTCAGCACCGTGCGTGGATGCATCCTGGGGGTCGTTAATGTGCTCTGTTTCTGTTTGAGTTGGCTGTTCTTGCTGCGATTTGTTTGCTGCAGACATCGCTTTCTCCACTACAAATAAATGGTCATACCCTATAGGTGTGGGCAAGCCCCTGAAATTTCAACCATGATTTTCCAAAACGCGCTCAGGCGCGTGCCACAGCAGACACTTGGAGCATGTGGCAACTGAGGATTTTTTAGGGCTTGGTGTTGTTTAAGTATTGTTTAAATCTAAAACTGGTTTTGAATACGACGATATGATTGCGCCAAGCTGACATTGGTATGCATGACCGATTCGGAAAACTCTTTGGCTGATTGAGGCACGGTTTTCAATTTACTGAGGTCTGTTTGGCGAGTCACCACGGTCGCACTGGGCAAATAAAAGCGCTGGGGGATGTCATGTCCGTCAACCACACAGTTGTGGCGAATCACAGCAGAATCGCCGACTGCACAATTAAATACAACAGTGTTAAAACCGATAAACACATGACTGCCCACACTACATGGACCATGCACAATCGAACGGTGAGCGATAGATGTGTGCTCGCCGATGGTCACCGCTGCGCCATCTTTTGAGTGTATGACGACCCCATCCTGAATATTCGAGTTAGCACCAATGATAATAGGCTCTAAATGCCCTGTCTCATCGAGCTCGTCAGCACGAACCACAGCATAAGGACCAATAAAAACATGAGGACCGATTTCTACACGCCCACAAACGATAGCGGTGGGGTCAACAAAGGCGGTCTCGTGTACGGTGGGGAAATCACCCCGCGGATTTCTTCTGAGCATGTAACGCTCCTACAAAAAGTTTTAAATCCAGCCCTGCAAATTTTGCCTGACTAAATTAGCTAAGCCCCGAATCCATTCGGGCTGGGCATTTAAACAATCGATATAGCCGAATTGCTCGCCCCCTGCATCCAGAAAAACCTCGCGATATTCAATATCAATCTCTTCGAGGGTTTCCAAGCAATCCACAATAAAGCCGGGACAGGTAACATGTATATTTTTAACGCCCTCTGCGGCCCACTCTTTGAGTAAAGGCTCGGTATAAGGCTGCAACCATTCAGCCGCCCCGAAACGACTTTGAAAAGAATGAAAGATCGGCACCCCGGTATCTGCCAAAGCCTGTTCAAGTGCGTGACGCGTATGCATGCACTCTTTGTGATAGGGATCGCCATCGACAATTGATTGCTTGGGAATCCCATGAAAGCTGAGCAATAAACGCTCGGGCTGGCCGTGTTTCTGCCAATAAGCCCGTATGTGATTAGCTAAAGGCTGAATATAGCCCTCGTGCGCACAGAAACTGTTGATATAGCGTAGTTCAGGCTGACATCTGAGTTGGCCCAATAAACGATTAATCTCGTCCACCGCCGAGGCAGTCGTGCTGGCTGCGTATTGAGGATATAAGGGCACTATCAGGATACGTTCACAGCCCTGATCACGCAGTTGGTCCAAGCCATGCTGCAAAGAAGGGGAACCGTAGCGCATACCTAAGGCTACAGGTACGGATAGCCCCTGCTCTTGTAGCAACTGCTGCAAACCATCGACCTGTTGTTCGCTATAAACCAGCAATGGCGCACCCTCGGGCAACCAAATAGAGCGATAACGAGGAGCCAGCTTTTGTGGGCGTCGACCTAATACCGCAGTGCGCAAAATAGGTTGCCATAAGACTGGCGGCAGTTCGACCACACGCGGATCAGATAAAAACTGGGCCAAGTACCGACGTATCGCTGCAGGTTCGGGGGCATCAGGCGTGCCTAGATTGATTAGTAGCACCCCCACCTTGGGTGGCGTTTGGGCAAAAGGCTCGGGACGAACAAAATCCTCGTGATGGGGTTCGGGGCGATATTTCTTCAACAACATGATGTAGGAAATTTAGGCCAAAGGAAATACAAGGCTGAATATAGAAAAGCTCAAGGTACTGCGCAAATCATGCGCTAGCATTGTGACTTAGGGCATTGGACAACATCCGTGCGGTAATGTCTACTATGGGAATGACTTTTTCATATGCCATACGCGAAGGTCCAATTACCCCTAACGTCCCGACCACCCGATCACCCACCCCGTAGGGGGCGGTCACCACAGACACATCATCCATAGGCACTAAATTAGAATCGCCACCGATATAAATCTGCACCCCTTGGGCCTGAGAGGAAATATCCAACAGGTGCAAAAGATCAGTTTTTTTCTCGAACAATAAAAACAGCTGACGCAAGCGATCCATATCGGCGGTCATATCATCAACGCTAAGCAGTTTGCTCTCGCCCGCTATCACCACTGAGTCGGACTCGTCCTGGGCAGTGCTGACACTGGTTTCAACGGCGGCCTTCATCAGTCGGGTGATGTCTTCGCGTAGCGAACTGAGCTGTCCTGACAACAAGGCCCGCACCTCGCTAAAAGAACGCCCCGAAAAATGCTCGTTAAAGAAATTGCTGGCCTCGATGAGCTCGGACTCTTTGTATTCGCGGGGGACAAAGAGAATCCGATTTTGAACATCACCGTCTGGGGTCACGATAATTAGCAAGACCCGTTTACCGGATAAGCGGATAAACTCGATTTGATGAAAGGTCTGAGCGCGCTTGGGCGCCAACACCACCCCTGCAAACTGCGATAAATTAGATAGCACATCTGCGGCACTAGACACAGCACGCAAAGGCTCGTCGGGTGGCAAATGCAAGGTGAAATCAAAGGCATCGGGCTGCTCATACTGATGGACAGCCAGCAAGCCGTCAACAAAGATTCGATAACCTCTGGGCGTAGGTACGCGCCCAGCGGATGTGTAGGGGCTTTGAATCAGGCCTAGCTCCTCGAGATCTGCCATGACATTGCGAATAGTCGCCGGGGATAAATCAAAAACCCGCGACAAAGTACGCGAGCCGACAGGCTGACCGTCGCTAATATAGCGTTCAATCAATGCTTTGAGTAACTGACTTGATCGTTCATCTAAGAGCATGTTATCCACAATTTGGGTCAATGTTGTGACACAGGTTGTTGCACCACAATCTCACTATGAAGTAACTTATATTTTAACCATACATACATCTGATCATAAGGTATTTTGCCTCATGCATTTCAAAACGGTCGCCTTAGTGGGTCGCTATCAGGATAGCGGCCTTGAAACCCATCTCCATTCCTTGGCGGAAATGCTACAAAATGCGGGCTGCACAGTTATCATCGAAGAAGAGACGGCACGTTTTATCTCTTTCCCGGGGTTTCAGCAGCTGAGCTATCAAGAAATGGGTCAAGTCATCGATCTGGCAGTCATCGTGGGCGGTGATGGCACCATGCTAGGAGCTGCCCGCGCACTGGCTCATTTTAATGTCCCCCTGATCGGCATCAATCTGGGCAAGCTCGGGTTTATCACCGACATCCCGCTCCAAGAGGCATCCGAGGCACTACGGAATGTCTTGGCCGGGCATTACGTGAGCGAAGACCGCACCATGCTCGAGGGCAGAGTCGTCCGTGAGGGGAAAACACTATTTTCCAGCATCGCTTTAAACGATATTGTCATCAATCGAGCCGGACGCAGCGGAATGATTGAACTGCGGGTTGACCTCAATGAGGTCTTTATGCATAGACAGCGGGCCGACGGTATGATTATCGCCACCCCTACTGGCTCTACCGCTTATGCCTTGGCAGCCAATGGCCCTATCTTAGACCCTAGGTTGCGCGCCCTATTGCTTGTACCCATTGCGCCACAAACGCTATCTAATCGCCCCGTAGTGGTTCCCGAGGACGGTCAGTTGGCACTGACGATCACCTCGTTAGGGCGCAGCCCAAAAGGGGCCAGTGTTAATTTCGACATGCAGGCATGGTCTGATTGTCAAGAGGGTGATCGGGTCGACATCCGTCGCGCCCAAAACACAGTATGTTTTATCCACCCAACAGGGTATGATTTCTTTTCTACCTTGCGTCAAAAATTGGGCTGGAATCGCATGCTCACACCAGCAGACTACGACGAATAACTTATTATGCTACAGCTACTGCATATCCGTAATTTTGTAATTGTCGACGAAGCGCATATCAGTTTCCAAGAGGGATTTAGTGTCTTTTCTGGGGAAACAGGTGCGGGTAAATCCATCCTGATTGATGCTTTGTCACTCGCATTAGGGGCGCGTGCTGAACAAGGGTTTATCCGCCAAGGGGCCGAGCGGGCCGAAATCACTGCCACCTTTTCTCTAAGCCCAAGCGTCCAGGCATGGCTCAATGAACATGATTTGGATGTTGATGACGAATTAATCCTCAGACGTACTATCGGTCACAACAACCGTAGTCGCGCGTTTATCAACGGTACACCAACCCCACTGAATCAGCTACGCGAGCTGACTGGGCTGTTGGTAGATATTCATGGTCAACATGCCCACCAAAATCTGCTCAACACCCAAACACACGCACAACTATTGGATGAACAAGGGCAGCATCAGGATGTAGCAGCCCGTACCCGCGATGCTTGGCGCCAATGGCAAAGGCATTTGCGTAGCCTCGAACAAGCACAGTCCGAACAAGACCGAGCCCGTGAACAACTCGAGCAATTGCAATGGCAGATCGAGCAATTAGAAACACTGGACTTAGCCGAAAACGAGTGGGATCAACTCATCCAAGAGCAGCAACGCTTGGCACATGCCCATACCCTACTGGATCGACTTTCCTTGGCGCTGCATTTACTCGAAGGTGACAGCAGCTCTGGAGACACCACGCACAGCGCCCAAAACGCACTGTTCCAGGCCGAGCAGCATGTCCAAGAGGTATTACCCCATGACGAGCGGCTACAAAATGTCAGCCAAAGCCTAACCTCAGCGCATATCGCCTGCACCGAGGCCATTTCGGATCTGAATAGCTACATCAGCAATATAGAAATTGATCCAGCACGCCTCGAGGATGTGGATGCCAGGATGGCGCAGGCTTTTGATTTATCACGCCGCTTTCACTGCGAACCCAACGAATTGCCGGCCAAATATCAGTCGCTGTGCGAAGAGCGCGATCAACTAGAACAAAGCCTAGATATAGAAACCCTAGAAAAGCAATGCCAGGCGGCAGAACAAGCCTTTATGCAGCAGGCCGAGCAGCTCAGTGCTGCCCGCCAAGAGACTGCGACCTGGCTCAGCGAGCAGGTCACCCAAAGCATGCAAGAGCTGGCCATGCAGGGCGGGCGTTTTGAAGTGCGGTTGACTCCATGTCCCGCCCAGGCCAGTGGCTTAGAGCAGGTCGAGTTTTTAGTAGCTGGCCACGCTGGCAGCCACCCTGCTCCTTTAGCTCGTGTCGCCTCTGGGGGCGAGTTAGCACGCATTTCACTGGCTTTATCCGTCATCGCCAGCCGCGCCACACGCGTTCCAACATTAATCTTTGACGAAGTCGACACCGGTATTGGTGGCGCTGTGGCCGAGGTAGTGGGCCGTTTACTCGCCCAGCTGGGCAAACGCCACCAGGTACTGTGCGTGACACACTTGGCGCAGGTCGCTGCGCGTGCGGGGCATCACTTTCAAGTCAGCAAGACAACCCAAAACGAGCACACCACATCGGCCATTACAGCACTGGATGAGTCGCAGCGCATTGACGAGCTAGCACGCATGTTAGGGGGAATAAAAATCACCCCCACCACCCGCGAACATGCACGCGAGATGCTAGGACAGTAAAACCAATCAATACCATCCACCCATTAAAAACAGGCAGGTCACACTAGTGCCTGCCTGCTTGTTATTGAATTACACGGGTAATAAATTTAGGACTTGTCCTGCTGCTTTTCCTCTTGGCAATCTTTGCATGTACCGTAAAGCACTAATGTATGGCTTTCCAGCTCGAAACCCAGATTATCAGCAATTTTATACTGCCGTTTTTCAATTTCCGGATCGGAGAACTCGACGACGCGCGCACAATGAGTGCAAATGAAATGGTCGTGCTCATCACCATCGTTGAGTTCAAAAACAGCCTTGCCGCCGTCAAACTGACTGCGTGTCAAAATGCCGGCCTGCTCGAATTGGGTCAATACCCGATAAACAGTAGCCAGCCCGATATCGACATCCTCCGCGATCAATAATCGGTAGACATCTTCGGCGCTAAGGTGACGGTACTCTTCGTTATCGTCATAACGACGAAAAATATCGAGAATTTTCAGGCGAGGAAAAGTCGCCTTAAGCCCCATGTTCTTAAGTTTATTTTGATCTTTCATAATCTTTGAAAATATAACGCGTGATTGGGGGTAAGGCTCGTCGCCCAGCCTGTGGTAGAACAACAGGCGGATTCCGAGAGATCCTAGGTGTTTATTTAAAGCCTAAAGCAATTATGGTAACAGCTCGGAGCGGTAAATTTAAAATATCGTTATACAGCCCGTGGGGGTGCATCACTACATTTGTATTTATTTTGACTGTGCCCTTTAGCCAACCATACTTGACATTATGGCATACTTATTCTGGCCCTTCTATGAAAATAAACACGTAAATACCAAGGATAAAAAGATCCCCTCATGACGACAGAGGCGGATTCTTATATGATAGGGGTTTTATTTTATTAATCAGCAGGGCTTTCTCATGAACATCAGAAATGTTGTGGGCTTTGCATGCCCGCCCGGCGTGCGCAAGGCCATCGCGATTGGTGCCATCGCCGTTTCGCTGACTGCTTGTGGAGGCGGGAAATGGGGTTTTCCATACCGCATCGACGTGCAGCAAGGTAACTGGATAACCGCATCACAGGTCGAGCAGCTCGAGGTGGGTATGACGCGCGAGCAGGTGCGTTTCGTACTCGGCACCCCGACACTCCAAGACATTTTCTACAGTGATCGCTGGGAATATCCCTACTACTTTAAACCTGGCTATGGCGACGAAGAGTTGCGCACTTTTACTGTTTGGTTCGAGGGCGATCAGCTCACGCGCTGGGAGGGCAGCGACCAACCCGATCGGCAACCCTTTGAGCGCGCTGACAGCGGCGCCCCCTCTTATGAGCCCGGGCCTCGTGACGAACCGTCAGGCATACCCATAGGTAATGATGAAATCCTGCAAAGCCCTGCCCCCCAAAACCCAAGCACACAACCAGGTCCCACACCTGGCACTGAATCTGATCCTGCCGATACGGGCGGCTCGGCGCCTACAGGCACCCCTGCGCCTAGCGCTCTACCCGCCACCAGCTGACCCAGCGCCCGGCCCAGGCTCAGGACCTATGCCCGGGATGGGCGGTGCCCCGATGCACTGATGATAAAACATCCCTGATGGCCCGAGGCTTAAACAGCCGCGTGGCCTTTTCAGGGTAGCCCGCTTGATTGATTATTAGTGATTCAACTCTAACTGCTAGGATGAAAAACACATGAAAGTAGCTATTACAGGTGCCAATGGGCGCATGGGCAAAATGCTTATCGAGGCTGTTTTGCAAAGCTCAGACATGCAGCTATGCGCCGCATTAGTTCGGCCTGGCGATGCCGCAGCAGGTACCGATGCAGGCGCCTTTCTAGGCCAACAAACGGGCGTTTTACTGACTGATGATTTGGCAGCCCTCAAAGAGGCCGACTGCCTCATTGATTTCACCTTGCCAGAGGGCACTATGCGGCATTTGGCCGCCTGCCAAGAATACGGGACCCAATGTATTATTGGTACCACTGGCTTTTCCAACGAAGAGCGCGCCACCATTGCCCGTACAGCCGAGGACATCGCCATTGTATTTGCACCCAACATGAGCATTGGCGTCAACATCACACTTAGACTAGTCGAGATTGCCGCGCAACTCATGCAGGACGGATTCGATGCCGAGGTCTTTGAGGCCCATCACCGTAACAAGGTAGATGCCCCATCAGGCACTGCTCTAGCTATGGGCGAAACCATAGCCAAAGCATGGGGCCAAGAGCTCGACGACATCGCTGACTGGGCCCGCCATGGCGTTACCGGTGCACGCGAGGATGGCCGCATTGGATTTTCGGTCGTACGTGGCGGTGACATTGTGGGCGACCACACAGCCTTTTTCTGCGGTCAAGGCGAACGCATCGAAATCACCCACCGCTCAAATAGTCGTGCCACCTTTGCCCAAGGCAGCCTACGCGCAGCCCGTTTCTTGGCCGACAAAAAAACCGGCCTATACACCATGCACGATGTGCTTGGTCTCTGACCTTATATGACCACGGGTTCTTGTTCTAACTGCAGGCCATAACGGGCCTGCATATCTTTTTGTATCTGTTTTATTAGCTCATCAACCTGGGTTTTGGCGGCTTGGCCAACCTGGTGATTGACTAACACCAGAGCCTGTTTTTTGTGCATTCCTACAGGGCCTATACAGCGCCCTTTCCAACCCGCCTGATCTAACAACCAACCAGCCGCTAATTTGGTCTGCCCCGGAGCATGCGGAAAAGCACGTAAATCGGGCCACTGCACACGCAAATCAGCAGCCTGCTGGGTCGTCACTATTGGATTTTTGAAAAAGCTACCTGCATTGGGCAACACTTGAGGGTCGGGCAGTTTTTCCTGCCTGATCCGGCACACGGCTTGAAATATAGCAGTAGGGGTGGGCACCTCTTGTAGTTCGGGGGCATGTTGTAAGTCAGGATAATCCAACACGGCTTGCCATTGTTTGGGAAAGGCAAAATGCACCTTCAGTATCAACCATCGCCCTCGCTCTTGCTTAAACACGCTATCACGGTATGCAAAAGCACAATCCTGACGAGACATGCGCAAAACCTCGCCCGTGCGCCAATCCAAAACCTCGACCCAGACTACAAAACGCTCGACCTCGACCCCATAAGCACCGATATTTTGCATGGGGGCGGCACCGACTGTACCGGGAATCAAAGCTAAGTTTTCTAGTCCATGCCAACCTTGCCGCAAACAATGCAGAACAAAATCATGCCAGCATTCGCCTGCCTCGACCTCGACGTAATAGTTCTGACTGGTTTCCTCGACCAATGCAATACCCCGAGTACGTATCCCTATTAACAGCCCTGATACCTGTGGGTTAAAAACTATATTGCTACCACCAGCCAGTATGTTGACCTGTTGATACTCGCGCGCTAGTGCTAACAAAGCGGGTAATTGCGCACGATCCTCAAACCAAACCAAAGCCTGCGCACGCGCATTTAAACGCAATGTATGCAGTGACTGTAGGTCCACATCCGGGGTTATTTTTATCATCCCATCCATCTCTCAAATCTTAAGTAGGCATACGATAACAGTGCAAAGCCACCACCACAGGCAAAAGAGTTGGTAATTTACGAAATAAACCACAGCCGTGGCCTAAATAACGCAGCCTTTCTTGACAGTCTTTAAAAACGAGTATATAGTATATTTTTTATTTCGCAGGGGGTCAGTCATCTGACCTATCGTGTTGAAAACGGCAGTAGGGAAAAGCCTACTACTTGACAACAAAATGATTTACCTGCTACTATTAATGATTGAAACCAATCTCGGGTTTCAGTAATGCGGGAATAGCTCAGTTGGTAGAGCGCAACCTTGCCAAGGTTGAGGTCGCGAGTTCGAGCCTCGTTTCCCGCTCCAAATTTCTAGGCCCCTGACTACGGTCAGGGGCTTTTTATTTGCATTGTCATCCACGCCATCTTTGGCTAGCATAAAAATAACCAACCAAAGGATGACAACGCCATGACACAAATAAAACACATACTACTTGCGCTTGCCATCAGCACGGGGGCCAGCTCCTTGGCTGTTGCAAAGCAAAGCACGGACTACGTACAGTTACCTACCACTCAGGCTGCCAGCGCTGCCTATGATGACAGCTACAGTATTTTTCAGCCAATCATCGCCCAAGAGGGGATTGTCGCTACCGAGGAACTCCACGCGACCCAGGCGGGCATACAGGTATTAAATGATGGGGGCAATGTCGTTGATGCTGCAGTGACGATTGGGTTTACTTTAGCTGTCACACTGCCCAATGCGGGCAATATCGGTGGGGGTGGATTCATGCTTTACCATGACGCCCATAACAATCAAACCTATGCTCTGGATTTTCGAGAAATAGCCCCGCAGGGCGCAGATAAAGACACCTTTTTAGATTCCGATGGCAATGTGATTGATGGTCGCTCGTTATACAGTCACTACGCTGTTGGCGTGCCCGGTACTGTCGCTGGTCTCGTGTATGCACACGAGCAATGGGGCAAGCTACCCCTAGAAGAGCTATTACAACCCGCGATCCAATTAGCCGAAGAAGGCTTCGAGGTCAGCCATACCCTGGCCAACGCTCTGGAACGCACCGCCGAGCGCATGCAGCCATGGTCTGCTACCACCGATATATTTTGGCGCGACGGACGCCCACTGCAGGCAGGCGAACAGTTGGTACAAAAAGACCTGGCCCAATCATTGCGCCAGATCGCCCAAGACGGGGCCCAAGCTTTTTATCAGGGTGCCATCGCCGAAGCCATTGCTGCCGAGATGCAGGGCTACCCAGGCGCCATTACCCTAGAGGATTTACAAAACTACGAGGTTGCGCTACGAGAACCCTTGGTGGGTGAATACCGAGGCCACACGATTGCAACCATGCCACCTCCGTCTAGCGGTGGGGTGCATTTATTGCAAATCTTGAATATTGCCGAACAATGGCCTTTGGCTGATTGGGGGCATAATAGCGCCGACATGGTCCACCATTTGTCCGAGGCCATGAAATATGCCTACGCAGATCGCAGCGTGTACCTGGGTGACCCAGACTATTTTGATGTCCCTGTCAAAGGGCTAACTGATAAAGAATACGCTCGCGATATTGCCAATAAAATTGATGACAAAGCTGCCCCAGCAGAAGCCATCAAAGAAGGTAACCCTCACGATTACGAAAGCGATCAAACCACACACTACTCAATCTTGGATGAAGCAGGTAATGCTGTCTCGGTGACCTATACCCTGAATACTAATTTTGGTTCGGGCATTGTTGTCCCTGGCACGGGTATTTTATTGAATAATGAAATGGATGACTTTGCCCTCAAGCCAGGCGTTGCTAATGCCTACGGTTTAATCGGTGGTGAGGCCAATGCAGTAGAAGCTGGCAAGCGCCCTCTCTCGTCCATGACACCCACCATGGTCTTCAAAAACGGTATGCCCGTTTTAGTCACTGGCAGCCCAGGTGGAGCCCGTATTATTACCACTGTATTGCAGACCGTACTGAATGCAATCGATTACGAAATGAATCCTGCCCAAAATGCGGCCTCACCACGCTTTCATCATCAGTGGCTACCCGATGAGCTGCGACTAGAACAAGGCTTTAGTCCTGACACAGTGCACCTACTCGAAGAGCGCGGCCACAACATCAGCGTCAAACCCGCTATGGGTCGTACCCAAACAGTGCAACAACGCAACGATGCGCTACAAGGCTATTCAGACCCACGCAACCCCGATGGACTCACACTTGGGTTTTGAGGGGATTGTTTAACTTTAGGGGGTGACTTGATTTTTTAACCCTTATGGTTCATACTAGAGTGCTTTGGCACTTTAGCTGGCGCAATGGCAGAGTGGTTATGCACCGGATTGCAAATCCGTGGAGGTCGGTTCGATTCCGGCTTGCGCCTCCATCGTTGCTGCCTCATTCAAAACAGCACAGGCCAATTCTGGTTATCCTCGCTGCTGCTCTCTACTCCTCTCTTTAGCTGTGGTTGCGCTTTCTTTTAGCAGCCAGTCATTTTCATCCCCCCACCCTCCTTCTCCCTCCTCTTTATTCTCACACCTCCTTTGTAGCTGTTGCAGCCTACATGCAGGATTTTCCTTGATAAAACTATTTGTGCAGGCACTACAGTTGAGTGACTTCACTGATATTACGATCTCTTGCATTCTGTCATAATGTAGGAATAGCAGTCTTAACCCTCAACTGAATTAATACCAAACACAAAGGAGGCTTTATGACAGAGCAAAGACCCATGCGAGGGCCTTTCAAAGGGTGGCGTAGGTTGGCCCTTTGGAAACAGATTTTTATTGCTCTCATTGCAGGACTGGTTGTTGGCGTTTCACTAAATATGGCCGGCATGCCCGAGGTTGCCACCAGTATTAAACCCATTGGTGATTTATTCATCCGTGGGATCAAAATGCTGATTGTGCCTTTGGTGTTTGTTTCGCTGGTCACGGGTGTCAGTTCTTTAGACGATATCTCTACGATGGGGCGCCTGAGCGTCAAAACAGTTGCGCTGTATTTGATAACCACCTCCATAGCTATTGTGATTGGATTGATTTTAGCTGTCGTCTTTCAGCCAGGTAGTGGGGTTGCCATGGTGACCAACGAGGCGGTACAGGTACGCGAAGCACCGCCACTGGTTGATATCTTTCTAAACCTTGTGCCCACCAACCCTTTTGAGTCTTTTGTTGATGAAAATGTGCTGCAAATCATTGTATTTGCCATTTTCTTTGGGGTGTCTATTGCCTTGGTCGGTGAAAAAGCACGCCCAGTACGCGAGTTTTTTGAATCTGCCGCCGAGGTCATCTACCGCCTGACAGCGATCATCATTGCTTTTGCGCCTTATGGGGTATTCGCACTGATAGCCTGGGTCGCGGGCAGTTATGGGCTCGAGCTTTTAGCACCGTTAGCCAAGGTAATTTTGCTGGTGTATGCCGGTTGTATTATCCATGCCATTTTTGTCTACGGGGGGTTACTTAAGGGGTTAGCAAAACTCAACCCTGTGCGCTTTTTCCAGGGCGTCATGGAGCCCGGCATGGTTGCCTTTACCAGCACCTCTAGTGCCGGCACATTACCTGTCAGCATTATGGCCACCGAGCAAAACCTAGGCGTCAATCGACGTATATCCAGTTTTGTGCTGCCCTTAGGTGCTACCATTAATATGGATGGAACGGCTCTTTACCAAGGGGTGTGTGCGGTCTTTATTGCCCAGGTATATGGCATTGATTTGGGGATGCCACAGTATCTGATTATTGTGCTGACCGCGACGCTAGGCTCATTGGGCACTGCAGGGGTACCCGGCGCAGGACTGATCATGCTTTCTTTGGTCTTGACCTCAGTAGGTTTGCCTCTCGAAGGGGTCGCCATCATTGCTGGTATCGATCGCCTGCTGGATATGGCACGCACCGCTGTTAACGTAGTCGGTGACTGTGCAGTCGCCAGTATCGTGGCCCAAAGCGAAGGCGAGCTGGACGAAGAGGCCTTTAATACCCCGCATGTTTTAGGCTCGGGTTCGGGTACATAAATTTAGTCGTTGCGGTAGACTAAAGGGGTGAAATCTTTTTTTGTGTCATCTATGAACAAACCTGCACCCTCTTTTTATTACCCTACGCCCAGATCCCTGCATTACTGCACTCAGTGTGGAAAATCGCTAGAGCGTATCATCCCGCCCGATGATAATCGGGTGCGATATGCCTGCCCACACTGCGGTGCAGTGCATTATCAAAATCCTCGCTGCGTGGTTGGCCTGGTCCCTATCCTAGAGGACCGTGTGCTTTTGTGCCGACGCGCTATTGAACCTCAGTACGATAAATGGACCTTGCCCGCGGGCTTTATGGAGTTAGGTGAAACCACTGCCGAAGGCGCGGTACGCGAGGCCGACGAAGAGGCTGGCGCACAACTCGAATTGGGTCCTCTATACACGGTTATAGACGTGCCCCATGCCGAGCAGGTGCACTTCTTTTACTTGGCCAAGGTACTCACACCCGAGTTAGATCCAGGCAGCGAGACCCTCGAGGCTGATTTCTTTGCTTTCAATGAAATACCATGGGCAGAAATCGCATTCAGGACCGTCTCAACGACCTTGGAGTACTTGGTTAAAGACTTTCCCACGCAAAAGTTTCCACTTAGAAATTACGCCATCTCACCTGCAAAGGCGAGACAATCTTAGGATGAGTCGTACGATCTGCTGGTTAAACGGTTATACCCCCTTCCCCGATCCGCGTTTAGCGGCTGACGAAGGGCTGCTGGCCGTCGGCGGTGATCTTTCTTTTCAGCGCCTGCTATCAGCATATGCAAAAGGGATTTTCCCCTGGTACAACCCCGATGAACCTATTTTATGGTGGAGTCCCAACCCTCGCATGGTGCTTTTCTGTGATGAGTTCAAGGTCGCCCGCTCTTTAGCCAAAAAATGCCGTCAGGTTGCTCGTCGCGAGCAAAACCCGGCTGAACGACGCTTTTGGGTCACCATTGATCATGCCTTTTTACAAGTGATGAGCGCTTGCGCCAGCACCCGCCAAGAGACTGGCACTTGGATCCACCCCGAAATGGTGCAGGCATATTACACACTGCATCTAAAGGGATATGCACATAGCATCGAATTGTGGGATCACGACGAATTAGCGGCGGGCTTATACGGAGTGCGTCTAGGCCATTTCTTTTTTGGGGAATCCATGTTCACCAAAATCAGTGATGGCAGTAAGATTGCACTGTTTTATCTCGTCCAACACCTCCAACAGCAAGGCATTCAACACATTGATTGCCAGCAAGAAACCGCCCACTTGGCTAGTCTTGGGGCTCGCCCAATCCCACGTGCACAGTTTTTGGATCTACTCGATCAGCACACTAAAGCCGAGCAATCACCCTGGCCTTCGGGGCAGCTTTTATCCTCGGGCGAGGTAGTGCCTTTTGCGGCCAATACCCATCCTCGATTATGATGGAAGGTTCCTAAACTATATCCAAGGCATCGCTGGCATGGGCAATCCTGATGATCTGCAGGTGCACACCCTGCACTTTTACAAAACAGCCAACTATCCTTGTAGCTACCTAACACAACGGCAGGCACGTTCTTTGGTGGCTGCACCAGCGCATTATGTAGATACTGCGCACTATAGTGACCTCATACAACAGGGCTTTCGCCGCAGTGGCACATTTAGCTACCGACCTGCCTGCGATACCTGCCAAGCCTGCACACCCATCCGTGTAGACTGCCAACATTTTGTATTTCACCGCTCTCTACGTCGCATACAACGACAACACCAAGACCTCACTGCGACTATCCGTCCACTTAGTTGGAATAGCGAGCACTTTGATTTATATGTGCGCTATCAACATGCCCGGCATCCCGAGTCAGCCCAAGACAGCACAGGACGTTCTGAGTACATACAATATCTCTTAGCCAGTCATGTGCATTCGCGCCTGATAGAGTTTCGCAACCCTCAGGGAAAACTCATGGCTGTTGCCCTGACCGATTTTATAAACCATGGACTATCCGCGGTATATACCTTTTTCTGCCCTGAAGCACAGGGTAGTTTGGGCACTTATGTTATTTTGTGGCAAATAAAATACGCCCAACAGCTGGGGTTACCCTGGCTATATCTAGGCTACTGGATTGAGCAAAGCCAAAAAATGTCTTATAAAACCCGTTTTCATCCCTATCAGCTGTACAAAGCGGGACAATGGGTTGATAGCCAAGAATAATTTACACGGAACACCCTCATGAATGGTTTATTGAGCTCCCTTTACCCCGCCTTGCGCCGGGTTTTATTTCGCCTGCCCCCTGAACGTGCTCATCAACTAGGACTAAAAGGTCTAGATTGCCTGTATCGCGCACCCGGAAAGAACTGTTGGTTTCCAAGCGCTCAACCTGTTGTAGACAAAGACGTCACACCCATTAATCTAATGGGTTTGTACTTTCCTAACCGCGTAGGCTTGGCCGCTGGACTAGATAAAAACGGTGCCCATATTGATGCACTGGGTGCGCTGGGCTTTGGTTTTATCGAGGTCGGCACCGTCACCCCTCGTCCGCAACCTGGCAACCCAAAACCACGACTCTTTCGCCTGACCGAGCACGAAGCGCTCATCAACCGCTTTGGCTTTAACAACGATGGCTTGCAAGTGTTCTTAGAAAATATACAGCGTAGCCAGTGGGCGCAAAGTGGCGGAATTTTGGGTTTAAATATTGGCAAGAATGCAGACACACCTATCGATAAAGCAGTGGATGATTACCTCATTGGTTTACGTGGTGTTTATCCCTACGCCGATTACATTACAGTAAATATTTCATCACCTAACACTCAGGATCTGCGTGCATTACAAGAGGATCAAGCACTGCAAGCTCTACTCTTGCGTCTGCATGAAGCACGTCTAGAATTGGCAGAACAGCACCAGAAAACAGTCCCTTTGACGGTAAAAATAGCTCCTGATCTTAGCCAAGAACAAGTCGATCACATTGCCAACATCACCTTAGAGAGTGCTTTCGATGGCATCATCGCCACCAATACTACATTAGAGCGCGGTGCTGTCTTAGGCCATCGCCATGCTGACGAGGCTGGAGGACTATCCGGCCCCCCTGTCCATGAATTATCCCTACGGGTTATCGAGAGACTACGCCAGCAATGTGGCGCTAACTTTCCTATCATTGGCGTTGGTGGTATTAATAGCGCGGCAGATGCGGTGGAGAAAATCCAGGCAGGCGCGGATGCAGTCCAGCTTTTTACTGGCTTTATTTACCAAGGCCCTAGCTTGGTGCAGGATTGTGTGCATGCGCTTGATGGGTTAAGTGGGTAGTTTCTGTCGCAGCGAGTGTTAACGAGCAAGGTCCCGAGGAAACTTCGTTACGTGCCTGTTATGTTTCAAGGATGCCGCTGCTTATTATTCTGCGAGCGCTACGGAAATAGCTGTTGTGTGTGCGCATAAAAAAGCCCTTAACCGAGGTTAAGGGCGAACCACACACACCATAATAAACAGTGCTATTACTGGCTCTTCTTAGTGGAGGGCACTGTTTATTGTCCTGCCTTTAAATCACCACACCCAAAGGCAGGTTCAACACACTCTTTACTTGGAGGTCTTGGCTGCTTTGGCAGCTTTGTTAGCGGCACCTGTGGTGCGGCTGATGTTTTGTTCGACGACTTCGGCTGCCTGTTCGGCTGTCTTAATGACTGCGCCGGTGGCTGCGTTTACGTTTGCTTCGTTGAGTTCTGCGGCTTGGCGCATTGCTTTGAAGGCGTTGTCGGCTAGGTTGCCGTAGGAGACGACGCTGGATTTCAGCAAGGCGATGGCACCTTCGGAGCCTGCGGGGGCTGATTTGGCTAGTTGGTCAACCCATTCAGCGGCTTGTTGCTGGTTGAGGTTGAGTTGTTTTTCTGCCATTTCTGCGATGTCGCTTTGTAGCTTGCTGACGATTTCAAATACGTTTTTGCCGTAGTCAACTGCTTTTTCAACGGTGGGTTGGGACAATTCGCTGGTAAAGGCGGTGGCTTCTTGGACGTCTTTCAAGCTGGCTGCTTGTTGGGTTTTTTCGGATACTTCGTCGATGGAGGCTTTGAATAGCTCCATGTTCAGATTTACCAACTGCTCGAAGCCGCTAAATAGACGTGTCTGGGCAGCCACTAAGTTGTCAATACTGTCTTTCTGTTTTGCTAAGAATTGCTCTGTAGAAATACTCATGATTTCTGGTCCTCTGATTTTCATAAATGTCGGTAGCTGAATAATGCCGCCCATCAGCTACATAGGTGTTGCTGTGCTTCTTATGTTGCACTGCAACAATGATTACTATTTTAAGCCTTTCTGCTTAATAGTCAAGTCTTTCATGAAAGTCAAGCCCATAAATCAATAGCTTTTTGCTGCGATGCAACAAAAATCTGTTCGTGTTTGTTTAGTAGGTGTGGGTTGTTGGGTTAGCTGTTGTTGTTCTGGCGATAGGGTTCGTAGCCTAGGGCTTTGGATATGTTTCTGGCGGTGTCTTGCAGGACTGGGATCCAGCCATCGTGCAGGCGATCTGCTGGAGCCGATACGGAGAGTCCGGCGACGAGTTCGCCGCTTTCGTCGTAGATTCCTGCTGCGATGCAGCGTACACCGAGTTCTAGTTCTTCGTTGTCGCGGGCGTAGCCGTGTCGACGTACAAAGTTGAGCTCGCGGTCGAGTTCTTCGTATTGGGTGAGGCTGTTACGTGTGCTGCCTGCTAGGCCGGTGCGCATTACGTAGGCGCGTACTTGTCGGCTGCCCCAGGCCGATAGGAAGAGTTTGCCGCTGGATGTCAGATGTAGGGGGGCATGGCCACCGATGGCGCGTACGACTTGCATCCCTGAGTATTCATTCCAGGCACGTTCGACGTAGACGATTTCGTCGCCTTGGCGTAGTGCCAGGTTTACTGTTTGGCCTGTGACTTTGTGTAGTTCTCGCATGTGTTCTAGCGCTACGCTGCGGACGTTTAGTCGTACTTTGACCAATGAGCCCAATTCAAGTAGTCGCATGCCTAGTCTGTATAAGCCGCTGTCAACGCGTTCAACATAACGCCCGATCACTAGGTCATTGAGAATTCGATGTGTGGTTGAGGTGTGTAGACCTGTTGCTTGTGCCAAGTCTTTTAATGGCATTGGTTCGTCTTCGCGCGCCAATGCGTCCAATAAGAGCGTGGCCCGCTCTAGGACTTGGATACTCATACTTTGGACTGGCTCTGCTGCTGGTGTGGTTCGTGTTGTTGTTTGTTCTGTGGCGTTTTGTGGGGCGTACGAATTCATGGTTTTTGGCTCTTGTGCATTGCAACATTCCCATAATATGGAAAATAGCGGCTGAAATCAACCCTAAACAGTATTTTTATGTATTATTTTTTTCTGGCGGTGGAGTGAGTCGCCCCCCTAGGCGGATGACTTCGTCACGTAAATGTTGCAAGGCTGCACTGCTGGCTTCGGGGCCACCTTTGACGCCTAATTCGATGTGTGGGCGGCCCCCGTTTTCACCCACGCTAGGCAAACTAAAGGCTTTGACACCTGGCCAGTGCTCCTCAACATACTCTAGGGAGGGTGTGATGCGTGATTCAGGTAATCCAAAGGCCAAGAATGAATGCTCTATCAAATGCTGTTGGTGATGCAGGTGTGCAAATTTCTGATCCAGTACCCATTCCATCATGGGCCAGGCCATTACTGGAAAACCGGGGGTAAAGGTATGTCGTTGTATATAAAAGCCGGGGATCTTATTAAAAGAATTAGGGACGATTTCAGCACCCTGCGGAAAATTGCCCATCAGCAGTCGCTGTTGGTTTTCAGGTAAAGACATGTCGCTGCTGCCCCGACCTCGGCGTTCGTTTTCTTGGCATAATTCGGTGATTAGTTTTTCTGCTTGTGGATGTAATTCCAGAGGCACGCCCAGGGCTTCTGCCGCTGCCTGACGCGTTTGGTCATCTGGGGTTGCACCGATGCCACCGCAACAAAATACAATGTCATCCGTCGCAAAGCTGCGTTTTAGTGTTTGCACGATATGCGCTCGCTCATCCGTGATGATCTCGGCAGCATGCAACTGTAATCCACGCTCGGTCAAGATCTCGACACAACGAGAAAAATGTTTGTCTTGGCGACGGCCGGACAGAATCTCATCACCAATAATGATTAAACGAAACTTAGGAAGAGGGGTTGGATGAGTCATAAGAAAGTGCCTGTTTATCGTGGTCTTGGGGTGTGTCGTTGTCGTTATCCGTTGAGGGCCCTGAGTGCGGAGTGTATTCAGCGCGTAAACTGCTAAGAGCACGCAGGGTAAAGTGTGCAAATACCAATGCAGAAAAAACGGGTAATACAACCCAAAAAAATGGGACTAAGCTCAATACGGCCATGCTGATTCCTAGCAGCCAATAATCCCAACGATAGCGTTGAAAAAGCAGCCGTCGCTCGAGTGTATTGGCATGGGCTGCAATGGCGTCTGCACTAAGGAATCCTTTAAAAGCATACCCCCACCAAAAGATGGGAAGCAATACTGCTAAGGGCGGGATTAACCATAAGGGCAGAGTGATGAGCCAACCCACACAAAATATAAAAATCACCTTGAGGGCATTGACCATGCTAAATACCCCCGCATGTCGACCTGCACGGACTAAATCCTGATAATCACGGCCGCGCAAATGAGCCACCACAATAGGCATCAGCGCAAAGGCCATCACCGCCAAAACCAATACAGCGATGAATGGCAATACAATACCCATCGCCAGCACAGTGGCAAACATGCTCTTTAACGACAACCACCCCATCACGGTGGCCATCCACTCTGAATGTGCGGCTGCGTTTTGTATCCACAAGTCTGTGTTTTGTACAGCGGCTTGTGTTTCAAGCCAATGCGCAAAGTTAGTTTTAAGTGCTCCAAAAAACAATATGTATATGAGCACAAAGGCAGCCAAACCCACGACGACTGGTAACAGAATGGCCATCAACATGCGCGGGTGCAGTTGCGAGCGCAGCGCGCTCAGATAGGCAAAGGCCACGCGCTCCAAGATGCCCTGTTGTGAAAAATCCGCTTTCAAGGTTACACTCCACTAACAAAAATAGATGTCCAGGCTCTGTGGATCATAAATCAATTACCTAGTTTTGTTCTATGCCTTTGCTGTATCCGGAAAAGCACGCTTCTGAATTACAACAACGTCTGACTGACACGCCCGATGCGTGGGTCTTGGTCTGTTATTGTGCGGCCTGGTGTCGTACCTGCGCGGGTTTTGAGGCTGCGGTCGAGCAATTTGCCCAAGCGCATCCTGAGATGATTTGCGTGTGGGTAGATATAGAAGAGCACGAGGATTTGCTGATGGACGATGACCTAGAGGACTTGCCCACCTTTGCCTTGCAAAAAGGTCAGCAAAGTTTTTTTTACGCGCCATTGCCACCAATGATCGAGCATTTGCAACGCCTCAGTCAGCAAGCGGAACAAGGGTTATTACCCGCTCTGACCACAGACACCCCGCTATTCAAGCAGTTATTAGAACAGCGCGACGCGTCTTAGCTACCACCTAGCAACACCCCGACCGAACGGCGCCGGTCTTTTTCTTTGTTATTTGATTCTGTCGCATCGCAGTCTGCCGATGTCTGTGCCTGTGGTTCGTAGGGTTGATGGAAAATCGGATCCTCTGCCTCTTGACGACCCCTTTGATGGCGTCCTTCACGACCAGAACTGCCACGACGATTGCGTGCGCTATCATCACGTCTGCTCTGCTGTCGAGTATGTCCACTACGCCGCCCGCGCTGCCCCGGTTGTCCACCATCATCGTCTGTCTGGGCGATTTCCAGCGGTGGCTGTATTTGGATTTGCTCACCAATCAGTTTTTGAATTTCCTCGAGCAGGCGTTGTTCTTGTTGCTCATCGTACAGAGAATGAGCCTCGCCGCTAGCACCTGCCCGCCCGGTGCGACCAATACGGTGGACATAGTCTTCGGCGTTAAAGGGTAGCTCAAAATTAACAACCGCGCTCACGCCTGCAATATCTAATCCGCGAGCAGCGACGTCAGTGGCCACCAGCACAGGGGATTGCTCTTTTTTAAAGCTCTCTAAGATGCGTAACCGCTCAGTCTGATTTTTATCGCCGTGAATGGCCTCGGCCGCGATGTCATGACGCGCCAGATAGCGTGCTACACGCTCGGCTCCAGCACGGGTATTGGTAAAAATAATGGTTTGGGACCAGGATTTTTCCTGGAGCAGTTGGAGCAAGGCGGCTTGTTTGTCACGACCGCGAACCTTGTATAGCCCTTGTGTGACGGTATCTGCGGTCGTGTTACGGTGCGCGACCTCGATCTCTACGGGGTGATTTAAAAAATCTCGACTCAGGCGTCGGATCTCGCGACTAAAGGTGGCCGAAAATAATAACCCCTGGCGTTGCTCGGGCAAAGCACGCACAATGCGCGACAAATCGGGCAGAAAACCCATGTCTAACATGCGGTCTGCCTCATCGAGTACCAACACACCTACCTGCGCTAATGAGACGTGGCGTTGTTCCATATGGTCTAACAATCGCCCAGGTGTAGCAACTAAAACTTCGCAGCCTTGGCGTAGCGCCTCGGTCTGACTTTGCATGTCCACCCCGCCAAAAACCACTGTGCTGCGCAAGGGTGTGTGCTCGCTATATTGTTTAACGCTTTGGTAAACCTGGTCGGCCAGCTCACGAGTAGGTGTCAAAATCAGGGCGCGCACCGGGTGTCGGGCTGGTGACATGCTGTGATTGGCCAGAGGCATCAAACGATGCAATATTGGCAATACAAAAGCAGCCGTTTTACCGGTGCCCGTTTGTGCTGCGCCCATCACATCACGCCCCTGTAGGGCCACGGGAATCGAATTGGCCTGGATGGGCGTAGGGCTATCATATCCCAAGCCATCTATGGCTTTGAGCAAGTCCGGATGCAAACCGAAATCTGAAAATTTTTCTACGGCTGGCGTATTAGATGAATTATCTGTAAAAGTCATTGATGTATTATGTGCTGCCTTTTAAATGCCGAGGGAATTCATACCAACAAGGCCCTGAGGACCCAAAAGAAAATCATCCCACCAAGCATCAGGTGCAATGCGTTACGCGTGCGCATGAAAATTAAGACTGCCAAGGCGGCAGAAACTATTTTTATTATCGCCTCGGTAGTGTAATAACTGCCAGACAAGGGTAATAGCTCGGGAACAATGATCGCGACCAATGCGGCCACCGGTGCAAAGCGTAATGCATGCCGGACCGCAGGGGTTAATGGCATGTGATCACCAAACAGAAAATAACCTGCGCGCGTCAGCAGGCTACATAATGCCAATAATAAAATAGCGCCTAAGATATATGTCTGACTATCCATTATTGTACGCCTTTACGAGAACCTGCTAGTTGTTCTGCCACCACGCCAGCCACCATACCTGCAAAAACTGCAGCAACTAAACCCAATCGCAAGGGTAATAACTGCCCTATCCAAGCTGTTAAGGCAGCTACTATCAGGCAAACGAGTAAACCCCGCGTGCTCACCAAAGGCACTAAAATTGCGAGCAGGGCCAATGTCGCCGCATACTCGAGCGACCAGGAGGGCGGAATCAGGCCTGCAAAATAAATCCCAGCTGCAGAAAAAAACTGCCAGCTAAGCCAGCCTGGGATGATCATGCCTAAAAAATACCAAAGCTGATCATGGGTGCCGCGCTTTTTGGCCTCGCCATACTGTGCCATAAAGATTGCAAAGGCAACGTCACTGGTTAAAAAACCCAAAAACAGCCGCTGACGCCAGTTATAGTGACGGAAGAAAGGCTGTAAGGCGGCCCCGAAGATAATAAATCGGATATTGACAATAAAACCGGCCGCAAAAATCAACCACAAAGGAGCCTGCGCCTCGAGTAGGGGTAATGCGGTTAATTGTGCCGAGCCCGCATAGACTAGTAGGGTCATTGACAGGGCTTGGAGCTCGGACATGCCTGACTTGACCATTGCAATCCCGGTCACAAAGCCCCAGATAGAGGTGGCTACCATGGCTGGTAGCACATGTCGCAACCCCAAACCAAAATGCCAGCGCTCACGTGGTGTGAGGCGCCAGCGCCAAAAACTATATTCCTGCACTCAAGTATCCCAATCTGTAATAGTGGCTAACTGACAGTCTACGATAATTTGCGGCCGGCCGACACAGGCAATCATACAGTGATGTCCTCGCTACATCTATTATGAAGAGCTTGCTACAATAATACGGCAGCGCAAAAACCGCTCGAAACTAATTTGTATTACCTTCTAATTGGCTCTATTTATCTCTACCTAGCGCCATTTGCTATCCGCAAAGGAATAATCACATGAATCAACCCCATACCAAGGCCATTGATGTAGTGTATGTCGATGAAAGTGACTTGCCCGTTTACTGTCCGGGGCCTAATTCCCCACTCTGGAGCATGCACCCCCGTGTTTATATAGAAATAGAGACCTCTAAAAAGGCTCATTGCCCTTACTGCGGTGCTCAATATCAATTGCGCACAACCCCTGCTACAGGCGCCAATGACGCTTCAGACGATATTTCTGCGCCCTAGGCTCTATTCTTTCCTACAGCTAGTGACCCGTTAGCGACGCCCCTGAGCGCAATTTTAATTAATCCTTCATTTGTTTGCCGCCGTTTGTGACTGCTCGTCTTGACTCTACTGCTTGCCCAACTCCTTTCTGGTTACCCGGAGGGCATTTACAAACGATTTACAGTGCTTATTGCACCCGTCATCAGCGCATTTCATTTGTGCGCCAGCGCGTTAATACACCCGATGACGACTTTATTGATTTCGATTGGTCGGGCCCGGGCTTATTCCCCGAACGCCTACATACGGGCGAGCTAGTAAAAGCAGATGTACAACTACGCCACACTGCTGCCCGCCGCTGGGGGGCACCGCAGGACTGGGCACAATTACCCACCGATCCAGACACACGCGCGCTACTTTTAATACACGGGCTAGAGGGCAGCAGCAAAAGTCATTATGCACAGGCGATAGCGCAGTATTTTCGGGCCCGTGGCTGGGTGGTAGTGATCGCCCATTTTCGTGGGTGTTCGGGCTTTCCAAACCGTATGGCGCGCGCTTATTATTCGGGTGATAGTACGGATATAGACTTTATGCTGCACAATGCTCGCACCCTATTACCCCATGCCCAATGGCACGCAGCTGGGGTTTCTATGGGCGGCAATGCGTTATTGAAATACCTAGGCGAACAAGGCACAAAGGCCGACTGGCTACATGGCTGTGCAGCAATTTCGGCCCCCTTGGATTTAGTCGCCTGCGGCGAGCAAATCTCTAATAGCTTTTCCGGACGCTATCTATATAATCCCTATTTTTTGCGCAGCATGAAAGCAAAAATACTGGCTAAAACCCATCGTTATCCAGGGTTGGTGGATTTTATGCGCTTCAATCAGGCGCGCACTTTGCGTGATTTTGATGATTTATACACAGCGCCGATGCATGGCTACGTCAATGCTCATGACTATTGGCGCCAATGCGCAGCCAAGCCTTTACTCAAAGACATTCGCATTCCAACGTTGATTCTCAATGCGCGCAATGATCCTTTTATTCCGGTTTATTCACTGCCTCAGCCTCGTGAATGCAGCGAGACCATAGTGCTGCATCAGCCTAAAACTGGCGGCCACGTAGGCTTTACTACGGGCCACTTTCCGGGGCATTTCCATTGGTTACCACGGCGTCTTGGGAAATTTTTTAGTTCTTATAGCGACTGAGCATATCGCGCTCACGTTCCATACGCTCTTGTAAATCACGAATGGTCACGTCTAGTCTTGATTGCTCGTAAAAGTCATCACTCATATTACGGGCCTGCCGGAGCTGTTCTATAGCCGCTGGCAAAGCCCCCACGCGTTCGTAGTGTTCGGCCATGGCTTTGCGGGCTGCGATGGGTTTACCTACACGCTCATAACTCTTGGCGATACGTTGGTACCACCGTGCTTCGTCAGGCCATTCGTCAATGCGCGATTGTAAAAAGCGGATGACCTCATCATCCTGACCTTGGGCTTGCAAAGCCTCGGTATAAACCAATGCCAAAGCCTGCTGTTCGGGCCAACGCTGCCATGCCTGCTGTGCGACCTGCAAAGCCTGCTGAGACTTGTCCTGAGCCAGCAAAACCTCGGCCTCGAGAATATCCAATGCGGCATTATTGGCTTTGGCACGGGCCTGCTCGATAAATTTCAAGCTTTGGTTATATTCTTTGCGTTTAAAAGCCACAAAAGCCTGACCATATAAAGCAGCTGCCTGCTCTACGGCGCGGTCCCCATGACGTTCGGACTCAAACTGCTGTAATAATTGCTGCAGAGGCATCCCGCCACGGGCTTGGACGACACGCGTTGCAGCACGCACAAACCAAAAATCATCATTAGTGTAATAAGAATCCTTGGGTGGAGCATTGGCAATGCGGTTTTCCGCATCAGACTGCCGCTGTCTGGATAAGGGGTGCGTACTGGCATAAGAGCCACGCGGAGGCTCATTGAGGCGTGCGCTTTGCATCAAGCGTTGAAACATTTTGGCCATACCCTGGGGGTCGTAGCCCGCCTGACTAAGCATTTGAAAACCTATGCGGTCTGCCTCTTGTTCGGCCTGACGTGAAAAACCTAATTGCCGATCAATAGCAGCGGCCTGCCCAAAGGTCGCTACCCCCATGGCCAAATCAGCACTGCCCGATAAAGCGGCCAGCAAAGCCCCGGCTAAGGCTGCCATCATGGCGTGGCTAGTTTGTGCGCTTTGGGTCATACCTCGCGCCACGTGACGTTGGCCTACGTGTGCAATCTCGTGCGCCAGAACTGAGGCTAACTCGGCCTCGGTGCGCGATGTTGCTATTAGCCCACTGTTGATACCTATATACCCCCCTGGCAAGGCAAAGGCATTAATAGATGGATCGCGGACACCAAAAACACGGATCTTTTGATTAATGCTGATGGGCGCTGCTTTGGCCAAGCGTTGCCCCATATCTGTCAAAAACTGATTAATATAAATATCATCAATATATGTGGGATCGCGACGCCCTTCTTCCATGATGGCATCCCCTAGCATCGCCTCGACCTGGGGTGAGAGCTCGGCAGATGAGGCTGAGCCGATCGTGGGAATGCCTACCGGCTGGGCTTGGGCAAAAATAGGCTGCCACAACCAAATGGCCGCTGCCAGCCACATCAACCATAATCGCCCTTCTAGCCTGAGCCCGCGCAATGAGCGGGCCAACCAAAGCGCTAAAGTCCTATTCAATAACTTTTCCATAATGTTTTGTACATTATTTAGGTCGCCACCGTGGTCTTGGGCCGCAGCCAACGAGGGGCGTTTACCTTTCCCTGCGCCGACAATCGCAATACTGTACGCAGCGCAAACACGATCCCCATCGTCTCTACCAGACCCGCGGGCACCCACATAATTAACCCGCCCATGGCCTGATCCTGAATCGCAGAGATACTGGGGATCGCACGGCCACACAAATCAAAAATCGGATACAAATCATGGGTGGTAAAGGCGATATAAGCCCCGGCTGCAATTTGTGGCGTCATCGTAATCAATGGAGAGATCACACGCCCCCAGGGATTCATGGCGGCAGGCGGATAAGGGCGCCGATCGAGAATGAGATTCCAATACATAAAGCCGCTGATCACCACCGACCAATTCATAAAGCGGTATAACCGCCAATCAATCATAGAGTAAAACTGCGGCGTGGGCAGCAGCCAAATAATAACAAAGAAAATAAATAAAAATGGTATCAGTATCGGGTGCGTGCACCAGCGTATCAGCGCCTGCCCGAGTGCTGTTTGATTAAAGCGACGCAATCGATGACGCCACGACAATGGTAAACCGGCGCGCATCACCTGACCGGGATAGGCCAGCATCACTAAAAACGGTGCTAAGTGGTGCAAGAACAAATGCTGGATGCGGTGTATAAAGAACATGCGCTCGGCATAATAATCAACCCGCGTGTGCAAGCAAACATAGAGCATGACCACGCCGATAAAAAACAACCAGCGGCGTTGAGCATTCACATGGTGTACTCGACACCCACGCACAAACAAAAAGATCCCTATAATAAATAGAGTCAACAGCGTGGGCGAGGGCTCCCATGGGGTCGCCCAATCAATCATCGCCTGAATAGTTTCGTTTTGTAGACTCGGTATCACACTGCTTCCTGCAAATTTGCTTTGATGCCCTACCTATAGGTAGGATAATGCTTTCTTTGACACTGTGCAGACCAATATGTTCCTGCACATGTCCCTATGGACCATTCCTCATCCTGACAGAGTGCGCTTATGAGCAACGCCGAATTTGATCTTGCAATATGCGGTGCAGGGCCCACAGGCTGTGCATTAGCGCTCTTATTAGCTCAATATAGCGCAAACCCAAAACGTATCGCACTGATCGGGCGTCGACCCGCAGGGAATCAACCTGCATCCGATCCGCGTGCCATTGCTTTAAATCACGGCAGCCGACAACTTTTACAGTCTGTTGGTGGCTGGCCGGATCACAGTGCGCCGATCCAAACAGTGCATGTGTCACAACGGGGTTATTTGGGGCGCACCCTAATCGAGGCTCAGGATATGCGTGTCCCCTCTTTGGGGGCTGTGGTTAGTTATGATGCGCTCATACAACAATTGCACCAGGCAGTTGCGCAAACACCCATCCATTTTATACAGTCACCCACGTCAGTGACACCCCGTGCAGCTAACCCTGTCCATATCGAGCTGCCGGATGAGCATGCAACCCTGCTGACAGCGCAGCTAGCCATACAGTCTGATGGGCACCAGCCCTCAGGGCTCACACGGGATTACCAACAGCACGCTGTGCTCGCGACGATTCATGCCTCGCGGCCCATCTCTGGACGCGCTTACGAACGTTTTACCCGCACAGGGCCTTTTGCTTTGTTGCCCCATCCGCAGTCGGCGCATCACTATGCCTTGGTGTGGTGTTTGGATCCTCTCCAAGCTGAGCATCATCATAACCAGCCCGAGGCCGATTTTGAACGCGCCATTGAAAAGGTTTTTGGGCCTTGGCTCGGGCGCCTCGAGCTAGCCAGCCAGCGTTTTATTTTTCCGCTCAGCCTGCATGCCGGTGCGCATGCGGTTGCTGATCGTATTATTGCCATCGGTAATGCAGCTCAGACCATGCATCCCGTCGCTGGTCAGGGGCTTAACCTAGGGCTGCGTGATGTCGCACAGCTGGCGCATTCGTTGCGCCCGTGGCTGGCTCAGCCCACCGAGGACCCTAGCCCCATGCTGGATCATTTTATTCGTCAGCGTCAACCGGACCGTTGGCTGACGATAGGAATTACAGATACCCTGGCACGTGTATTCACTGTCCAAAGCAGTCTTGTGCATCATGCTCTGGGTCTGGGTCTATTGGGTTTGGATGTTTTGTCAGGGCCTCGCCGTGGTTTTACTCGGCATCTTTTACAGGGGTTCCGTAGCTAGCAGGTTTTGACAACAAAGGTTGATAGAAATGCAAATTGGTCCATGGAAATTTAGCAACCGCGTATTTGTTGCTCCCATGGCCGGTGTGACTGACCGGCCTTATCGGCGCCTGTGCAAAGCATTAGGAGCCGAATATGCTGTCTCTGAAATGGCCGCCAGCAACCCACAACTATGGGACACAGTCAAAACCTCAAGGCGGTTAGATCACGAGGGCGAGCCCGATCCTATTGCTATACAGCTCACTGGGGCAGATCCCGATATGATGGCCGAAGCGGCTAAATTTAATATAGATAGGGGGGCACAGATTATCGATATTAATATGGGCTGTCCGGCGCGCAAGGTATGCCACGTGTTATCGGGTTCGGGCTTGCTGACTGATTTAAAACAGGTCGGCAAAGTACTTGATAGCGTCGTCGCAGCCTGTCAGCCCCATGGGGTGCCGGTCACCCTAAAGACACGCACCGGTTGGGATCAGGATACTATTACTGCCCCTCAGGTAGCCCAAATGGCCCAAGACCTAGGCATTGCCGCGATCACTATCCATGGTCGTACCCGCAATGATTTCTACAAGGGGCAGGCCGAGTACGACACCATTGCAGCCGTCAAACAAAATATTGACATCCCAGTCATTGCAAATGGGGATATCGATAGTCCAGAAAAGGCCCAATTCGTATTACAGTATACGGGGGCCGATGCCGTCATGATTGGTCGTGCCGCTCAGGGACGCCCGTGGATTTTTCATCATATCCACCATTATCTGACCCATGGCGAGCACTTGACGCCTCCTACCTTTGGGGTGTTGCGTAAATTATTGATCGAGCACCTAGTCGACCACCATGCCTTTTATGGCGAGTTCACTGGGGTTCGTACTGCTCGCAAGCATATTGCTTGGTATTTTGGACGCACCCCACATGCCAAAAACTGGTTACGCAGTTTTCACAAAATCGAATCTAGTCAGGAACAACTACGCGCCATTGAGGACTGGTTTGCTCAACAAGACCCCGATGAAACAATCGCAGCCTGAGGCCGTAGCTTAACTTTTTCACTCTCAATACAAAATGTCTACAATTAACTCTTTACAAGAATCCGTGCGCGACAGTATCGAACGTTACCTAGAGGACCTGGGTGATGCCGAACCCCACGACATGCTTTCCATGGTGGTTAACTGTGTAGAAAAGCCGGTCATTCAAATTGCTCTAGAGCAAACCCAGGGCAACCAAACACGAGCAGCTCGCATGTTGGGCATCACCCGCAGCACCCTGCGCAAGAAAATCATCGCACACGACATCAAGTTATAGGAATCAATAGGCACATACATGAGCACTCTCACCGCACTGCTGTCTGTCTCAGACAAAACAGGTTTAGTCGAATTTGCCCAGGGGCTGCACCAACTTGGCGTACGCATCCTTTCTACCGGGGGCACGGCCCGCTTACTAATTGAGGCTGGCATCCCCGCTACCGAAGTGTCCGATGTGACCCAATTCCCCGAGATTCTCGATGGTCGCGTCAAAACTCTGCATCCATTTATTCATGCGGGTATTCTGGCCAAGCGTGACGACACCGCCCACCAAGAAACCCTAGATGAGCATGACATCAACACCATTGACCTCGTTGTGGTTAATTTATACCCCTTTGAGCAGACAGTAGCGGCTGCAGACTGCACCCTAGAGCACGCCATAGAAAATATTGATATTGGCGGCCCTGCTATGGTGCGCGCAGCAGCCAAAAACCATGGTACTACCCTAGGCGGCGTGACTGTGGTCGTTGACCCTACCGACTATCCCGAGGTTTTGACAGCCCTACAGAAAAACAGTCAAACCTCATACGAGCTGCGTTTACGCTTAGCCACCAAAGCCTTTGGACACACGGCTGCCTATGATGGGGCTATCAGTAACTACCTAAGTGCGCTTGCCCAGCCAGACCCCACCCCATCCGAGGTCCCCGAACGCCAACAATGGCCACAAACGCTAACAATACAAATGCAGCGCAATCAAAGCCTACGGTATGGTGAGAACCCCCACCAAGAGGCGGCCTTTTATCGTGATTCTCAGCCAATAGCAGCAGGTCTGCTGGGACGCTACCAGCAATTACAGGGCAAAGAGCTGTCCTACAACAATATCGCTGATGCCGATGCTGCCTGGGAATGCGTACGCAGCCTCACGCAGCCTGCTTGCGTTATTGTTAAGCATGCCAACCCTTGCGGTGTGGCACTGGGTGCCAATAGCACCGAGGCTTACCAACGTGCTTTCCAAACAGACTCTACTTCGGCCTTTGGTGGGATCATCGCCTTTAACAACCCCGTTGATGCCTCTACTGTCGAAGCTCTAAACCAACAATTCGTCGAGGTTTTACTTGCTCCGGATTACAGCCCCGAGGCTCTGCAGATGCTGGCTCAGAAAAAAAACATGCGTGTACTGCGCTTGCCCTTGGGTGATGGCCACAATGACTTTGAGCTCAAGCGCGTCGGTGGCGGTTGGCTCGCACAAACACCTGATACGCGGGCTGATGACCACAGCCTCTTTCAGGTCGTGACCCAGAAACAGCCCACCCCTGAGCAAATGAATGATTTGCTCTTTGCCTGGACTGTGGCCAAGTTTGTCAAATCCAACGCCATTGTGTTTTGCCGCGATAACATGACCGTCGGTATAGGGGCTGGCCAAATGAGCCGCGTTGATTCTGCACGCATCGCTGCACTCAAAGCGGAAAATGCCGGGTTAGGACTACAGAATTCAGCTGTGGCCTCGGATGCTTTTTTCCCTTTTAGAGATGGATTAGACGTCGTGGCCGAGGCAGGTGCGACAGCCGTGATACAACCAGGCGGCAGCATTCGGGATGACGAGGTGATTGCAGCCGCCAACGAACGCGATATTGTGATGGTCTTTACCCAGACCCGTCACTTCCGTCACTGATGCGCATCATCGGTATTGATCCGGGTTTACGCCGTACAGGGTACGGCGTCATTGATGTACAGGGTAGCCATCTGCAGTACGTGGCCAGCGGCACTATAGTGGTCCCCACCGATCTCGAATTAGCCCAACGCCTGAATACTATTTTCTCTGCCCTCCAAGAGCTCATCAGCACGCACCAACCGACACTATCAGCGATCGAAAAAGTATTTGTCAATGTGAACCCCCACACTACCCTGCTCTTGGGGCAGGCACGTGGGGCTGCATTGTGCTCGCTGGCCTTTGGGGCCTTGCCCGTGCACGAATACACAGCGTTGCAAATCAAAAAAACGGTTGTTGGCCAAGGCCACGCAGCCAAAGAACAGATACAAACTATGGTGCGCTATTTGCTGCAACTTGATGGTGAACCGGCACCCGATGCTGCGGATGCTTTGGCCTGCGCTATTTGCCATGCTCACCACCATCCAATGCAACGCGGGCTACGCGAACAACAACACCTGCCCGATGCGCCTGGCGGATTGCGCAAAGGGCGCTTTCGCGACTAAATACAATAAAGGATTTCATCCATGATTGGACGTTTACGCGGTGTTTTAATAGAAAAAACCCCACCTACCATCTGCATCGATGTACAGGGCGTTGGCTACGAGCTCGATGTACCCATGAGCACTTTTTACCATTTGCCCGAGCTCAACCAAGAGGTCGTACTATTTACTCATCTGAGTATTCGCGACGATGCCCACGTACTGTATGGTTTTGGTAACGATCAAGAGCGGCAGACCTTTAGGCAGCTTATCAAGGTCAGTGGCATCGGTGCGCGCACGGCCCTATCCATTTTGTCTGGGCTCAACGCTACCGAGCTAGCAACAGCGATAGAACAAGAAGACAGCGACACTTTGATCCAGGTCCCTGGCATTGGTAAAAAAACAGCGCAACGTTTGTTGCTAGAATTACGCGGAAAACTCGTCACAGCGGCGTCCCCTAGCACAGATAGCGGCGATAGCCCTAGTGCGCCTGCATCACACAAACGTAGTGATATAGAAAATGCTTTGTTGGCTTTGGGCTATAACCAAAAAGAAATCAACCGCGTGCTCAAGGACATTGATGCAGCGCTCAGCGTCGAAGAAAGCATCCGCCAAGCCTTACAGCGCCTGGCAGGACGCGCTTAATCACTGCACAAGATAACGCGCAAATGCAGCTGGGTCGACGTTACCCCCGCTAAGGATCACCCCAATACGCTGCCCGGTAACAGGCACCTGCTGCTCTAGCACAGCCGCTAACCCCAAGGCTGCGGTGGGCTCGATGACGAGCTTGAGGTGGTTGGCAACACACTGTAATGCCTGCACTAATGCACTGTCTGGGACCGTCAACACATCACGAGCATAGTGATGTATCAGGCCAAATGTAATTGGGGCCAAGGCCAAGGTCAAAGCACCGTCAGCGATTGATTGTGGAGGGTTGATGGTGTGAATGACCCCCTCTCGGAATGATCGTTGCCCGTCGTCCCCCGCCTGAGGCTCAACGCCATATACGGCGCATTCAGGGGCGAGTCCACGTTGTGCTAACAAACTGCCTGACAACAGCCCGCCCCCACCCAAAGGTACAAACAATGCATCCAAGGGCCCAACCTGAGAAAACAGCTCATAGGCGGCTGTGCCCTGGCCCGCAATGACATCAGGGTGAGCAAATGGTGGGATAATAGTCGCCCCCTGCTCTTGGGCCAATGTGGCGGCAATCGCCTCGCGATCCTGAGTCAAACGGTCATAACTCACAACGCGAGCTCCGTAACCCAACACATTATTTTTTTTGATGGTCG
>DATGSS010000083.1:0-3358 GCA_035302345.1 Paenalcaligenes sp.
GCCGGCTCACGGGCTCGACCTCCAGGAAAAGCAACGCATCCACGAGGCCTTATTGCATAGTGGTGCAACTATTCGTGAGATTAACTGTGTGCGCCGCCACCTATCTGCGATCAAAGGGGGCCATTTGGCTCAGGCGTGCGCCCCCGCCCAAGTCCATAATCTGATTATTTCGGATGTACCTGGCGATCACCTGATTGACATCGCCTCGGGTCCTACTGTGGCCGATCCTACTACCTGCGCGGATGCACTTAGGATCATTGATCGCTATAATGTCCCAATTTCAGCGCAGGTACGCGCAGGTTTAGAACAGGGTCAATACGAAACCCCAAAACCTGCAGCATCGGCTTTTACTCGCGTCACTAGCCAGCTGATCGCGACCGCGCAACATTCATTGACAACGGCAGCAGAGATCGCCCAAAAACATGGCTATCAAAGCCTGATTTTAGGGGATGCCATCGAAGGCGAATCACGCGAGGTCGCCAAGGTGATGGCCGGTATCGCTCAAAGCATTGTGCGCTACCAGCAGCCTTTAGGTGCGCCTTGCGTACTTTTATCAGGTGGGGAAACCACCGTAACCGTGCGCAACCGTGGTCTAGGGGGCCCCAATGTAGAATTTTTATTGGGTGCTTTAATTGCCTTGCAGGGCAATGCACATGTGTACGGTTTAGCCGCCGACACCGATGGTGTCGATGGCAGCATGGAAGTGGCGGGTGCTTGGTTTGACCCACACAGTCTGCAAAAAGCTTGGGATCAGGGGTTTAACCCCCAACATTTTTTAGATCAAAATGATGCTCATCGCTTTTTTGATTTATTAAATCAACAGCTCGTCACAGGCCCCACACATACCAATGTCAATGATTTTCGGGCGCTTTTGATTACGCCCTCAAATCAACCACTACTTTAATTAGGAGCTTTCATTATGAAAACCATCAAACAACTCACCCTGGAAGACGTCAAAAAAATGGGTGCAGCAGCCGAGGCCGAAGCACAAGAACAAGGCTGGGCAGTCAGCGTTGCTATTGCAGATGCTGGTGGCCACCTCTTGTGGTTCCAAAGAGGAGATGGGGCTCCTGCTATGAGCGCTACCATCGCTCCGGACAAAGCTCGCACCAGCGCAATTAGCGGCCGCGTCAGCCAAGACCTCGAGGACATGGTCAATAACGGGCGCACCGCTGCTCTGTCTATGCCTATCGTTCCTCTCGGTGGTGGCCTACCCATCATCGTCGATGGCGTAGTGATCGGTGGTATCGGTGTTTCCGGCGTACTCCCTCACCAAGATGCTCAAGTCGCCGAAGCTGGTCTCAAGGCTCTAGATTAATCTAGTTTTCTACAGCTTTCTTAAAAATGCATGTTATGCGCCCTATAAACTTGTTTTCATGGGTTTTCACTAATATGCTGCACCGCAGCAATACATGCATTTAAACAATTAAAGACTGTAGGAAACACAAAGCCCACCCAATACAGGTGGGCTTTTTCTATGTTGCTTTCTACGCTGTTTCTTATGCTATTTACAGACAAAAAAAAGCCCGAGATCATCAGATCTCGGGCAAAATCCACCAAAGGAGGAGGGTGGAGGAGACAACTGTGGCATGTTGGGCATCAAGAAATGTCTTCCGAGCCTGAGCAGGTGATAGGGTAATTACCTATTGCCTGCTACTCAACATCCGATGACTAAAGTGTAGTCAATTTTTTTGTGCAGTGCAAGATAAATATCTATGTGATGCAAAAAAACCACTGAGCACTGCATCAGGTAAAAACTGTTTGGCTTCCTCGGAAGCCCGTGTAAACCCTAGCAATGTTTATAAGTATAAACCCTAGCTTTCTAAAAGGCAACCCCTATTGATTTAAATGCGATAAGCGGTTGTGGTCATGACCTTGGACATCAGACGCATACCACAACGAATAGGGAAAGGTAGCTTGCGTGCCCCATGCATTTCCGCCGTCGTGCGGTGTTCAATTTCGTCTGTTTTCATCTGCTCAACGATTGCACGAGAGCGTTGATCATCAACGGGCAAACGCTCTAAATGACTGTCTAGGTGTTGCTCTACTTGGCGCTCTGTCTCGGCCATAAAGCCCAGGTTATACCCTACCCCAGCACGACTGGCCAAAAGCCCAAGCCCAAAAGATGCGGTATACCACAATGGATTTAACACACTGGGACGGCTGTTTAATTCTTTTAGGCGGTCATTACACCAAACTAAGTGATCTACTTCTTCGGTCGCTGCATCGTACAGCAACTCGCGAGTAGGCTCATCGCGGCAAAAAGCAGCCTGTCCACGATAGAGAGCCTGAGCACAGACCTCGCCCACATGATTCACACGCATCAGACCGGCAACATGTTGGCTTTGTTCGGGGGTCAGCGTGTCTTCGGTATCTCGTGGCATTCGCGCTGCTGGATTTGGACGCGTTGCCTGCGCGGCACCGCTGAGCACCTCGAGCGCACGCCCGACCTCAGTCAGAAAACCATCAAGCACACCATATTGGCGCTGAAAAGCGGGCGCCTGCATGGTCTCATTTGAATTCGCATTATCAGCGGGTGAAGGGGTGTATTGCTGTGTTGTCATCGAACATCCTCTGGTGATTATGTGTAGTTGCACAGCATCATTTTAACATCGCGCCTAAGGACGGCTGCAAGGATACCAATTAATTAGTATCGGCTTATTACGGTGCGCTTGAAAATCTAACTCGCCTGCCAAGCAGCCAACCTGTTAAAATGGGTGTTTTGAATTTTTTACAGTCACCCGGAGGAATCCATGCAAGCAACAGTACAGTGGAACGATCAAAATGGCATGCTCTTTGTCGCCAGCACAGGTAGTGGTCACGTCGTGACCATGGATGGCGCTCCAGAGGGTGGCGGCCACAATCGCGCTGCACGCCCGATGGAGCTTTTGCTTGCCGGTACGGGGGGCTGCGCGGCCTATGATGTTGTATTGATTCTCAAACGCGGTCGGCATGCTGTTGAGGACTGCAAAGTCAGCCTCCAAGCTGAGCGCGCCGAAAGTGACCCAAAGGTCTTTACGCGGATTCAATTTGATTTTGTCATTCGTGGCAAAAACCTATCTGAGCAGGCTGTCGAACGCGCTGTCAAACTCTCACATGACAAATACTGCTCAGCCAGTGCAATACTCAGCAAGACAGCCGACATCAGCTATACCGTTAGTGTAGAGAACACAGCGGAAACAGACGAATAATACGCACCTAGCAACCAACTAACGAGCCCACCATGAGTTACGACCAATACGAAACCCTCATGCGCCACGTGTTTGAGCACGGCGTAGAAAAAAGCGATCGCACCGGCACTGGTACGCGGTCTGTGTTTGGCTATCAAATGCGCTTTGACTTGCGCCAGGGCTTTCCA
>DATGSS010000084.1:0-38844 GCA_035302345.1 Paenalcaligenes sp.
GGTTTCATAATAACCGCCATCAATGGCTTTGCAGCAGAGACAACACTGACTAAAATAACAGCCAATAAGATGACCTTCCAATAAGGCACGAGGCGCTGATAGATACGGCGCCAAATTTCGGCCTCTTCTTGAAAGCCTTCGGGTATGTAATGCGTGGTATGGTTACTCAATCGTTTACTCACTATGTTTCAAAATGGGGTTTCTAAGATCGCATTTTAACGCGCCTTGAGCAGCAATGTTTAACTTTCGCTGCAGCCAATATTTAACACAAAATAATGCCTACTGCTTCCAGTTCATCACGCACTCTTTTATATGTACGCCTGCCCAATTGGCTGGGTGATGTGTGCATGTGTCTGCCAATCATCGATGCCTTGCTCGAAAGTCCACAATACGAATTGGTAATTTGTGCTCGCCCCTGGGCACAGCAGCTGTTGCGTCATTACCCTATTCGCCACTGGGTATTACTCAAAGGCCACACCCGCCAAGATGCCAAGGAAATAAAAAAGCATCGTCAATACTACGATGATCGCAAGGCCAAAGGATTAATTATTCCAGATTCTTTTTCAAGTGCGTTTATTTTTTGGTGGGGCAGTATCCCTTCGGCGGGGGTGCGCGATGAGGGGCGTAGCTTTTTCTTGCGCTGGCCATTTGATAAGCCTGATAGTAGTTTGCACACCGTGCAGTATTGGTACGAGCTAGCCAGACTCGCTATGCAGCGTTGGCAGACGCCAATCCAACCCCTACACTCTGAGCAATTGGAATTACGTTTACCCCAGTCTACCCAATCATTGCTGCCGGTGGAATATCAGTCAGGAAAGACGGTCTTGATAGCTCCTACAGCAACCGGAAAACATTTGGGCAATGTCAAAATATGGCCTCATTTTGAGGCATTGACCTATGCCCTCAAAAAGCGTGGCATTCACGTTCTGATGTGTCCACCGCCAAATGAAATTGAACAGGCTATTGCCAATGCCCCATCCGCCTACCGCCTCGAACCCTTGCCTATCGATCAATTTGCCCAGCTATGCCAGCAGGTTGATTTAGTGGTATGCAATGATTCTGGGGTCTCGCATGTCGCTGCGGCGGCTCAAGCCAAACAAATTACATTATTTGGCGTGACCTCGGCTGCCAGGACTGGGCCTTGGTCCAAACATGCTCTATGCTTGGGCGAACTAAACCGTTGGCCATCATTGACCCAGGTCTTAACAGCCTGCCTGGCTATACTTTCGCCTGAATCAATTGCAGAACACCCCTCGGATAATTCAGCATCGCATTTAATACCAAAGCGCTTATGAGTGTGACCCAGATACTCCCTCAGCTCATTGTACCCATTAACCTGGCCATTGCCCTGACAGTAGCTGCTTGTTTGTTTTTTGTATTTAGGCGCAGAAAAACTGCTTTTTTACTCGTGTTCGCCGCGGGTAGCTGGGTATTTGTCTGGTCTTTGCCTGCAACCTCGATGTATTTTGGGGGACTCCTTGAGCAACGTTACCCTTACATAGAAGCCGACCAAGCACCCAATGCCCAAGCAATTATTGTGCTAGGCGGCCATACTGGCGGTAATCGTCATAATTGGTTCGAGCCTTTGGACACTCAACGCACGACCTCGCGCGTTGATCGCGCGGCTGAGCTTTACCGTGCCCAACGCGCTCCATTGATTATTGTTTCGGGGGCTGCCCACGATGGCGGTACCAGTGAGGCACGTGGCATGGCACTGCGTTTACAGCAACTAGGCGTCCCGCGCCATGCCATTGCGCTCGAGGAATCCAGCCATACCACGCGGGAAAATGCAGTTTATACCGACGAATTTCTAAAGGAATTAGGGATTGGGGATGCGCTGCTTGTGACTTCTGCCCTGCATATGCCTCGGTCAATGGCTACCTTTTCTCGGCTGCATGCTCAAATGATTCCAGCGCCCGTAAAACCGCAGATTACGCGTTCAACTGTATCCGGGTTTTCGCCTTGGCGGCCCAATTGGCATACCTTGAACTCTAGTCGTTCAATAATCAAAGAGTATCTGGGTCTTTTTGTTTATTGGTTTCGCGGGTGGGCATAGCGGGATGCCAGTCGACATCATTTTGTAAAAACCAAAGCTTGCTATAACGATACATATTGCCAGTAGCAGCCATCAATGCCAGGATTAGTCCCTGTTTACCATCCAAAAACCCTCGACGAATAATATAAACACGCACAAAGGTCCAAAACATCTTGAGCAATATCCCTGCTATGGATATCTTGCGCCCCCGTGCCCATAGGCTTTGTGCAGCTGCTGTCGAGTAATGATCCATTTTTTTAATATGGGTCTCTACACTGTCATAAGGGTAGTGGTAAATGACCCCCTGTAACTGCCCTACCGCGCCCTGATACTGAACACTTTCGTGAACCAAATCATCACTAAAACGGGCCTGAGTACGGCGAAACAAACGCAATACAAAATCTGGATGCCAGCCACTGTGTTGCATCCAACGTCCGCCATAACATGACAGCCTAGAGAGCTCATAGGCATCTGGAGCATTTGAAGCATCCGGAGCTTTCTGTGTTTCTTGTGCTTCTTGTGTTTCTTGTGCTTCGCGATTATCGGTCTCGTTTGCTTTGGGGCCAATCACTGCCAGTATTTGCTGAGCCAATTCGCTACTAACACGCTCATCCGCATCTAAGGACAACACCCATTCGCCTTGGGCGTAATCGAGGGCTCGGTTCTTCTGAGGGCCAAAGCCAGGCCAGTCTGCACTTTTAAAAACCTTGGCACCGGCACGCTCAGCCAATGCACACGTATCATCTGTGCTGCCGGAATCAAGCACAATAACCTCATCAGCAAATGCGACTGACTCAATGCAGTCAACAATATGCGCTGCCTCGTTTTTAGTGATAATGGTGACCGAAAGCCTCACTATGCGCACCTCTATTGAATCGTTGCTGATAGTCAATTTCTATTTGTGTGGCGCCCAGCCAATCGTTGAGCTGCTGCAATAATGCATCACTCAGGCGCACATTCCACTCCATACCCAAGCGCATGGCACAGCTGTATTCGCCATTAATGATTTCTAGCTCAACGGGTATGCCAGGTCGATTATTTTCAGGTTCACCACGAAATGGATTCAGCACCGCATGTAATTTTTCGATTTCTTGGTGTTCGGGCAATAACTGCAGTCGCAAGCACCCGGCATGCTCTTCGCGCGCCCGTTGCAAATCATAAATATCATCAGCCGAGACACGCAAACCACCACTATAGTCATCATGGCTAACTCGGCCACGGATAATGACCAGCTCATCTTCTTTGAGCAGATCTTGGTGCTCTTGGTAGACCTCGCTAAAGACGGCCACCTCGAGCTGCGCTGTGCCGTCCTCGAGGACCCCGTAATACATACGTCCACGACGGGTATTTCTACTGCGTCCTGATTGCAATACGCCGGCAAACCACTGAGGTTCTCGACTAGGCTGTAGATCGACCAATGGTGTAGGAGCAAACCGACGCACCTCATCGCGCCACACATCAAATAGGTGTGCGCTGAAATAAAAACCTATCGCCGTCTTTTCCGCACGTAATAATGTATCCATATCCCATGCGGGTACCTCGGCCAGGCTTTGCTCGACAATATCACTGGCATCATCGTCAAACAAAGATACCTGGTTAGCGGTACGGGCGGCTTGTTCAGCAGCCTCGAGCGCGCGCGGCAAAGTCGCTAATAACGCCGCACGGTTATCTTCTATAGAGTCAAAAGCGCCTGCCCGGATGAGAGCCTCGATACAGCGCCTATTGACGACATGACGATCAATACGACGGCAAAAATCAAATAAACCAGTAAATGGCCCGCCCGACTCTCGGGCCTGTACTATCGCATCGACAGCCGCTTTACCACTGCCTTTGATGGCGCCTAAACCATAGCGAATAGTGCGAGGTGGCATGCCCTGAGCAACGGCTTCATCACGGACGGGGACAAAGCGATACAAAGATTCATTCACATCGGGGGGCAAAATGTCGACATCATTGGCCTTGGCATCTTGGTAAAAAATATGCACCTTGTCCGTATCATCCATATCAGACAGCATGGTGGCTGCCATGAACTCTGCAGGATGATAGGCCTTTAGCCAGGCTGTATGGTAGGCAATTAACGCATAAGCCGCCGAGTGACTCTTGTTAAAGCCATAGCCTGCAAACTTTTCCATCAGGTCAAAAAGCTTGGTTGCTAATTTAGCAGAGTACCCCTTCTTCTTGGCCCCTTCGGTAAATAGCACGCGGTGTTCAGCCATCTCTTGGGGCTTTTTACGCCCCATCGCGCGGCGTAGCAAGTCAGCGCCCCCCAGAGAATACCCACCGATGATTTGCGAGATGAGCATCACCTGCTCCTGATACACAATCACCCCGTAGGTGCTTTCAAGCACACTATGCAAGTCATCATCAAAATAATCGACCTGCGCACGACCATGCTTTCTATTGACAAAGTCACTGACCATTCCGGATTCCAATGGCCCCGGTCGGTACAGTGCGAGCATCGCAATGATTTCTTCAAAGTTATTAGGCTGCAAGTTACGCAGCAAGTCTTTCATGCCCCGTGACTCAAGCTGAAACACAGCTGTCGTATTACCCGCTGATAGAAGCTCGTAAACTTTGGGGTCATCCAGGGTCAGTTTTTCCAGACTAAACTCGGCTTTATCTGGGTTGAATTCGCGCACAAATTTGACTGCCCAATCCAAAATCGTCAGGTTGCGTAACCCTAAAAAGTCAAACTTGACGAGACCGACGTCCTCGACATCGTCTTTATCGTATTGGGATACTGCATTGGCTTCGAGATCGGGCTGACGATACAAGGGGCAATAATCAGTGAGCTTGCCAGGAGCAATCAACACCCCCCCTGCGTGCATCCCCACGCTGCGCACCAACCCCTCGAGTGGGCGCGCTAAATCAATGAGCGTTTGGACCTCTTCGTCGTTTTCATAACGCTCTCTAAAGGCTGGTTCTTGGTCTAGGGTGCGTTCTAGAGACCAAGGGTCAGCAGGATTAAAGGGGATCATCTTAGACAATGTGTCGCACAAGCCATACGGCATATCTAAAACGCGGCCAACATCTCGTACTACGGCCTTGGCCCCCAGTGTGCCAAAGGTGGCGATCTGGCTCACCGCCTGTTTACCATAGCGCTTTTTTACATAGTCAATAACGCGCTCACGGTTATCCTGACAGAAATCAATATCAAAGTCAGGCATCGAAACCCGTTCGGGATTTAAGAATCGCTCGAACAGTAGGTCATAGCGCAGCGGATCAATGTCAGTAATGCCTAGGCTATAGGCCACCAACGAACCCGCCCCTGAACCACGACCCGGCCCGACCGGCACGCCATTTTCTTTACCCCAGTTAATAAAATCAGCCACAATCAAGAAATAACCAGGAAAACCCATCTCGATGATGGTATTGCATTCGGTATCCAAACGCTCTTTATAGTGGGGGTATTGGGCTGCGCGCTCTTGCTCATCGGGATACAGCAACTGCATGCGCTCTTCCATCCCTTGGGCCGCGAGTTGGCGCAAATAATCCCCTAGGCTCATTCCTTCGGGAGTAGGGAAATCAGGTAATTTGGCTTCCCCTAGATTTAATGCCACGTTACAGCGCTGCGCGATGGTCAAGGTATTTTCCAACGCGGACGGTACGTCAGCGAAGCGCTCGGCCATGGTGTGTGAATCCAGAAAATACTGATCGGGGGTAAAGCGTTTAACCCGACGTGGATTTGCCAGTTGTTCGCCTTCGGCAATACATACCCGCACCTCGTGTGCTCTGAAATCATCGGGCTCGGAAAACTGTATCGGATGAGTTGCTACAACAGGCAGGCCCAACTCAGCGGCTAAAGCAATCGCTGCCTGTACATAGGTTTCATCCTCTTCGTGACCCGCGCGCTGCAGCTCGATAAAAAAGCTTTGTGGAAAGGCATCTGCCCACTCTTGGGCCAATGACCGAGCTAAATCGAGATTGCCTGATAACAAGGCATGACCGACATCCCCTAAACGCCCTCCTGAGAGAACAATTAGGTCAGATTCCTGCAATAACCATTCTTTTTTTAACTCGCCCCGACCGCGATACTGATTTTCCAACCAAGCCTCGCTAAGCAATCGGCAAATCGCTAGATATCCATCGTAATTTTCGGCCAGCAATAAAGCACGATGCGGTTTATCGCGATCAGCGGGGTTTTCCAGCCAAATATCAGCGCCCACAATGGGTTTGACACCTGCTTTGCGTGTCGCTTTATAAAACTTGATCAGTCCGAAAAGATTAGCCAGATCAGTAAGCGCCAATGCTGGCTGCTCATACTGCACGGCTTTGTGGACCATGTCAGGGATACGTGTGATCCCATCCACTACTGAGTATTCTGAGTGGGTACGCAAATGCACAAATGCGGGCGTAGCTTCCGCCGCGGTTGTGACTGTAGAAATAGTAGAATCAGTAGTCATAAAGCTGTTATATGCTTTGTAGTGGAAATCTAAAAAAGTAGTTCTGCATCAGCGGCACAGTAGCATATTTGTTAGTCCGACTTGCTAGGCCAGCTCTTTGCGTACGCGCTCCCAGAGGCGATTGAGTCGTTTCGCCGAAACTGGCCGCGGTGTACGTAGCTCTTGGGCAAACAGGGATACACGTAACTCTTCGAGCTGCCAGCGATATTCTTGCAATAATTCGGGTACGGCTCCCTTTAGGTTTTTGCGCGCTTCGAGATAGTTTAACTCTAATGGCGTGATCTCTGCTTGCCAACGCTGGTCGCGGTTTGGATCGGTACGCAATTTATCCATACGCATTAAAACACCCCGTAAGTAGCGCGGAAAATGGCGCAACTGCTCGTACCCAGTTTGTTTTAAAAAGCCTTTCGGCATCAATCGGCGTAGATGTGCTTGCATATCTGCGTAAGCCTCTTCATAGGCTTTATGCTCTTGGAGAGCCTGTTGTACCTGAGTCCAATATTTAAGAATTTCAGTGATGAGTTTGACCATCTCCTGACAAGCAGTATTGAACTCTTGTTTCGCCTGCTGCAAACGCCCACGGAATTCTTTCTCTGTAGTTGGCCAGGGTTGTTGCAGTGCGACTTGTTCGATAGCGCGCTCAATAACCTGATCAACCAATTCATCCTGCGTGCCAAAATGCCTAAACTGCAATGCTTGTGGCAGTAAATCCCGCTGTAACTCTCGACGCTGAAAACGCTCAGATTCTTTCATTTGCAACAAGAACAAGCGCTTTAACCCTTGTTGGTGTACGCGCTGGGCCTTGGCGGAATCATCCAGCACCACTATCTGGCAGTCTTTGCCTTGATCCTCTAAAGCTGGATATCCAGTGACGGATTGACGCCCTTTTTGCAGGGTAATCTCAGTCTGCCAATCACCAAAACTCCAATCAGTAAAGCGCTCGTCGCCAAAGCGGCCTTCTACACGTTGGTCCTGGCTGGCGACCTCGCGAAACTGTTGCTGTGCCTTGCGACTGAATTGTGTTTGTAACTCGTGCAGGTCGCGACCCCCAGCTAAAAACCGCCCTTTGTCATCTACCACATGGATGTTCATATGCAAATGCGCAGGCAAATCAGCAATCTTGAAATCTGTGGCATCAATGCGAACACGCTTTTGTTGCCAAATATCCTGAATCAATGCTTCGATCAAAGATCTACTAGGGTGCACCGCTTGTTTAAAATGGCGTTCGTAAAAACCCTCGACATAATCTGGGATCGGCACGCATACACGACGATGTCGCAAAGGCAAGGACCGTAATAAAGCTTCGACCTTGTCCTTGAGCAATCCTGGCACTAACCACTGCAAGGGCTCGGGAGTCAGTTGGTTTAAATGAAATAAAGGCACATGCAAGGTCACCCCATCACGAATGGAGCCCGGTTCGAAATGATAGCTAAGCTTGAGATCCAACCCATGCAAATCCAACACACGAGGATACACATCGACGGTGACATCCTGAGCCTTGTGCTGCATGAGCACCTCGCGTGTTAAGTACAACTGCTTTTGCTTTTGACGTGGTAATTTTCTATACCAGCGCTCTAAGGTGGCTGTCTGATAAACATCATCGGGAATTTGTTTATCGTAGAATTCGTAAATTACTTGCTCATCAACCAAAATATCAGGACGGCGCGAACGATGTTCTAATTGCTCGATATCACGGATCAAGCGCTGATTGTGCCGATAAAAATCTAACTGTGTATGCATTTCAGCGGGCACAAGCCCTTCACGCAAAAATATTTCACGTGCTTCTACTGGATTGATACGTCCAAAATGCACGCGTCGGCCTTGATAAATCAATAACCCAAACAGCATCCCACGCTCGTTGGCTACAACGCGCCCGTTGCGTTTTTCCCAACGCGGCTCATTCCAATGTTTACGAATAAAGCGACCCGCAACTGATTCAATCCACTCTGGTTCAATACGGGCAACACAGCGTGCAAATACCTGCGTGGTTTGTACGATTTCGCCCGCTAATACCCAAGCACCGCCCCGCTTGCTGAGCGTTGAACCGGGGTGGATATAAAAACGAATCTCGCGTGTGCCTTGGTATAGACGGCCGTCTTCGGTGCGATACCCAATTTGAGACAACAAACCTGTGAGCAAAGCCTTATGGATCTGCTCATAAGTGGCCTCGCTTTGGTTGATGCGCCATTTCTGTTCTCGTACTAATGTGCTTAGCTGCTTGTAGACCTCGCGCCATTCTCTAAATCTCATGGGCGACAGCAATTGCTCGCGAAGGCGTTGGGCCAAAGCACGTCGCGACAAACGGCTTTTGACCAACTCGGAGTACCATTGCCACATGTTTAAATAGGACAAAAACTCGGACTGAGGATTGATAAATCGCTGATGCGCGCGCTCGGCCTGCTCGCGTCGTTCCATCGAACGATCGCGGGGGTCTTGGACAGACAAAGCTGCAGCAATTACGAGTACCTCGGACAAACAATCAAAACGTTGTGCCGCAATGATCATGCGCCCAATACGTGGGTCCAGAGGCCATCGAGATAGCGTGCGCCCTACCCGGGTTAATCGACCCCGTGCATTTAATGCACCCACCTCTTCAAGTATTTGATAACCATCAGCAATGGCTCGGCCACTGGGCGGATCCACAAAGGGGAAGTTCTCAACGTCATCCACACGCAAGGACTTTAGGCGCAAAATAACCGAGGCCAAAGAAGAGCGCAGGATCTCGGGATCAGTAAACTCGGAACGGGATTCAAAGTCTTCTTCGCTATATAAACGAATACACACCCCGGGTCCCAAACGACCACAGCGCCCAGCGCGTTGATTGGCTGAGGCTTGACTGATGCGCTCAATGCGTAATTGCTCAATTTTATTACGCCATGAGTAACGCTTGATGCGCGCTAGCCCACTATCAACCACGTACCGTATCCCCGGTACAGTCACCGAGGTTTCTGCCACATTGGTGGCCAAAACAACACGCCTGGCCTGTCCTTGAGGCCTAAAAATACGTTGCTGCTCGGCCTGATTCAATCGGGCATACAGGGGGAGGATATCAACCCCGACTAATTCTTGGCGACGTAAAAACCGAGCAGCATCACGGATCTCGCGTTCGCCCGGCAAAAACACTAAAATATCCCCACTGCCCTGCGTGCGGCATTCTTGAACAGCATCCAGGATGCCATCGTGCAGGTCGCGCTCGGCCTGTTCGGCCGCGCTCTTGCTACCCTGGCCATGGGTGTCAGGGCCGTCGTCATCTTGCAAGATACTGCGATAGCGAATCTCAACCGGGTGCAAGCGCCCCGAGACATCAATCACGGGTGCAGGCTGGCCATTGAGGCTGAAATGCTGGGCAAATTTATCAGCATCAATGGTGGCTGATGTAATAATCAGCTTTAAATCAGGCCGTTTTTGTAGCAGCTGATAAAGGAAGCCCAACAAAAAATCAATATTGAGTGTGCGTTCGTGAGCCTCGTCAATGATGATCGTGTCATACTGTCGCAACAGGGGATCGCGTTGCGATTCGGCTAACAATATCCCATCCGTCATTAATTTGATGGCGGTTTCATCGGTGCTTTTATCAGCAAAGCGTATTTGATATCCCACCCAGCGACCGATAGGCGTTTCTAGCTCTTCCGCGATCCGATGCGCCACCGAGGTAGCTGCAATACGGCGGGGTTGAGTATGACCGATGGTTTTATCATGACCGCGTCCCAGTTCGAGACAGATTTTAGGGATCTGGGTGGTTTTACCCGATCCTGTCTCGCCACTGATAATAACCACTTGATGTTCCTGTATCGCTTTGGCAATATCATCACGTCTTGCACTGACAGGAAGATCCTCTGGATATGTAATTTTGAATGGAAGGGTATGCTCTGTGGTAGTCTGTTGTGCCAAGCTGCGCATGAAATTCATTCAATAATATTTCACAAAATTATCGCGTTATAATTTTTACTGTTATTACCCAATTTTATACTGTTATTTCCAAGCACCCCTCAATCATGGACTCAAACCACTCTGAACAGTACTGTAACCCCGACCCGTCTGCACTGACAGCACAGCCACCAGCCGAGACAGTCAGCCCCGATGCCGAACCCGCCCAATTTGTGCGTTGGTTTCGTGAGTTGGCACCCTACGTACACCGATTTCGAGGGAAAACCTTTGTGATCGGTTTTGGTGGCGAACTCATACGGGATGGTCATCTTAACACGCTTATCCCTGACCTATCACTGCTAACCGCCTTGGGAATCAAGCTGGTTTTAATTCATGGTTCGCGGCCTCAGGTCAATGAACAGTTGCGTCTCAAAGGGCATGCCAGCGTCTTTGGTCGCCATACCGAGCCCACAAGCTCAGCGGCACTAGAATGCGTTAAAGAGGCCGCTGGTGAAATTCGACTGGATATCGAGGCCGCCTTTAGCCAAGGTTTACCCAACACACCCATGTCGCACGCCAAAATTCGCGTTGTCTCGGGTAATTTTGTCACTGCCCGGCCGATTGGGGTAATCGATGGAGTAGATTATCAGCATGCTGGTGCCGTTCGCAAAATAGACACGGACTCTATTTTACGAACCCTGGAACAAGAATCCATTGTACTGCTTTCACCTTTGGGCTTCTCACCCACAGGCGAAGCGTTTAATCTGCCCATGGAAGAGCTGGCCCAATACACAGCCAGCGCGCTACGTGCGGAAAAACTTATTTATCTAGCGCCTGCCCCTATTGTGCGCCAAGGCTCAAACGATCCCATCGACGGCGAGCTCACACGGGCAGATGCTGACGCACTCCTTCAAGAGCAAGTCCTAGATGAAGAGTCTAATATCTTTTTAGAAAAAGCCTCGCTCGCTGTCAAACGCGGCGTCCCCCGAGCTCACATCATCCCTTACTGCCTTGATGGTAGCATCTTGCTAGAGATATTCACCCATGACGGAGTCGGCACCATGGTCGTTGAGGATAAGCTTGATGATCTACGCCCAGCCACTATGGATGATATTGGTGCTATTTTGCAGCTGATCGAGCCCCTAGAACAAGATGGCACCTTGGTGCCGCGTGGTCGCGCCACGATCGAGCGCGAGGTAGAAACATTTTCAGTACTCGCCCACGATGGCATTATTTACGGCTGTGTCGCGGTTATCCCCTACTTAGCCGAGGAAATGGTTGAAATGGCATGCTTGGTCGTGCATTCTGAATGGCAAAACAGTGGCGAGGGCGAACTCTTGTTACGCCATGCAGAACAACGTGCACGTGCCTTGCGCGCCAAAAAACTCTTTGTGCTGACCACACGCACCTCGCACTGGTTTCTCAAGCGTGGGTTTGTCAAAGGGGGCGTATCTGATCTCCCCCGTACCAAGCAAAGCCTTTACAATCGGGCCCGCAACAGCATGATATTTATCAAGTCCCTCTAAGTATTGCTATAGTGGGAAAACAATTCTTTTTTAATTAGAGCAAAAGGGTGTTCTTATGACACGCATGATTCAATGTGTAAAGCTAAAAAAAGAAGCTCCAGGCCTGGACTTCCCTCCCTACCCCGGTGAATTGGGTGAGCGCATTTGGCGCTCTATTTCCAAAGAAGCATGGGAAAACTGGGTCGCGATTCAAACCCGCCTGGTCAATGAGAATATGCTCAATCTGGCTGACCCCAGAGCACGCACCTACCTGGCTGAGCAGATGGAACTATACTTTTTCCAAGATGCGGACATCGAGGCCCAAGGCTATGTCCCACCCAGCGAGTAATCAGGCCCTATACCTGCACTGACCCAAAAGCTGGGCCCAAAAACACAGGGGGCATGTCCTAACATGCCCCCTATTTTTGCGTCCATGATTTGTGTTCATAATTTGCATTTATGAGTCGCATTTATGATTCGCGATTATTATCTGCACTCGTACTTTGCACTCATGATTTACACTTATGTTTTGTACTTATGACTCGTAATCATCCTCGGCGATGTCTTCGTCCTTGCCCAAGGCGGTACGAATAATATAACTCAGCCCAGCGTGCCGTACGTCATCACCACGAACCATATAGATGACACGCTCGGCCATATTTTTAGCATGATCCCCGATACGCTCTAAGGCCCGCGCAATGAAGATTAAATCTATGGATCTAGAAATGGTTCGTGGGTCTTCGATCATATAAGTAATAATATGACGCAAAGAGCCCTTCCAGCCCTCGTTGACCTCTTTGTCACTACGTACGATTTCAGCCGCTAATACGACGTCTTGGCGCGCAAATGCATCTAATGCGCGGTTAATCATGCTAACCACTGATGTGCTCATATGACGTAACTCGACTACGGGCTCATAGCCAGAATCCGAATCATGGATACGGCGCGCCATCTTGGCAATGCGTTCGGCCTCGTCACCGCAGCGCTCTAAATCAGTGAGCATTTTGGAAACCGATAACAACATGCGCAAATCTATAGCTGTTGGTTGGTTGCGGGCGATTAGATTAGTGATGCGCTCGTCGATTTCGACCTCGAGCTTGTCAACCTGTTGTTCGCGCTCGAGCACACGATCAACAAAATCCATATCGCCACTAAACAAAGCCTCGGTGGATTGTTTGACCATGGCCTCGACCACACCGCCCATCTCGAGAAACATAGAGCGCGTTGTTTCTAAATCTGCGTGAAATTGTTTGTTAGTATGCTCGAACATATCGGTGCCCATCTGCTAAAAATTAAAGTCGAGGATAAATAGTAGCACGAGATTATGACGCTGTGATGACGCCCTGCTGTGTCGCAACCAAAGCGACTGACGCCTTTTGCAAAGCAAAAATACCGCAACACACTACGCCAGCAATATCATTGATTTGCTGTTCTAATTGCAACGGGTGATCAATGCGCAAATCATGTGTGTCAAGAATTATCCCGCCGTTGTCTGTGACAAAATCAGCACGTTCGATCACACGCCCCCCCAAGGATTCTAGCGCGCGTGTCACACTCGCGCGTGCCATGGGCAATACCTCGACTGGCAACGGAAAAGCACCCAACTGCTGGACTTGTTTGCTTTGATCCACAATACACAAAAAATTATCCGCTACCGAGGCGACAATCTTTTCGCGGGTCAATGCACCACCCCCGCCTTTGATCATTTGGCCTTGGGGGTTAATTTCGTCGGCCCCGTCGATATACCACTGCAAACTTTGCACCTGATTCAGATCGAAAACCTGAACCCCATGTCGTTGCAACCGCTCTGTCGTACGCTCAGAACTAGAGACAGCCCCTTGGAAAAGGTGCTTATGCTGAGCTAATAAATCAATGAACACGTCAACCGTCGAGCCGGTGCCCACACCCAAAATTGCCTTGGGTTCGAGTTTATCGACTATAAATTCAACCGCCGCTTGGGCGACTTGTTCTTTTAACTCGTCTTGTGTGTATGCCATGTTGAACCTTGAAAGAAAAACGAACTAAAACTAGAGCTGTGACTTGTAGGCTTGTGCCAAATGCTGATACCAGCGCCCCCCTACAGGGCCGCTAATTTTTAACAAAGAGCGCTGTAATCGGCGTAAATTGTTCTTGCGCTGGGCAAAACTCAGCTGCCGGCACCGTCGTGCACGATCAAAATCTATTAGCCATACGGCTTGCTCGGCATCTAATAAAATATTGAAAGCATTTAAATCGGCGTGAAAAACCCCTGCATCGTGCATCTTTTTAATTGCTCGTGCCACAGGGCGGGGTGAGGCCTGATTTAATGTGCTGGCCAAAGTGCGTGCCCCGAGCACACGCTCGGTGGCCAATGCTGCACGATAATAAAAACCATGCTTTTGCCAGCTAGCCCAGATGGGCTCGGGGACGGGTACCCCTAGGTCATGCAGATACCGCATCACCTCGAATTCGGCCCATGAACGCGTTTTTTGTTCGCCCAGCCAAAGGTATTGGTCATGAAAAACACGCGCGACCAAACCGCCTCGACGATAGTAACGCAACACGGCCTGCTGACCTAACGGTAGTTGCACGAACCACGCTGCCTGCCGCCCACCCTGAGTGACTGGTTGGGCTTGCAATGTGGGCTCGGTAGGCGATAAGTATTCGGGGGTAGGCGTATCATGAGGAAAAAAAGCCCTCACGTACCGCACACCCCAATGTGCATGTTGAACTGTAGCTATGCGAGACTGACTCATCGGACAGAGCTGAACATTAAAAAAGTAATCCCTAGCAAAGTCAGGCCAAAGATAAACCGCAGACGAGACTCGGCTAACCTATAAGCAACGCGCACCCCTAATGGCACCATCAACAAACTACCCACCGCTAAAGGCAGACCTGCCGAGGCGTATACCTGCCCATGGTAGGCGTAGGTCAGTATCGCCACAATAATGCCGGGCACAATCATGGTCAGACCCAATGCTTGTGCACGAAATTGGGAAAAGCCAAACACCGTGGTTAGCAAAGGCACCACGACCACTGACCCACCGACCGCAAAAATACCGCCTGCGGTACCAGAAAGCATGCCTACCAACATGAAATGATAACCTGAATAGGCATTTACAGGGTTCCCATCCTGAGCGTCTGTATTGTGATTATCTGAGGCTTTGGCGGTTTTTCCAACACGCTTGATGCCATATTTGCTTTGATAAAAATAATACAGCGCCAAACAAAATATAAAACCCGCATAAATATATTGTAGCCTGATGGGGTCCAGGCCTAGGGCTACCTTGGCCCCAAACCAAGTAAATACCACCGAAGTACTAGCACCGGCCAATGCTTGGCGCAATGGGATGGGCGCCATCTTGTGGTAGTTGTACAGCGTCAACAGCACAGCTGGCAGCACCATCAACAAAGCCGAACCCTGGGCGGCTTGTTGTTCAAAGCCCATCACTAAGACTAAAAACGGAATGGCTAGTAACCCGCCACCAATGCCTACCACGCCCCCTAAAAAGCCAATCAAGGCTCCCGCTACCAATAACAGCGCAACAGTTGCTACTAAATCCACTTAACGACTCCCCTGCTCACGAATAAAAGCGATGGCCTCATCAACGCGTTGTACAGCGATTATTTCTAACCCATCAATAGGAGCTTTGGGAGCATTTGCACGCGGTATGACCGCCTGTTTAAAACCTAGTTTAGCGGCCTCACGCAGACGTTCTTGGCCGCGCGGCGCGGGGCGAATTTCGCCAGCCAAACCGACCTCACCAAAGACCATTAATCCGCGGGGCAAGGCGCGATCGGTCAAAGACGAAACGATAGCAAACAACACCGCTAAGTCAGCTGCGGGCTCGCTAATACGCACCCCGCCCACAGCATTAATAAAGACATCCTGATCAAAGCTGGCCACCCCAGCATGCCGGTGCAGCACGGCCAGTAGCATGGCTAACCTGCTAGACTCTAGTCCCACAGATAAACGGCGCGGATTAGGCACATGAGCTGTATCAACCAAAGCCTGTATTTCAACTAATAAAGGACGTGTCCCCTCGAGTGTGGCAACCACACAACTGCCTGGCACCTGTTCAGTATGGCGCGATAAAAATAAAGCCGATGGATTATTGACCCCACGCAGGCCTTTGTCTGTCATGGCGAACACGCCCAATTCGTTAATCGCCCCGAAACGGTTTTTGATAGCGCGTATCAACCTAAATGACGAATGGGTGTCACCTTCGAAATACAGAACTGTATCAACAATATGCTCTAACACACGCGGACCGGCCAGCGCACCATCTTTGGTCACATGACCGATAAATACCATTGTCATCCCGTATTGTTTTGCGATACGGGTGAGCTGTGCCGCGCACTCTCGCACCTGGGACACAGAACCTGGAGCCGCCGTGAGTTGACTAGAGTACAAGGTCTGAATGGAATCAATAATCACGACCTCGGGGCGACGTTCTTTCAAGGTAGCGATGATATGCTCAAGACGAATTTCGGCCTGCAAGTGCACATGCTCAGTCGGCAGCGCTAACCTTTGCGCGCGCAATGCCACCTGCTGGGCGGACTCTTCGCCCGTAACGTAGAAGACCGGCCATTGATTAGCCATGCTGCTAACGGTTTGCAAAAGCAATGTCGACTTGCCGACCCCGGGATCCCCCCCAATTAAAATCACACCGCCAGCCACCATCCCGCCCCCAAGGGCACGATCGAGCTCGGGCAAGCCAGTCAGCCTACGCTGCACTTCTTGGGCCTGGATTTGTGCAAGGTTTTGAACCTCGCTAGTACCCGCCAATGCTGCAAAGCGATGGCTATCTGTGTCCGCAGGCTCGGGTTGTTGTTCTTGGATGGTGTTCCACTCACCACATTGCGGACAACGCCCCTCCCAGCGGGGCAACTGCGCACCACACTCGGTGCAAACAAATATACTGCGCTCTTTTCTTTTGAGGGATCGCTGTGACATAAAAACTAACTGCTTTAAAAATTAACGGCCGGCCAATGAACCCCCGCCATCCACCCCGAGCTCTTGCCCAGTGATATAACGTGCTTCGTCAGACAGAAAAAAGAGCACTGCATGAGCAACCTCATCGGGCTGGGCAAAACGACCCATTGGAATTGAAGACAACGCCTTGTGCTCGGTATCGCTACCCTCAGGGTGGCCTTTACGAAATAAAATGGTCTCTGTAGGCCCTGGAGACACCGCATTTACGGTAATCCCATAGGGGGCTAACTCGAGTGCCCAAGAATAAGTGCAACCTAATAACGCACTTTTAGCTGCGCTATAACTGGTGCGATCATAAGCGCCATGGACAACACGACTGCAAATATTAACGATGCGACCGGCCTGACGCGCTTTCATGGCAGGGATAAAAGCCTGCGTGACCTGGACTGCAGCGCGCACATTTAAATCGTACACATCGTACAAGGCGCTGAGCTCGACCTCGCCTAGGGGCTGCGGACGCACCATACCGACATTATTGATGATGGCATCCACTGGGTATTTTTCGCGAATGACACGCAAAACCTCTTCGGTCTCGCCGGCATCAGCTAAATCACACGCATATAAATAACCCGGAAAGTCTATATCCTGTGTATTGCGGGCAATGCCCACAACATGCGCGCCGCGATCTGCCAACTGCTGACTAATTGCCCAGCCGATTCCTTTGGTCGCGCCTGTCACCAAGACACATTTATTTTTCATCGCTCTCCTCCTGACGGATACTATCATTAGAATCAACAACACGCGGTACGCGGGCAGTTACTGCAGTGACCAGCTCGTAGCCGATCGTGCCAGCGGATTGGGCGACCTCGTCGACCGAAGGCCCACCTGCCCCCCACAATATCACCTGACTACCAACCCCTACATTAGGCAGGTCAGTAATATCTACGGTGAGCATATCCATAGAGACACGACCCACCAAACGTGTGCGCTGTCCGTCGACAGTCACGGGTGTCCCTGACGGAGCATGACGCGGATAGCCATCGGCATAGCCACACGCCACCACCCCAACCCGCAACGCCCGTTCGGCCGCAAAAGTATGGCCATAGCCTACACCGTCCCCAGCCTGCACCTGCTGTGTTCCGATAATTGCTGCGGATAAAGTCTGCCCGGGGCGTAAATCAAAATCAGCTGCCGACTGTGTTTCAAATGGAGAAGCACCGTATAAACATATGCCTGGACGTACCCATTGCTCGATGGCTGGCAGATGTGATTGCAAACCTGTTTGCAAAGTAGCGGCTGAATTACAGACGCTAAACGGTGCTACTGGGGCAGGATTGAGCCGCTGGAAAAGCTCGATCTGGGCCAAAGTATCGTCCTCAGAGCTATCAGCACGTGAAAAATGCGTCATCGCCCCTAAAAAGCGCAACACACCTTGGCGTTGCAATGCTCGTATTTCACGCCAGGCAGCATCAACAGCAGACCCAGCAAACCCTAATCGATGCATGCCCGTATTGATTTTCAGATAGGCATTAATAGGCCTGGGCGGTTGAAACTGGTATAAAGCCTGCAATTGTGATGCCTCATGCACTACAATACTCAGGTTATGGTGCGCTACTAAATCAAGATCACTGGCACTAAAAAAACCCTCTAGTAGCAAAATTGGCTTGTCCCAACCCAATTCGCGGCAGCGTATGGCCTCGTTAAAATCTAACATCGCCAAGCCATCTGCCTGGGCAAAGGCCTGCACACCCAAATCAATACCGTGCCCATAGGCATTGGCCTTGATCACGGCCCAAATATGGGGTGCTGGCCGCTGCAAGCGTGTGCTGGCCTCTGCCAGGCGCTGGCGCACCACGGCTAAATTATGCGTGAGTGCCGCAGGCGATAGCAGTAACTGTATTGGTCGTGGCATTGCATCCCTCAGTTTTGTTTAATTCGTTATTATTACTTAGTTTATACACTTTAGCAGAAACCCGTACCCTGACCGCTATGCCCGTTGATCATTACGAGAACTTTCCAGTCGCCTCAATATTACTGCCCAAGCGGCTGCGCCTCCCCGTGCAACACATTTATCGCTTTGCCCGCTGTGCGGACGATGTTGCTGATGAGGGCGAACACAGCGACCAATGGAGGCTTGACGAGTTAGCACAGTATGCGCAGCAACTGGATCTCATTCAACAACAGCGCCTGGATCAAGACGGATCTAGCCGTTTACGCCCTATTTTTGGCCCGCTCGCCGAGGTGATTACCACCTATGATTTACCGTTAAAACCATTCCATGATCTGCTCTCGGCATTTCAACAAGACGTGCACACCAAGCGCTACCAAGATTACACAGATTTGTTGAATTATTGCACACGTTCGGCAGATCCGGTGGGCCGCATTCTTTTACATCTGTACGAGGAAAATCGCCCCGATAGTCTGACCATGTCAGATGCTGTTTGTACGGGTCTGCAGCTGACTAACTTTTGGCAAGATGTGGCCATCGATTGGCATAAAGACCGTGTCTACATCCCTCAACAAGAGCTGCAGCGCTTTAATGTCAGTGAAAATGATATTGCTCGGGCTGTGGCGGGCCAGCCATTGACCACGGCGCAGCAGCAGGCCTGGCAGGCTCTGATGCAAGCCCAAGTATCCCATGCGCGCGAGCTTTTAAACGCAGGCAAACCGCTATGCCGTCGTCTACCCGGGCGCATCAATTTTGAACTACGCCTCATTATCCAAGGGGGATTACGCATCCTCGAGAAGCTCGAGCGAGTACAATTCGATGTCTTCGCTCAGCGTCCCATTATAAAAAAACAAGATAGCCTGCTATTATTTGTGCGAGCCTTACGCAATTAAACGATAACCAATATGACACCAGACGAATACTGCCAAGACAAAGCCGCCCGTAGTGGTTCTAGCTTTTACTATGCTTTTTTGTTTTTGCCCCCAGAACGCCGTCGGGCAATCACTGCCTTATACGCTTTTTGTCGCGAGGTGGATGACGTCGTCGATGAGACCTCTGAACCTTCAGTCGCACGTATGAAACTCGTCTGGTGGCGCGAACAACTAGATGCGCTTTTCCAAGGCGAGCCGCCTATTCACCCTGTGCTTAAAGCACTGGCGCCCCATATTGAAAACTACGATCTACGTTACGAAGAGCTATTAGCTGTCATCGACGGTATGGAAATGGATCTAGATCAATCCCGCTACGAGCGTTGGACTGATTTAGAAAAATACTGCTGGCATGTGGCCAGTGTGGTGGGTATTTTATCTGCCAAGATATTTGGCCAAACCCAAAAGCAGACCACCGACTACGCGGTGCAATTAGGATTGGCCTTTCAGATGACCAATATTATCCGCGACGTTGGTGATGATGCCCGACGTGGTCGCATTTATCTGCCTTTAGAAGATTTGGATCGCTTTGAGGTTCGCCCCCAAGAAATACTCAATGCTCAGTACAGCGAGCGTTTTGTTGCTTTGATGCGTCACCAAAGTGAGCGCGCACACGAATTCTACCGCCTGGCAGCACAGACACTGCCCGCGGTCGATCGCCGTGCCCAACGCCCGGGTTTGCTTATGGCAGCTATCTACCACACTCTTTTACAAGAGATTGATCGTGACCACTGGGATGTCCTCGATAAACGCATCAGCCTCACCCCCATACGCAAATTTTGGTTAGCCTGGAAAAATTGGGTGACCAATGGTGGTTCATTTCTCAAATCTGTACGCTCATGACTCGGATTGCAGTTATCGGCGCAGGCTGGGCGGGTGCGGCCTGTGCATGGCAATTATCACGCCAAGGCTTTGATGTCACTGTTTTTGAAAGCAGTCCTACCCTAGGAGGGCGTGCACGCCGAGTGCAAGCCCCTTGGGGGTCAGTCGACAATGGCCAGCATTTGCTCATTGGTGGCTATACACAGACACTGCAGCTAATGACCACCCTGGGCCTAGATCCTGCAAAACGCTTTTATAAACAGGACCTACGCTTTCAAAGTCTGGACCAGCGGTTTAATTTTGGCTATTGGGCTTTGCCTGCTCCGTGGCATCAGTTAGGGGCCATATTAGGGGGTCGTGGACTAGGCTGGCAAGACAAATTAGCCTTGTCACGGCTAATGCGCCTATTAAAGAAACAAGACTGGCACCCCCCCACAGGTCAAACAGTGGCTCAGCTATTACAGCAATCTGGCCAAAGCGCAGTATTGATCGAAAAACTGTGGCACCCTTTGTGTATTGCGGCCCTTAATACACCTATAGAGGATGCTTGTGCCGGTATTTTTGCCGCAGTGCTGCGTGATAGCTTGGGCGCAGGACGCGACAGTACGCAACTGTTAATCCCCTTAAAAGACATGAGCCAGCTGTGGGTCCAACAGGCTCTCAAAGGCATCAATTGCCACACCAGCACTCCGATACAGCAATTACAGTACGATGAAAATCAGCGGCTATGGTTAATTGGCCAAAAAAACCATGCTGCGTTAGAACAACCCTTTGACTATTGTGTAATCGCTACCCAAATACCCCCAGCAATACGACTTCTGCAAAGCTTGACGGCCGCCACCTCGGCCCAACAAGAGGCATTAGACACACTGGGTAAAATCCGTTTTAACCCTATTGCCACGCTGTATCTGCAGCCTGAATCGCCGTGGACATTGCCCACCCCGATGAGTTTGCTTTTCGAAGATAGACAACAACTGCACTATGGACAATGGGTTTTTAACCACGCCGCACTACCCAATAGCTTTGCCAAACAAACGATTAGCATTGTGATCAGTGATGCTGCACCGCTACGAACACATCCCAAAGAGCAGATCATTGAGGCATTGATCCAGCAGCTACAAAGCCAGCTGCCCAATTCCAAGCATCCATTGCCCCCGATTACTGATAGCATGCTCATCACGGAACAACGGGCGACCTTTTGGGCCGCACCCCAATTAAAAAGGCCCCAGGCGCAAAGCCCCTGGCACGGTATTTATTTTGCAGCTGACTGGGTAGACTCAGACTACCCCGCCGTCTTAGAGGGGGCTGTCCGTTCTGGATTGCAGACTGCACAATGGGTATCACGTTCTGCCACCACTTAACGCTTAAAGACGCAGCCCAGCATTAAAAATATGGTTTTAGTTTAAAAATAGCGTTGAGTATTAAACAATGCTTAAAGCAAAAAACTGCCTGCTCGAAACGAGCAGGCAGTCATTAGGCATCATCGTTAGCGACTAACGGCCTTTAGCGCATAGCTGTTAGTATGCAGCCATCAGCTAGCTGCTATCAACGCGGAAATATGCCTCATGCATCTAATAATGCATGTGCCTCGATATAGTCACGCACAGCTTGGGGCTCGGCATCGACCACAGTTACGTGCTGCGGTAAATCTAGCAACTGCTGTAAATGACGGGGCACAGGAGCAGGCTCGCCAATTGCTTCTTGGATGGTTTCACCAAATTTAGCAGGCAAAGCGGTTTCGAGTACCAGCATGGGAATATCCGCATCACGGTACTGCTGGCCCACAAACACACCATCAGCGGTGTGTGGGTCGATAAGCACATCGAACTCCTCATGCACCTGACGGATGGTTTTCAAACGATCGTCGTGGGTGCTCTTGCCACTGCGGAAACCATAGTGTTCGGTCAGCTGTGCACGCAAAGCACTGAGGTCAAAGTAGCCTTTGGTATCGAGCTCGCGCCACAGACGATTGACCTGCCCCGTATCACGACCGACCAAATCATAAACAAAGCGCTCGAAATTAGAAGCCTTTGAGATATCCATCGACGGGCTCGAAGTGGCATATGTCTGATGCGAGCGGCGTGGCTGATAAACCCCGGTACGGAAGAACTCATCTAGCACGTCATTTTCATTTGTAGCCAGAATTAACTCGTGGATAGGTAGCCCCATTTGGCGGGCAATATGACCCGCCAAGATATTGCCAAAATTACCTGTAGGCACAGCAAATGATACCGGCTGCATAGGCTGGGTACTGATGCGCAGCCAACCCCAAAAATAATACACCACCTGAGCTGCAATACGCGCCCAATTAATAGAGTTGACCGCCCCTAAACGCATCCGCTGTTTGAAAGCCAGATCACCAGATAAATGTTTGACGATGTCTTGGCAATCATCAAATACACCCCGCACCGCCAAGTTGTGAATGTTTTTATCACGCAGGGTATACATCTGGGCCCGTTGAAATTGGCTCATCCGACCATCAGGAGACAGCATAAAAACATTGATGCGGTTTTTGCCACGCAATGCGTATTCAGCGGCCGAGCCAGTATCACCAGAGGTTGCACCTAGAATATTCAAGGTGCGATCAGTGCGCTCGAGTTGGTACTCAAACACCTGACCCAAGAACTGCATCGCCATATCCTTGAAGGCCAATGTTGGCCCTTGGGACAAACCTAGCAAGGACAAACCATCCCCTAACGGTTTGACAGGCACCATATCGCGGCCGCTATACAAGGCTGGATCGTAAGCTGCCTGACATAAACGGGCCAAATCTGCACGTGGGACATCAGTGATATATAGGGCCAAAATCTCGAGTGCTAAATCAGCATAGGACAGCTCGCGCCACTGCTCGAGCGTGGCCTCGCTAACCCGTGGATAATGCTCAGGCACGGCCAGACCGCCATCAGGTGCTAACCCCTCGAGTAAGATATGACCAAAGGTTTGCGGGGTCATCCCCCCGCGTGTCGAAATGTACTTCATTACAAATGCTCCACCCGTAAGCGCGTCAGGTTAGAACGCACAAAGTCTAATCGACGTATTTGCTCAGTCGCTAAATCAATCGCCCCTTCTTGGGCCTGGTGCGTCAAGAAAATAATATCCGTTTCGCCGCCTACTGCGGACTCTTGGAACATGGATTCAATAGAGATATCCGCATCAGCCAAAATACGCGCCACATCAGCCAACACCCCTGGGCGATCCTCGACAAGCAAACGCAAATAGTATGAGGACAATACCTGTGACATTGGCAAAACAGGCGTATCAGCCATGGCATCCTGTTGGAAAGCCAGATACGGCACACGATGCACGTGATCAGCGCTCATTAAGCGGGCCACATCGACCAAGTCTGCCACCACAGCCGATGCAGTGGGCAATTCACCCGCGCCGGGGCCGTAATATACAGTTGAGCCCACCGCATCCCCATGGACCATAACGGCATTCATAGCGCCCTGTACATTTGCCAACATGCTCTCATTGGGGACCAATGTGGGATGCACGCGTAGTTCGATGCCCTCTTCGCGTGCCCGCGTGATCCCCAATAATTTAACGGTATAACCTAAACGCTCGGCGTGGGCGATATCCTCGGCTGCCAGTGTGGTGATACCTTCGATATGGGCTTTTTCAAATTGAACTGGAATCCCAAAGGCCAAAGAAGCCAATAAACTCAGTTTGTGCGCAGCATCCACCCCCTCGATATCAAAGGTGGGGTCAGCTTCGGCGTAGCCGAGCTCTTGGGCGTCAGCCAGTGCCTGGGCAAAGGATAATCCTTTAGCGCGCATCTCAGACAAAACAAAGTTAGTGGTACCGTTGATAATACCTGCCACCCACTGAATGCGGTTCGCAGTCAAACCCTCGCGCATGGCTTTAATAATGGGGATTCCCCCGGCAACTGCTGCCTCAAAGGCCACCATCACGCCTTTCTTATGGGCGGCTGCAAAAATCTCGTTGCCGTGCTCGGCCAGCATTGCCTTGTTGGCAGTCACAACGTGTTTACCCTGGTTGATGGCCTCCATCACCCATTCCAAGGCCACGGTGTCCCCACCAACGAGCTCGACCACAACGTCAATATCAGGATGCTGCACTAACTCGAGCCCCTGATCTGTGAGCCAGACATCATCACCCACCAAAGCACGCGCTTTTTCTAGATCGCGCACGGCTGCGCCAGCGACCTCGATGCGACAACCTGCCCGACGGGCGATTTCATCAGCATTATGCTTTAGAACCTTCCAAGTGCCACCACCGACGACACCCAAACCTAACAAACCGACTTTTATTGGCCTCATTTAACTAACCCATCTTTACGGAACATTTCACGGATACCACGGATTGCTTGACGAATGCGTTGTTCATTTTCTATCAGAGCAAAACGGACATACTCATCACCATACTCGCCAAAACCAATCCCTGGCGAGATTGCTACCTTGGCGTCACTAAGCAAACGCTTGGAGAATTCGAGCGAGCCCAAATCGCGATAAAACTCAGGGATGCGTGCCCAAATATACATAGATGCCTTGGGTACATCGACTGGCCAGCCCAAATCCTGTAGGCCCTTTGCCAATACATCACGTCGTGACTGATAGGTCTTGACGACCTCATCGACGCACTCTTGGGGGCCCTCGAGGGCAGCAATGGCAGCCACCTGAATAGGCGTAAAGGTACCATAATCATGGTAGCTCTTGATACGTGCTAGTGCAGATACCAGGCGCTCATTGCCGACCATATAACCAATGCGCCACCCCGCCATGTTGTAGCTCTTGCTCATGGTGAAAAACTCGACCGCAACATCACGTGCCCCGGGTACCTGCATGATAGAGGGTGCCTGATAATCATCAAAACAGATATCTGCATAGGCAAAATCATGCACTACCAAAATGTTGTGCTCGCGCGCCAAAGCAATAATGCGCTCGAAAAACTCTAAGTCCACACACTGAGCAGTAGGATTACTGGGAAAGCCCAGAATAATCATTTTTGGCTTGGGAATGGCCTCACGCACAGCGCGTTCTATTTCGGCAAAAAAATCAACCCCGGGTACCATAGGTACAGAGCGTACGTTAGCGCCCGCAATCACCGCCCCATAAATATGAATGGGATAGCTGGGGTTAGGCACCAACACGGTATCCCCCTGCTCTAGGGTAGCCAACATCAAGTGGGCCAACCCCTCTTTAGAGCCGATGGTCACTATGGCCTCGGTTTCGTAGTCTAGTGACACATCAAAACGGCGGTCATACCAGTCAGTGATGGCCTTGCGCAAACGTGGAATACCCCGCGATACTGAATAACCATGGGTATTAGGCCGTTGGGCGACCTCAACCATTTTTTCCACAATATGTTCTGGGGTTTGCCCATCAGGATTACCCATCGACATATCAATAATGTCTTCCCCTCTGCGGCGCGCCGCCATTTTTAGCTCGCCGGTAATATTAAACACATAAGGGGGCAAACGATCGATACGGGGAAAACTACTCATAATCGTCCTTTTACAAAGGTGAATCTACACAGGTAAACTGTATGCTGAAATCAAAATATCAAAAGAGCCGCAACAATGCGCCACCAGCCAAACGTTAAAGTTTAATAGATTAGCACTAGTTAGCCAAAACTTTCGCCTTTATAAGCCTTAAACTTTTTACGCTATGTTCAACACATCCATTTAGAGGCGCAATCGTGTACCTTCAACGTGAAACTAATCCCGACCTAAATGCTGTGACGGCATACGGTAAAGATTACATCCAAGTCAACCAAACTAAATATACCGAGTCTATCTACTTCACACCGACCGGTGAAATCCAGCTTTTGGGCTTGCAAAACGCCAAAGAGATTGATCGCTCACAGCTGCGTTTATTGGCGGGCGTGCAGGCCAAAAAACAAAGCCCAATGGATTTTTTGGATAATACCGGGCCCAGTTTGGATAACCCGCATAACACCGAAATTATCCTATTAGGCACGGGCAATGCCCAAACCTTTTTAGACCCGGCCATTACCGCCGAACTACAAGGCATCGGTATCGGGGTCGAAATCATGACCACCCCGGCCGCCGCACGCACGTATAATATCCTTATGTCCGAGGGGCGACTTGTGGTCGCTGCACTCATTATTTAAGCTTAACCACACAGGATTGATTTATGAGTACCATAGAACTAGGGGCCAAAGTCCCCGCCTTTACCGCCGAAAGCACCCAAGGCACCATCAACAGCCAAGACCTCATTGGCCAACCTTTTGTGCTTTATTTTTACCCCCGTGACAATACCCCGGGCTGCACCAACCAAGCCAATGACTTTCAGGCCAAGCTAGCCGAATTCGATAAATTGGGCGTCAAAATCATCGGTGCGTCTCGTGATAGCATGAGCTCGCACGAGCGTTTTGCTGAAAAATTTGATCTCACCTTTGCGCTGCTCTCGGATCCCGAGGAAACCGTGTGCAATCTATTTGATGTGATCAAAGATAAAAACATGTATGGCCGCAAGGTACGTGGCATCGAACGCAGTACCTTTTTATTCAACGCTGACGGCGAGCTGGTCCAAGAATGGCGCAAGGTGCGCGTGCCAGGACACATAGACGCAGTGCTTGAAGCCTGCCAAAACTTATAATACTAAATATGTCGTTTGATATAACGCTAAATCCAGGAGCTTTGTAATCACATGCCCTTACCACCGCTACCTACCCGCTTAGGCAGCCGCTTGAGCAAAGAAGAACTCAACAAGGCTCCCGCCCCCACTACAGAGCATTCTGACGCACAGACTGCCGCTAAAAAAAACACGGCAGCCAAACAACAAACGGCTGCGCAAAAAACTACCCAGCCGACCGCTAAAAAAACCACCAAAAAAGCAGCGAAAAAAGCAGCGAAAAAAGCAACGCAGAAAACGGCGCAGAAAACGGCACAGAAGGCGGCTAAAAAGACAGCTAAAAAGGCGACTAAAAAAGCAGCCAAAGCTGCGCCCCAACGTGCAGCAGCCAAAAAAGATCAGCAACAAACCCCTGCTTTACTCAAAACACCTGCAAAGCCTGCCGAGCCAGCACAAGCCAAACAACCGCGCCCAGAAAAAGATACTGCCGTGACTGCGCAGGCCACCCAAAAACCACAGACAGCGGTGCGTTCTGCGCTAGAAAGTGCAGCGGACGAGGCTCCCAAGATTTTTGTTTTGGATACCAATGTCTTGTTGCATGACGCAAACTGCTTGTTCATGTTCAAAGAGCATGATGTCTTCATCCCCATGATTGTGCTCGAGGAATTAGACAACCAGAAAAAAGGGCTATCAGAGGTTGCCCGCAATGCACGCCAAGTCAGTCGCTATTTAGACAGCATTGTCCAGGGACAAAACATGGCCAAAGGGTTATCACTGGATATCCTGGGTCACCGCGAAGCACAGGGCAAGCTATTTCTACAAACCCAAGCCCTAGATGCTCAGCTGCCCATCCATTTACCTGTGGGCAAAGCTGACAACGCCATTTTGTATATTGTGCGCAGCCTGCAGGACAAGCACCGCGACAAAGAGGTCATCCTAGTCTCTAAAGACATCAATATCCGCCTCAAAGCCAAGGCTTTGGGCTTACCTGCCGAAGACTACCGTCACGATCATGTGATGGATGACACTGACCTGCTCTTCAAAGGTAGCCGCGTCGTAGATCCAGACTTTTGGTCTGACTTGGATGGCGATGTAGAAACATGGGTAGACTCTGGGTTTACCTTTTATCGTATTCGTGGTGATTGGGTACGTGATCTTAGCGTCAATGAATTCCTCTATACCGATACCGAGCCAGCCTTTAGTGCGCAGGTCAAAGAGGTCCGCCGTGACACCGCGGTTTTATCCACATTACGTGACTATGGTCATACCAAAAATAACTTATGGGGGATTACAGCCCGCAACCGCGAGCAAAACTTTGCGCTCAATCTATTAATGAATCCTGAGTGTGATTTCGTCTCTTTGCTGGGCCAGGCTGGCACCGGCAAGACCCTACTGGCATTGGCCAGCAGCCTGACCCAAACCCTCGAGACACGTCGCTATAACGAAATCATCATCACACGGGCTACGGTCCCAGTGGGCGATGATATCGGCTACCTGCCCGGTACCGAAGAAGAGAAAATGGCACCTTGGATGGGTGCCCTTGAAGATAACCTCGAGGTTTTACAAGCTGGCAGCCGCCATCATTACGCGCTCAGTGCGCACGATACGCAGCACCAGTCTGCCTTAGAGGCCATCCGTGCACATATCCAAATCAAATCTCTTAGCTTTATGCGCGGACGTACTTTTCTAAACAAGTTTGTCATCATCGACGAGGCACAAAACCTGACCCCAAAGCAGATGAAAACACTCATCACCCGTGCTGGACCCGGGACCAAGATTGTTTGCCTGGGCAACCTGGCTCAGATTGACACGCCTTATCTGACCGAGGGCAGCTCGGGCCTGACCTATGTCGTTGATCGTTTTAAAGACTGGCCTCATGCAGGACACATCACCCTGCAACAAGGCGAACGATCCCGCTTGGCAGATTTTGCCAACAGCGCTCTTTAACCACATATTTCTATCATGAGCACTACAACCCCTGTAAGCGATTTAGAACGCCCTATTGCCATCACCATGGGCGATGCCGCGGGCATCGGGCCCGAATTATGCGTGCGGCTACTCAGCCAAGCCCAAGAGGTCCCTGGCATCATCTATGGCGACCTCGTTAGCCTGCAGCGCGCACTGGCTCTGACCGATCTAGACCAAGTCTATCGCCTGGTCGCAATCAGTCACCCTATTCAATATGCGCGCATTAGCATGGTAGAAAACCAAATCCCCGTCCTACAGTGCGGCCCCCCTCTGCCCGAAGACCTCCCCTACGGTGAGGTCAGCGCCGAGGCAGGCAAGATGGCCTACGATGCATTGAACTTTGCCATCCAGCACGCTAACGAAGGCCATGTGCGTGCCATTGTGACGGCCCCACTAAACAAAGACGCTATGCATCACGCGGGTATTGATGCCCCTGGCCATACCGAAATTTTGGCCGAGAAAACCAATACCGAACAATACGCCATGATGCTGATGAATGACGAAATCAAAGTCATGCTAGCGACCATTCATATCCCCCTAAAAGAGGTCAGCGAGCAGCTCAGTATTCAACAGCAACTACAAACCATCCAACTGGCACATCAGTTTTGTCAGCAAGCTCAATTATCCACAGCTCGCATCGCAGTCGCTGGTCTCAACCCTCATGCGGGCGAGGCCGGTAAATTTGGCCGCGAAGAAATAGACATCATCCAGCCCGCTATTGAACAAGCACGGCAGCAGGGAATAGACGTCACAGGCCCTTGGCCTGGCGACACTATCTTTATGCGTGCACGACGTGGCGAATTTGATATTGTCATAGCCCAATACCACGATCAGGGGCTTATACCAGTTAAATATTTGGGCTTGGAAAAAGGCGTTAACGTCACTGTAGGTCTGCCTTTTATACGCACCAGCGTGGATCACGGTACGGCCTACGATATCGCGGGCCAGGGCATTGCTGATGCTCGTTCGCTGCAAACTGCATATGACGCTGCAATCGCTCTTAGTAGCACGTGATGGCAGCGCCTGGACGATCTTAAATGGCCCTAGATAATCTTTCTTTAAATTTATTGATCTTGGATAAAGTTCAGGAACCGCGTGCTTGAGCCTTGGAAAGCCAACCGCACCGTGCCGATGGGGCCGTTACGCTGCTTGCCAATAATAATTTCTGCTGTGCCCTTATCGGGGGTATCAGGGTGATAGACCTCATCGCGATAAATAAACAGGATCAAGTCTGCGTCCTGCTCAATCGCCCCTGATTCGCGTAGATCACTCATGACAGGGCGTTTGTTGGGGCGTTGCTCTAAACTGCGGTTCAACTGTGATAAGGCCACCACAGGACAATTTAATTCGCGTGCCAACCCCTTGAGTGAACGACTAATCTCTGAGATTTCAGTGGCTCGGTTTTCACTGCCCGAGCTGCCCGACATCAGCTGTAAATAGTCGATCACAATCACCCCCAACTTGCCACACTGACGCGCCAATCGACGCGCCCGAGCACGGACCTCCATCACAGAAAGGCCTGGGGTTTCGTCTATAAATACTTGTGACTGTTGGATGGTCTTCATGGCATCGACAACTTTTCGCCAATCATCCTCGCGCAATTTCCCCGTGCGCAGGCGGTGTTGATCCAGCATCCCTACCGAGCCGATCATCCTCATTGCCAGCTGTGCAGCCCCCATCTCCATAGAAAACACAGCCACCGGTAGGCCATGATGGATGGCAATATATTCACTGATATTCATCGCCAAAGAGGTTTTACCCATCGAAGGACGACCAGCCACAATGACCAGATCACCCTCTTGTAGGCCCGAGGTCATACGATCCAAATCGATAAACCCGGTCGGTACCCCGGTGACCTCGGAATCATCTTGGCGCTGATAGAGCTCGTCTATCCGCTCGACAACCTGCTTGAGCACAGGCTCGATTTCTAGGAAACCCTCACCACCGCGTGCCCCCTCTTGGGCGATTTGAAAAATCTGCGCCTCGGCCTGATCCAATATTTCGCGTGCCTCTTTACCGCGTGGCTGTAATGCATTGCTGGCAATGTCATCAGCAATCGTCACCAAACGACGCAGCATGGAGCGCTCGCGCACAATTTCAGCATAGCGACGGATGTTGGCAGCCGACGGAGTATTATGCGTTAAGGCATTGAGGTAGTGAATCTCGCCCACCTCATCAGCCTGACCAGCGTTGACCAACGACTCGTGCACAGTCACCACATCAGCGACGCGATTTAACTCGATCAGCTTTGAAATGTGACGCCAAATCAGACGGTGCTCATAACGGTAAAAATCATCCTCGCGCAGGATATCAGCAATCCGATCCCAAGCGTGATTATCCAGCATCAACCCACCCAAAACCGATTGCTCGGCCTCGACCGAGTGCGGGGGCAAACGTAAATCGGCTAGCTCGCCTTCGTAATTAGTAGCACTGGGCGTTGAAAAATCATCGGGACTGGGTGCTTGCTGCATAAGAGATGCCTACCTAATGTTTAATGCCTTAAAACAAAACAACCTAAAGCCGTTGTATATTGTAGCGGCGATAAAAAAAAGCCGGTGCAATGCAGCCGGCTTTTTAGTGGCGTTGGAACAGTTGAATTAGTCGAGTTCGCCTTCGACTGCGACTGTAATTTCAACTTCAACGTCAGGGTGTAGGGTAATGACGACAGGATACTCGCCCACAGCCTTGAAAGGACCGTCATCGAGACGAATCTGTGAACGCTGAATGCTATCGAAACCCTTGTCAGCCAAAGCTGCGGTGATATCCATATTGGTCACGGAACCAAACAAGCGGCCATCGACGCCTGCTTTTTGGGAAATTTCGACACGCAATTCAGCCAACTGATTACCCAATGCTTGGGCGGCTGCCAAGCGTTCTTCTTGGGCGCGCTCGAGCTCGGCACGCTGTGCTTCGATCTCTTTAATAGCCTCGGGCGTTGCACGACGGGCAATGCCACGTGGGATCAAAAAGTTGCGAGCATAACCGTTACGGACGCGAACTACCTCGCCCAGATCACCTAAATTGACAACTTTTTCTAGCAAAATTACTTGCATTTTGATGCTCCCAGCTTATTTGTGATTATCAGTGTAGGGCAACAAAGCCAGGAAGCGAGCGCGCTTAATCGCGTTGTCTAACTGGCGTTGGAAATGTGCCTTGGTACCGGTTAAACGTGCTGGGATGATTTTACCATTATCCTGGATAAAATCGCGCAAGGTATCGATATCTTTGTAATCGATTTCCTTGACCCCTGCCACTGTAAAGCGGCAAAACTTGCGTCGTCTGAACAATGGATTTTGTTGACCAAAACGACGACGTCTATCTCTTCTTCTACGACCGACTGCCATGATGATTTTCCTCTTGACCCCGTTGGGGTAAACAATTTAATAACTCGAATTTTTGTAGATGCAAAAGCAAAAAGGAGCTAGAACGATGCCCGGGTGCCATCAGCCCCCAACAACATAAATTACTGTCTATTTCTACTACATCAGACAACTGTTGAGCGATGGAACCAACCGCACGCACACTGAACTCAAAATCTAGTTGACGCTGAAACTCACCCAGCTGTTGACACGATTGGTGCTGCAATTGCAGTGAAAGCACCGGTACCCCAGCTGGGGTGTGTCGTAACGGCTCGATATGGGTCACTGCCCCTGTCAACACCGCTTGGTTGCGTTGTGCGTGTTGATTACTCACGGGTTGTTAGGCGTTCTCGGCATTTTCCTCGGATTGCTCAGCGGGTTTTTGCTCGGCTGCGGGCTTTTCAGCATCGTCCTGAGCCTCGGAAGAGGTATCGGACTCGCTATCAGAACCGCCGCGACGACCATCTTCGCGCTCAACATCTTTCATCATGACCGAAGGACCCTCGGGGGCTTCTTTGGTTTGTGTGATGAGGCTACGCAAAATAGCATCGTTATAGCGGAAGGCATGCTCGAGCTCTTCGAGTGTTTCCTTGTTAATTTCGATGTTTAGGCACACATAATGTGCTTTAACAAGCTTTTGGATGGGATATGCCAGCTGTCTGCGGCCCCAGTCCTCAACGCGGTGAACTTTACCACCACCAGCGGTAACAGTCGTCTCGTATCTTTCGATCATAGCGTTGACTTGTTCGCTTTGATCGGGGTGCACAATAAACACCACCTCGTAGTGACGCATAAAAAACTCCTTTTATGGGTATTAGGCAAAACGCCCAATAGCCCGCCATACACAATGCCTGTATGCATAGTGCACAATCGGGCAAAAGTTAAGCAACAGATTATAGCGACTTTGGGGCTATCAAACAAGCTTTAAATGATGGCCCCAAAACCACACTATGACGCGCCAGGTGTTTTATTGAGACTCGACGACGGCATAGGCCGAATGATTATGGATGGACTCAAAGTTTTCAGCCTCGATGCGATAGCCCTGAACAGTTTCGATGCTGTTCAAATAGACCGCCACATCGCGCACCAAATCCTCGACGAATTTAGGGTTGTCATAGGCGTGCTCGGTGACGTACTTTTCATCAGCACGCTTGAGCAGACCCCACAACTGACTAGAACCCTGCTCTTCGATCCCAGCAATGACCTGAGCCAGATTAAACTGCTCCAGACCAGCAGGATCTAAACGCAGGTCTACAACCACGTGCGAACGTTGGTTGTGGGCGCCGTACTCGGAGATTTCCTTTGAGCATGGGCACAAACTAGTCACTGGGACAGTGACCTGTACATCGATGGCTTCGATAGGCTGTGCCAATTCGGAATTGGCCCGTACCACCCAACGCAATTGATAATCCAACAGGCTGCTGACCTGGGACACAGGTGCAACCTTGTCGATAAAGATTGGGAACTCGGCACAGATTTCACCCTGTCGAGCATCTAGCAAATCAAGCATTTGCGTGGCCATTTCACAATAGGCCGTCAAATCTACGGGTTGATTGCGATGCTCTTCCAGCAGGGCGATAAAACGCGACATATGGGTGCCTTTTTCTTCGGCAGGCAACGCCACTGTCATCTCCCAGTCAGCCACTGTGGGTTGGGCTTGTCCATCAATTTGAATGTTAAAAGGATAGCGCACGCGTCGCACACCCACCTTTTGAATAGTGATCTCACGCGTGTCACCACGACTTTGGACATCGGGCATGATTTCCCGAGTGGTAGATACTGTCATTTTTACAACCAATTAGGCTAGAAAGAATAGTTTAGACTTATATTATCCAAGATTATACGGGCGACAATCAACTACAACCTGCAAAGCAAACGGTTAAGCTATGTGCAGCGCACCCCTATCTAGAGAAATTATGCGTGTACTTTAGTGGCCAAAAACTCGTTTATTGAGTGCTCGATACCCTGGCTATCCAAGCCCACCATAGCGTGCAATTGTTTCTGCTCGCCGTGGTCAATGAACTCGTCAGGATAGGCCAATACCAAAGTGGGGTTGTGCTTTTGCATCGCGCTGAGCTCTTCGAGCACAGCAGCCCCTGCACCCCCCATGCGTGCCCCGTCTTCGAGCGTGACAATCGCCTGATGACTAGCGGCCATCTCTTTGATGAGCTGGACATCAATGGGTTTAACAAAACGCATATCAACAACGGTGGCATCAATTTTATCGGCCACCTGCAAAGCCTCGTGGAGCAAGGTACCAAAACACAGTATCGCTACCGTGTGGCCATGACGGCGGACCACGGCTTTGCCAATAGGCACGGTATCAAAGCCTGCCGTCACCAAAGCACCTACCCCCGAACCACGTGGATAACGTACCGAGGCAGGGCCCGGATACTCGTAACATGTATTGAGCAACAATCGCGTTTCGTTTTCATCCGAAGGCGTACTGATGACTAAATTGGGGACACAACGCATAAAAGCAATATCATAGTTGCCCGCATGGGTCGCACCATCGGCACCGACATAACCGGCGCGATCCAGTGCAAATGTGACGTCCAAATTTTGCAGTGCTACATCATGAATCAACTGATCATAGGCACGCTGCAAAAAGGTAGAGTAAATAGCCACGACGGGCTTTTTCTCGTCACAGGCCAAGCCGGCAGCAAAAGTCACCGCATGTTGTTCGGCAATACCCACGTCAAAATAACGGCTAGGAAAGCGTTGTTCGAACTCGACCAAGCCACTGCCCTCGCGCATGGCGGGAGTAATACCGTGCAAACGGCTGTCCTTGTTCGCGCGATCACAGATCCACTGACCAAACACCTGGGTAAAACTGAGCTTTTTCGCTGGCTTGGGTTTGGCAGGCTGTATCCCTACGTCAGGGTCAAAGCTGCCCGGTCCGTGATATAAGACGGGATCAGCCTCGGCTAGCTTGTAGCCCTGCCCCTTGCGGGTAACCACATGCAGAAACTGCAGCCCCCCTCGCTCGCGCAGGTTTTCCAAGGTCGGAATCAGGCTGTTGAGGTCGTGCCCATCAATTGGGCCGACATAATTAAAACCAAACTCTTCAAAGAGTGTGGCTGGGGCAAGTACGCCCTTGGCATGCCCCTCAAAGCGACGCGCTAACTCGAGCACGGGAGGGACATGTTGCAAAAAGGCCCGCCCGACGTCTTTGGCAGCAGCATAGAATCGACCGGACAATAAACGCGCCAAATAGTGATTCAAGGCCCCTACAGGCGGCGAGATTGACATGTCATTGTCATTCAAAATCACTAAAAGATTGATCCCGGGGATCACACCAGCGTTGTTTAATGCCTCGAAAACCATCCCGGCAGTCATCGCACCATCGCCAATCACAGCTAGGTGCTGGCGGTCAATACCGGCGTTACGGGCGGCAACAGCCATCCCTAATGCCGCCGATATAGAAGTCGACGAATGCGCTGTACCAAAATCGTCGAATTCAGATTCACTGCGCTTGGGGAAACCAGATATCCCACCTTTTTTGCGCAAACCGTCCATCAGATCACGGCGACCAGTGAGGATCTTGTGTGGATAAGATTGATGACCCACATCCCAGATCAGGCGGTCACTAGGTGTTTCGAAGACGTAATGCAGTGCGAGCGTGAGCTCGACCACGCCGAGATTAGACGACAAATGACCGCCGGTCTTGGCCACTGACTGCAATACAAACTCGCGCAACTCATGCGCCAGCGCATCGAGATCCGTGCGTTTAAGTGCGCGCAGATCATGGGGGGATTGAATGTCTTGTAACTTAACAGATGCCATAGATAACCTTGGGCGCTGACTAAAAGACCGCCGAAACCAAAATCGAATTAATTATTGTAGTGCTTTTCTGCGTACAGTTGTAGCATGACGCATTTTTTTCTAGCTGCTAACCGTATTAATGATCGCGTGCTGCAATGAAATGCGCCAAAACACCTAGGGTTTGACGGCCTTCGCCAATAGGTAACAATGCAGATTGTGCCTGTTGAACTAACTGCTGCAAGAGTTCTTGAGCGGCCTCTAACCCCATCAGACTGACATAGGTGGGTTTATTTTGAGCCTGATCTTTGCCAGCAGTTTTACCCAAAGTGTCCGTGTCTGCGGTCACATCCAGAATATCATCCGCGACCTGAAACGCCAATCCAACCGCATCCGCATAATCCCGCAAATGGTTGCGTACCTTGGAGCTGGCCCCAGCTACGATCCCGCCCAAGAGCACACTGGCCTTGAGCAACGCACCTGTTTTCATTTCATGCATGGTGCGCAACTCTTCGATGGATAGTTGTTGCCCCACATGATCACAGTCTATGGCTTGACCTCCAACCATGCCTTGACTGCCGATAGCCCGAGATAGCTCGGCCATCGCCTGCACGATCAATGCCGGCGCAATCGGCATGGTGGCTAATGCCTCGAATGCCAAAGGCTGTAATGCATCACCCACCAACATAGCGGTTGCCTCGTCATAGGCAACATGTACCGTCGGCTGGCCGCGGCGTAGCACATCATCGTCCATACACGGCATATCATCATGGACCAGAGAATATGCATGGATCATCTCTACTGCCGCAGCGCAATGATCAATAGCTTTTTGCTGAGCTGCATTTAGTGATTTGCCCCCTGTAGCGGCCTCGCCAGCAGCATACACCAAAGCAGCACGGATGCGCTTTCCACCGCCCAACACAGCATAGCGCATCGCATCATGCAAACGCTGGGGTACTGTTTCCTCTGAGGGCATCAACCCCTCTAGCACCTGCTCGACCTGCGCTGCCCGATGTTCCAAAACCTGTGCTGCGCGCATGGTATCAGTCGTCATTCAATCACCTCTAATTAGCCAACATCTACCGGGGCCCCTGTATGGGCAACCCATTCACTCCATGAGCCTGGATACAGTGCGGATCCATTGAGTCCGGCCAACTCCATGGCAAATAAATTATGACATGCAGTAATCCCAGAGCCGCATTGATGCACCACCTGTTCGGGGGCGACGCCCTCGAGAAAAGATGACCATTCGGCCCTCAATTGATCGGCACTTTTAAAGCTACCGTCAGACTGCAGATTTTCACTGCTAGGACGATTCAGTGCCCCGGGAATATGGCCAGCCACTGGATCCAACGGCTCGACCTCACCGCGATAACGCTCTGCGGTACGGGCATCAATAATACACAATTCGGGCGCATCGAGCTGCGCCAATATAGCTTTGCGCTGTCGCAACGGCATATGCCCTTGTTCGACATCATCTGCCAAAACATCCGTTAACCCCAGTCGCTGTGCAATGGCAGTGACGAAATTAGCATCGACTGCATCCTGATCGACGGGTGCACCAGCTGCCTGCCAGGCCTGCCAGCCCCCATCCAACAATGCCACCTTGGGCAATCCAGCCCAGCGCAGCATCCACCACAATCGAGCTGCAAACTGCCCGTTGTTGGCATCGTACACAATGATTTGTTGCTCAGGGGTTAACTGCAACTGTTGCAAGAGCTGTTGAAACAAAGCCAGCTGTGGCAAAGGATGGCGTCCATTTTGACCCGTACCACGGCCGACCATCACACGGCTTTGATCAAAAAACAAAGCGCCTGGTATACGCCCTTGCTCATAAGCGCGCACACCTACCTGTGGATCGGTTAAGTCATAGCGAGTATCAATAAACACAGCCTCATCAGCTGCCAGGCTGGCCTGTGCTTGAACCACAGAGAAAAGCATGGACTGACTCATAGGGTCCCCTTGTAAGAGCAGATTCAGGCTGCTTCGCGCTCTTTGCTGACCGCAGGTGTTTTCACAGCTGGTTCGCCCCGCAGGACGCGGTTTTCGGTATAAGTGCGCCAAGCTGAAAGCAGCCCAGATACAATAATTAAAAGCATCCCTAGCCAGGCCAAGGCATCGGGCCAATCGCCCCACAGCAACACGCCTAGCAAGCTAGCGAAGATAATTGTACTGTACTGCAAAGCAGCCGTTAATAATGTCGATCCATAGCCAAAAGCACGCGTTAAGGCCAGCTGCCCAAATAGCCCTGACACCCCGACCACGCCTAACGCTGTATAAGCGCGCCAATCAATGGCCGGCCACCCAACCACGCTCATGACAACCAAACTGGTCAGACAAACAAAACTGGAAAAAATAAATACCGTGCGCCACTCGGGCTCGCCCACCTGACCCAGTTGACGAATTTGCATCATAGCAACGGCAGAAAAAGCTCCTGAGATGATCCCCAACAAGCCGGGAAACCACTGATCATCGCCAAAACTGGGCCGTAAAATGACCAAAACCCCAATGAAACCTGCCAAAACTGCCAGCACACGTAATGGGTCGCTTTGGCTGCCCCCAAAGAACAGCATCCAAATGCCAATAAAAAGCGGCGCGGTATAGGTTAAACTAACCGCCGTTGGCAGCGGTAACATCGACATCGCGAAAAAGCTCAGCCACATGGCTGAAATCCCAAACAAATTGCGCCGGATGTGTAGGCTCCAGCTCAATGGAACCAAACTCAATTTTTTCAGTCTAGTCCATGCAAAGAGAATAAATACAGAAGGCAAGCC
>DATGSS010000085.1:0-4981 GCA_035302345.1 Paenalcaligenes sp.
CGGTGCCACAGTTTCCATAGGCTGAGGCGATTATATGCCTCTTTTACATATGAGCAAACAATTAATGACTGAACAATCGTTTTCTCAAGTACGTTTACTTAAGATTCTACCTGAAAGAGCGGGACAGCGTTTGGATAATTTTTTATTCCGCGAATGCAAAGGGGTGCCCAAGAGTTTTATCTATCGGGCTATCCGCAGTGGGCAGGTGCGTGTCAACCGCGGCCGCGTGCGTAATGACTACCGTTTGCAGGCGGGTGATGAGTTGCGTATCCCTCCCATGCGTCGTCCCAGTGATGAACCTGCGGTGCATATACCCCCTGGACACTTTGAGGTGGTGTACGAGGATGATTACTTTTTGGCCATCAATAAACCAGCAGGGGTGGCTGTGCACGGGGGCAGTGGGGTTTCTTTTGGGGTGATCGAGCAGTTGCGCGCTGCGCGCCCCAAAGCTCCTTTTTTAGAACTGGTTCACCGTTTGGACCGAGACACATCGGGACTGCTGTTGATTGCTCGTCGCCGACGTGGATTGGTGGCGTTGCATGAATTATTTCGCGAGGATCGCATCACTAAAGAGTATTTGGCATTGGTGAATGGTGATTGGGTCAATGATCGGCAGCATTTACGTGCCCCTTTACAGCGCTGGATGACCCCCAGCGGCGAGCGCCGGGTGCGCGTGGACGATCAAGGCCGCCGAGCTCACACGATTATTAATTTGCAGGCGCGGTATGGTAAGTACAGTTTAGTAGAGGCTGATTTGCGTACCGGCCGGACCCATCAGATACGCGTGCATTTAGCCAATGAGGGCTATCCTATTGTGGGTGATGATAAATATAGTAACGATGCCCAGTTGCATCAAGCCCGCCATGAGCTAGGCTTTAAGGGGATGTTTTTGCATGCTGCTCGATTGGTTTTCAAACACCCCATAACCAAGGCGCCTGTGACTATTGAGGCCCCGTTACCCCCAGATTGCCAACGTCTGCTCGAGCGCTTAAAACACTAAGGAATTAATTTCGGAGCTAGAATGAGGAAGTACAAAGCAGTTATTTTTGATTGGGATGGAACCGTGATGGATTCGACTTATTCAATCACGCATTCCATCCAACTAGCCAGCCAAGATTTAGGCTTGACAGCACCTTCGCGCGAAGAGGCGAGTTGGATCATAGGTTTATCATTAGAAACCGGCCTATACCGTATTTTGCCCGAGCTTGATGAGCAAACCATGCCTAAATTTATTGAGCGTTATCGGCATCATTATTTTCAGCGCGATACTGATTTAAAGCTATTCGATGGGATTGATGCGCTTTTAGGACAGCTCAAGCAGCAACACGTTTTACTCAGTGTAGCGACAGGCAAAAAACGTGTCGGTTTGGATAGAGCTTTACAGGCAACTGGATTAGGACCTGTGTTTGATGCTACCCGTTGTGCAGATGAAACCAAGGGTAAGCCCGACCCACAAATGCTGCACGAGCTAATGTGGGAGCTCGAGATCGCACCAGAGGATGCACTGATGGTAGGGGACACAACCCATGATATTAATATGGCCCACCAAGCAGGTATGGACGGTTTGGCGGTCACATATGGGGCTCATGATCTGCAGACATTACAACAATCAGAGCCCCTCGAGATAGTGCACGATGTCGCACAAATGCACCAGTGGTTGGCGCAACGTGTGCGCTAATCTTTGATTTCAGGAGACACCAGGGCCTTGAGGATGCCCGCAGTTTCCGCGTCAATCATGCCGTCATGTCGGCTGGGGCGATAATGCATCTGAAATGCCCTGATGACTTTTTTGGTTTCATCATCTAGTTGCCCATGTCTAGGAACGGCGTAGCCAATATGCTTTAGCCATTCTTGGACGGTACGCACAGAGGGCAGGCGCTCGCGTTGGAATTCTGCGGTGTAATGGGCAGCCAAGCCAGGGTTATACCAACGCCCCAAGCCCTCATCGGCTAATTCTTTCCAAGGAAATAACGGCCCTGGGTCAATTTTCCTGGTGGGGGCGATATCACTGTGCCCTACGATATTTGCCGGGGTGACGCGGTGGCGTTCCGCAATGTCACGGACCAGTTTTTTAACAATATCAATTTGCTCGGGGTTAAAAGGGACCCAGCGCCCATCGTCTAGGTGGCCGGGGTTCACAATTTCAATGCCTACTGAGCTGGTGTTCAAGTCGGTGTGCTCGTACCATTGGCTCACGCCTGCATGCCAAGCGCGTTCGTTTTCATCGACCAGTTGATAAACCTTGGGCGGGTGTTCATCGGTAATTAAATAATGGCTGCTGACATTTTGCTCGGTGAGGATTTTTATCGAACGCGGTGTGTCAGCAACGGTATAGTGCAAAACAATATGGCGTACGCGGCTATTCTTTCCTTGGGCGGATAATGAGGTATCGATATCTAATCCGTCTTTGGGGATACTGCTACAGGCAGCTAGAAATGCTGTCAACATGAGTAGACCGCACCAACGTGCTGGGCTACGCCACGAGCTGTCATGGCTCATTGCCTTGCCTTGTGGAGTAGAGCGCGCCTGGATAGCAGGGATATTTAGGCAGTACATCAAGCGGTCCCAAATAGCATAAAGCATGTTTATATCCTCGGTATTTGATGGTGTTAGGTCGATTGGCGGCGTCGTCGACCTCGAGAACGTTGGTTTCGTTGTGGTTGATGGCGTTGTGCCTGGTTTCTGGGTGATGCCTGATTGTTTTTAGAGGTTTGTCTAGGCGCAGCTAAAAACAGAAACAAGGTGGGTTGTTTGTCTAGTTGCGGGGGCGGTTGTGCTCGCCATTGTGCAATGCTATTGGTGTGAATCCATTGTTCGGCAGTGGTCAGGGCACGCGCCACACATAATTGTGTGTCTGGACTCAGGCTACTACATAGGTCATCGAAAAGGGCTTGGTTACGATAAGGGGTCTCTATAAATAACTGAGTGCTATGCTCGCGCGCTGATTGTTGCTCTAATGATTGTAGGGTATGGCGACGTTGGGCGCTCTGGATGGGCAAATAGCCTTGAAAGCTAAAGCGCTGGCCATTTAGGCCGCTGCCCATTAGGGCCAAAAGCAAGGACGAGGGGCCCACATGGGGGAATACCGGGATGCCTAAGGCGTGCGCTTGGGCAACAACGGCGGCCCCGGGATCAGCGACAGCCGGGCAGCCCGCCTCTGAGACCAGGCCAACACCTAATTCCATGGCGTCGGGATGCTGCAACCACTGGGTGATTTCAGAGCTTGGCGTGCCTTTTTTATCCAGGGTAAATATGGTGATCTCGCGGATGGGCATCACGGGCTCTATTTGTTGTAAAAAAGCGCGCGCTGATTTGGCATTTTCCGCAATATAAACAGTTAATCTGCGAGCAGTATTTTGTACATCAGTGGGTAACCATAGGCCTAGGTCAGAATCCCCAAGACTCACGGGAATTAGGTGCAATGCGGCAGCATGGTTAGGGGTGGTTATAGGCTGTGGCATGGTGCTGTGGCAGTTGTGTTTAGTTAAATCTTAAATCCGGCAGGCGAATGCTGTAATGCTTAGGCAGGCTGGAGTGGGTTTAGACCGAAATGTCGCAGCAGATCTGTCAACGCTATGAGAGGCAGGCCAATAATGGCGGTGGGGTCATCCGAGTGCATTGACTCTAGTAGACTGATGCCTAGGCTTTCTGCTTTGGCGCTGCCCGCGGTATCATAGGGTTGTTCGGTGGTTAGGTAGAATTCTATTTCTGCGTCATTTAACTGGCGAAACCTGCATTTTATCTGTACTAGACGTTCTTGGCACTGTTCTTGATGAGACACACACAATGCCGTATGAAAATGTACAGTTTGACCACTCATTTGTCTGAGTTGGGCCACAGCTGTGGCATGATCGCCTGGTTTGCCCAATACATGTTGATCTAACGCGGCCACCTGATCTGAGCCTATGACCAATGCATCAGGATGCTTTTTTGCCACATATTGTGCCTTGGCATGAGCCAAGCGCAAAGACAAGGCCTCGGGTGATTCCCCGATGCGTTGGCTTTCATCAATATCAGCGGCAAACACCTCAAAGGGCAGCCCCAGGCGCTGTAGCATCATTTTTCGGTAGGGCGATCCCGAGGCAAGTATCAGTTTCATTTTTTGTTTTCCTTGGGTGGGTTTAGATTTGACTGCTTTACTCAGTACAGGGTATTATTTTGTGTTTTCTTTATCAATGGAAGTGTCGGAGGGAGAATAATGCTTTCAAAGCTAAGCTCTCTGGATACTTTAGCTTTTACAGAACGGGGCGAAGAGCTTTCATCTAAGTGCTCTGTTACACTGTTTAGTCGGGCTATCGAGGGTTTGCCCAAGCAGGACAAGGCGCAGATGATTGATTGGCAGCTGAGGGGCGAAACCGACTCTGCTGGTCATCGACTTTTACGTGTGCGTTTAGAGGGCGCGATTCGTTTAGAATGCCAGCGTTGCCTAGAGGCATTTGATTATCCCGTACAGACTGAAAATGCTTTTTTACTGGTCGAATCAGAAAGCGAGCTTGCCATCGGCGAAGATGATCCCGAGGCCTTAGAGCGTATTTTGATCGCTCGCAAGTTCGACGGTTTTGAGTTATTAGAAGACGAGCTTATACTTAGCTTGCCCTATGTGCCTGTTCACGACGTGTGTCCCAATCTATCTGACGAGTTTTTCACAGATGATGAGGAAGAGGCCGAGAGCGCAAAAAGGAAAAATCCCTTCAAGGTGCTCAAGCAGCTAAAAAAGGATTCATAGTGTGCCCGTCCAGGGCTTTGTAAAAGTCACAGAGAATTTTTAATACGATTTAATCTGATTGGATTGGATTCAATCACACTTTACTAAGGAGTCATCATGGCTGTCCCAAAGTCAAAAATTAGCCCTTCACGTCGCGGTATGCGTCGGGCTCACGATTCACTGAAAAAGCCTGCTTTGGCTATTGAGCAAACCACCGGTGAGGTGCATTTGCGTCATCACATCAGTCCCAATGGGGTCTACCGTGGCCGCAAGGTC
>DATGSS010000086.1:0-14340 GCA_035302345.1 Paenalcaligenes sp.
TAATGAATCTGCTTGTTCGTAGATGATTTCAGTTAATTGAGTCGCCATATCGGCAAATTGATCAGCTGCCAGCTGTTCAATAACCTCGTCAACAATTTTTTCGCGAACCTCGGCAAAACTTTGAATCTGTTCAGGCTCAATGTCTACAATTTTAAAAATATGATAGCCGTCTGCGCCCTCGATCACATCAGAAATCTCGCCTGCGTTAAGACTGAAAATAGCCTGGTCTAATTCTTGGGGCAAGGTGCCTTGACTAAGCCATCCCAGATCACCGCCTTCACTGGCACTACCGGTATCTTGGGAATGCTCTTTAGCCAGCTCGGCAAAACTCTCGGGCTCTTGTTGGGCTAAAGTTGCCAGCTCTTGGGCCTGATTATGGGCTTGCGCACGCTGCTGCTCATCAGCGCCCTGCGCAAGAGATACCAATATATGGGCAATATGCGCGCGCCCTGTACTGCTGAAACGGTCTTTATTTTGCTCGTAATAATCCTGTAGGTCATCATCACTGGGAGTTGGCACTGCAGCACGTGCTGCACCCTCATCCAGCACAACATACTCAACATTGACATAGTCGGGCACGGCATAAGAATCGCGATGCTCTTTATACCAGGCTTGAATCTCGTCATCGCTAATTTCTTGCTGACGCAACTCGTCTGTTAATGGTTGCGAGCTCTTTTGTGCAATGCGTCCATCAAGCATGGTATTGATCACGAGCTCTTGGACAGGTTTCGGTAGATAGGCACTATCGAGGATAGGATCCAACACCCGTGCCAAGGACAGTTCAGCGCGCTGGCTTTGCTCGAAACCTTGGGTATCCATACCTACCATACGCACCACCTGCTCATATCGTTCGGGAGAGAAAACACCGTCTTCCTGTAGTTCAGGCAGTGCAGCAATGTGCTCGCGCAGAGCGTTATCAGAGACACTGAAATGTTCTTTTTGTGCTAACTCAACCAATAATTGGCGCTGTATCAAACGATTTAATAACGCCTTTCTTACCTCGGGTTGGTCGAATAATGCGGGATCAAATTCCTCACTCTGATTTCTTTGCAGACTTTCAAACTGATTCCGAAGGACAGCATCAAACTCTTGCTCGCTAATAGTGGTGTCACCAACCTTGGCCAGGTCAGAATCCTTGGTCACCATATTGGTGTATCCGCTCACCCCCAAAAAAACAAATGAAGGCAACACCAAGATAACAAGCACTGCTAGCACTATACGCTGATGCGTACGTATAAAATCAAACATGGATCATCCTTTAACAGGACCTTTAACAGGGATATGCAAAATAATAGTAGGCAAGTTTACCATAACGATGCACTGAGACGGCGCTTTTAAAACGAGTCATCAGGGCCAAACTCCCCTGGTCTATAGTGCACCTCGTCAGTGATGACTGCATCGACACCCTGAGTAAATAATTTTTGGATAAGCTGATCGTCATTCACAGTCCACACACAAATGAATAACCCCTCTGACTGGCAGGCAGTTAACAGCTCTGGCGTTAGTAATCGGTAATCAATGTTTAACCCTATGCACTGCAATCTACGCATTTGCTGTAACAGCACAGGAGTTTCTTGTGCCTTTTCGATCAACAATGCACGCGGCAATTCAGGCGCAGCCATCGCTGCTGCTTCGAGCGTCGCCAATGAAAAAGACGATAGAATCGGAGGTAGATCAGCCCGTTGCCACAACTGTTGGGCATGAAGCGCGACAAGACGGCCCGTGTGTTTTTCAGACCCCTTGTTTGGCTTGATCTCTATATTGCTATATAGCTGATTAGGGATACTAAAATTTGCCATCCCACTCAAAGTCAGCACAGGTTCGCCCACATAATCCTGACTGTGCCATGCGCCAAAATCGTATTCACTTAGTTGTGCAAAGCTATAATCATTAACCCGTCCAGATGCATTTGAGGTCCGATCCAGAGTATCGTCATGTACTAATACAGACACATCATCGCGGCTGAGCTTGACGTCATATTCAAACATTCGGTAGCCCTGCCGGGCACCGTAGCGCATGGCCGACAACGTGTTTTCGGGGGCATGCAATCCTGCCCCGCGATGCGCAATCATTCTAGGATACGCCCAAAACGGTTTTTTAGTAGTCACCAATTACCCCTTAATGACCATAAAATAAAATTTATCATATCGGCACAACCCCTTCTTGCCAAGCATTTCAAACATAACAAAACCCTCAGGTTAAACCTTCAAGATTTAGGGGCTGTCGCTAAAAGCGTTCATCGGGTTGCAAATAGCGCCACCGTCCTTCGGGTAAATTACCCAAACGTACCCGGCCGATACGCACTCTTTTTAACCCCAGTACCTGCAGTCCAACCTGCTCACACATGCGGCGAATTTGACGTTTACGCCCCTCGCGCAAGCAAAAATGTAATTGGTCATCATTAAGCCAACGTACACGAGCTGGTTTGAGTGCTTGGCCGTCAAGTTTGAGCCCATGATTCAATAAAGATAGGCCTGTTTTATCCAGGCGCCCCTTGACGCGCACTAGGTATTCTTTGTCTACGGTCGAATCTGCACCGATTAATCGACGGGCCAGCTGTCCGTCTTGGGTCAGCACCAAAAGCCCTTGTGAATCAATATCAAGACGACCCGCTGGGGCTAACCCGCGCAAATGTTGACGTTGAAAACGCTGACGCGATCCTGCACGTTGATTGGGGGGTAGGAATTGCCGATCTGGAGTGATCAATACAGAGGCTGGACGATAATTTTTTTCAGCTTGTCCCGAGACATAGCCCACAGGCTTATTAATTAAAATAGTCACCTGCTGCTTGAGCTGTTCTTTGGCTTTAGGATGCAGTGTAATCGTAGCATTTGGTTGGGCCCGCTCGCCCAAGCTCACCACCTGCCCGTTAACTTTGACCCATTGGCGCCTAATTAACTCGTCGGCCTCTCGCCTGGAGCACAACCCTCGGTCTGCCATTAATTTAGAAACACGTATTAAATCTGTCATAGAACGCTTTAAAATTCACAGTATCTCTATACTGTGTACAAAGTGGCTGACAATTATAAGCAGAAATTTATAATAGCTTTTTGTTTTAAGCATTTTACTTTCACTGATATAGACACTACCATGACTCAACTCTCATTGACCGGCGAAGTACGGCGCAACACTTTACTCCTGTCTGGCTTACAAGCATTAGGGGGTGCTAACCCTGCCGTGGTTGTAGCGCTAGGCGGACTAGTCGGTGAGGCCTTGTCACATAATGAAAAAATCGCGACCTTACCAGTCAGCCTATTTAATATGGGGATGGCCATTGGTATTTTGCCGGCCGCCTGGATCATGAGAAAGTTAGGCCGCCGAGGGGGCTATTTCATAGGCTCCTTGTTAGGCATTATAGGGGGTCTTACAGCTTTTACTGGTATTGCCAAGGCTTCATTTCTGATCTTTTGTATAGGCACTGTCATCGCAGGATTTTATTCATCTTATGTGCAAAGCTACCGATTTGCTGCAGCAGATAGTGTCAGCGCCGCCCTACGGCCACGAGCGATTTCTTGGGTGATGATTGGTGGTTTAGCCGCTGCATTAATAGCCACACAAGTCATTTTACACACCGCCGAGATCGTACCTGGTCTGCCTTTTGCGGGGACTTTTTTCGCACAGGCAACCTTGGCTGCCTTAGCCTTGCCATTGATTTGGCTATTACGTACAGACTCATTGCACGTACAACCACAACACAAAGAGTACAGCGGACGGCCTTTAGGGGTTATTTTACGCAACCCACGTTTGATTATTTCCATCATTGCTGGGATGGTCGCCTATAGTTTGATGAGTTTCATGATGACTGCCACGCCACTTGCGATGGTACATCATGGGCACACGATGCGTGAGTCTACTTTAGGTATTCAGTGGCACATCTTGGCGATGTTTGGACCTAGTTTTTTTACAGGTCACCTCATTCGCCGCTTTGGCAAGATCACTATTACCATCACAGGTATGATTCTATTTGCTGGCGCTAGTATCAGCGCACTTAGCGGCCTTAGCGTAGCGCATTTTTGGACAAGTTTGATCTTGTTGGGGTTAGGCTGGAACTTTGGTTTTATTGGTGCAACCACCTTGGTGACCGATTGCTATCACCCCCAAGAACGCAACAAAGTCCAGGCAGTGAATGACTTTTTTGTTTTTGGTAGCGTAGCCTTATCGTCATTTTCATCTGGACGTCTATTGGCGCTGCATGGTTGGGATGGCATTAATATCTGGAGCCTGCCAGTCATAGCTGTAACCATTTTATTATTGCTGATATTAGGGCTATACGAACGCAACAACCAAAACCATATAATTGCTGCTGAGGGCTCTTGATTAACAAGCCAATCACAAAATTAAACAAGACAAAATAGCCGTCTAAACTATAAGGCGGCCTCACCCTCTTCGCCGGTACGAATCCTGATGACTTGGTCTAGGGTGGTAATAAAGATCTTGCCATCACCTATCTTGCCAGTACGCGCTGCCTGAACTATTCGTTGTACCACCTGATCTACCCGCTCCTCTTGCACGGCTACTTCTATTTTAATTTTGGGCAAAAAATCGACCACATACTCAGCCCCCCGATACAACTCGGTATGACCTCTTTGTCGACCAAAACCTTTAACCTCGGTAATGGTTATTCCGTAAACACCATATTCTGTTAGTGCTTCGCGCACTTCATCAAGCTGAAAAGGTTTTATAATAGCGGTTATTAATTTCATGAACAGACCAATTTTGTTTGAGTGCTAGCCGATGCAGGCGCTTAAATAAATCAGCCCAATACATAAATGCATTGAGGGTGATATAACTAAAAAACACACCTAATCATCGCTGATTGTACGCAAATGCTCAATACCCTGGGTGAGGTCACGCCCTGACGGTGATTGATACAGGCGCAAAGACATTTCAGGCAAAATAGCTATCAAGTGGTCAAATATATCGCCCTGAATACGTTCATAGTTGACCCATGCTGTATCGTTTGTAAAACAATAAATTTCTACTGGAATACCTTCGGCGGTGGGCTCCATCATGCGCACCATCATTATCATGTCTTGGTGCACACCTTGGTTTTGCTCTAAATAAAGGGTGGCGTACATTCTGAACGTCCCCAAATTGGTTAGGCGACGCTGATTAACCGGATCCTCACCCTGCTCGATGAGCTTTGCATTGTCTTCTTGGATTTCTTTCTCTTTTTGCTCTAAGTAATCACGTAGTATTTCAAAGCGTTTGAATTGTTTTATTTCCTCATCGGTCAAGAAGCGGGCTGTTGTGGCATCAATAGTCAAGCTTCTTTTAATACGGCGTCCCCCTGATTCAAACATTTGCCGCATATTTTTATAGCTTTCAGAAAACAGCTTGTAAGTTGGAATAGTCGTAACTGTTTTATCCCAATTTTGGACTTTGACAGTATGCAGCGCAATATCGATTACAAAACCATCAGCATCAGCCTGGGGCATTTGAATCCAATCACCGATGCGCAACATGTCATTCGTACTCATTTGCGCACTGGCAACCAACGATAACAAAGTATCTTTGAAGACCAACAACAATACGGCTGATAAAGCCCCCAGCCCAGAGATCATCAATAAGGGAGACTTTTTGATCATCACGGAAAGCAAAATAATGGCCCCGATGAACCAAAAGCCTATCCGGATAACCTCTAAATAGCCCTTTATAGATTTAACCTGCGCACGGGGTGTACGGGCATAAATCTCGTGGCCCACTGTCAATAATGCGCTTAGGCACATTAAAAAATAAAAGGTCGCTATAGCAAAAATTAAACGGCTAAGAAATTCTCCAAAAGAAGGACCAAGTGGTAACCAATCTATCATGGCCGAGAGCAGGTACAACGATAAGGCACGAGCAAAATAGCGCCGCACCCTTGATGACTGGATGATATCCAACCAATCTTTTTTACCAATAGTGAGTAAAAAACGGCGCGTCACCACACTCATGATGTATGAGCTTGCCCAATTAAAAGCGATGAAAACAGCAATAATAAGCAGTATTCCCAACAGAAACTGCAGTAATACCCCATCTACTGACTGCTGTAACCAGCTTTTAACGCTATGATCTCCAAAGAAGAAGCTTGATTCCATGTCTTATTGATTTGTCCCTGCAAAGTAGAAGCAGATAATGACTAGGCACACAGGCCAAGACTCGTTAATATAACCCACATAGTTTATTTCTTTTTGCCTGCTTTACTAAAAAATATGTCTATAGAAAACACACCTAAACCCACCAGTCAATTTGATAAAAAATCCCAGGCTTGGTCTGCGCGCTTTAGTGAGCCAGTTTCAGAGCTAGTCAAACGCTATACCGCGTCGGTTGAGTTTGACCAACGCTTAGCTAAATATGATATCGAAGGCTCTTTGGCTCATGCGAAAATGCTCACAGAAATAGGCATCCTCAGCGATGAGGATCTGCAAGACATCATACACGGCCTTGAAACTATTATTACCGAAATTCAGGAAAACCGCTTTGAATGGTCCTTGGATCTGGAGGACGTCCACCTAAATGTTGAAAAAAGATTAGTCGATCTGATTGGTGATGCTGGCAAGCGTTTGCATACCGGACGCTCGCGTAACGATCAGGTCGCAACCGACATTCGTCTATGGTTGCGTGACCAAATTGATGTTATTCAGGGCTATCTCAAACAGCTACAACTGGGCTTGGCCGAGCTCGCGCTCGAGCATGCAGATACTATCATGCCTGGATTTACTCATTTGCAGGTGGCTCAGCCAGTCACCTTTGGACATCATTTGTTGGCTTATGCAGAGATGTTCAAACGCGACACAGAGCGGCTCAATGACTGTCGTCGACGCGTCAACCGATTGCCTCTAGGTGCCGCTGCTTTAGCGGGTACCAGCTTTCCCATCGATCGCGTTATGGTCGCTAAAGAATTGGGCTTTAATAGCCTTTGCCTAAATTCTTTGGATGCGGTTTCAGATCGTGATTTCAGCATTGAGTTTTGCGCTGCCGCTTCATTGATTATGATGCACCTTTCGCGCCTCTCCGAAGAGCTCATCATCTGGATGAGCCCACGTTTTGGTTTTATTGATCTGGCAGATCGATTCTGCACGGGCAGCTCGATTATGCCGCAAAAGAAAAATCCAGACGTGCCCGAGCTAGCTCGGGGCAAAACAGGCCGTGTTGTGGGTCACTTGGTGGCGTTACTAATGCTAATGAAAGCGCAACCCTTGGCCTATAACAAAGATAACCAAGAAGACAAAGAAGGCCTCTTTGACGCTGCAGATACGGTGCGCGATACGCTACAAATATTTGTAGATATGGTTGCTGGAATCAGTGTCAACAAAGCAGCTATGCGCAATGCGGCTGCCGAAGGTTTTGCTACGGCTACAGATCTGGCCGATTATCTGGTTAAACAAGGGGTCCCTTTCAGAGACGCCCATGAAACTGTCGCCAGTGTGGTCAAGCATTGCGTTGATGAACAATGCGATATTGCTGATCTTAGCCTCGATGTGTTGCAGTCTTACCATCCGGTTATCAAGGCTGATGTCTTTGATGTGCTCACACTCGAAGGCTCAGTTGCTGCGCGCAACCATATTGGTGGAACCGCACCTGAACGCGTGCGCGAGGCTGCCCAAGCGCTCGTTAAATCTTTGCAAAAAGATTCGAATACTCAGTAAATAGTAAATACCCGCTGCTAAATACATAGCAACAAAACAGCCCCAAAAGATTTTACCTTTTGGGGCTATTTTAATGGGTTTAAGAAAATCAAACAGCATGAGCAACCCGCACCAGCTTGCGAATAAAACGGGTTAGTTAATGCTCAATCTTTCTTGGGTACCCTTGGTAAATACAGCAATAGATTCTATATGCGCAGTATGTGGGAACATATTAATGACCCCCGCTGCTTGTAGCTGATATCCACCTACATGCGTTAATATACCTGCATCGCGCGCCAGGGTAGATGGATTGCACGAGACATACACTATTCGATCAGGCTGTTCTTGCACGGGTAAAGCACTAATTGCTTTTGCGAGAGCGACTGCGCCATCGCGCGGTGGATCAATTAACATGCGATCAAAATAACCCAAACTGCGCAACCAGTATTCATCGACCTGAAATAAATCGAGCACAGAAAATTGAGCGCGCTCAGCTAGCCCATGTTTTTGTGCTGCAGCGTTAGCACGTGCTATGAGCACATCACTACCTTCAACCCCTACCACTGATTGGGCTGTACGAGCAATGGGTAAAGTAAAATTTCCCAATCCGCAAAACAAATCTGCCACGCGATGATGGGGCTGTATATCTAATAAACCCAGAGCACGACGAATCAAAACCCGATTTATCCCGTGGTTAACCTGGGTGAAATCTGTCGGTTTAAAATCCATCTTTAGATCATATTCGGGTAGCGCGTAAAAAAGATTGTCCTGCTCAGGCTCTAAAGGATGAGCTGTATCTGGCCCTTTGGGTTGCAACCACCATTGAATATCATGGGCATGTGCAAATTGTTTTAGTTTATCTAAATCTTGGGAGGTCAAAGGCTCGAGATGGCGCAGCACTAAGACTGTAGTTTGATCGCCAACTGCTAATTCAATTTGTGGGATTCGTCGAAATATTGATAAACCCTCGAGCAAGGAACGCAACGGTACGAGCAAGTCAGATACGTGCTTAGGCACCACCTGACAATGCTGCATGTCCATTACGAACCTGCTATTGCGCTCGCGGAAGCCAACCAGCATGCCACCTTTTTTAGGCACATAACGAGCTGAAAAACGAGCTTTCATACGGTAGCCCCAAAAGGCTCCATAAATCGGGGGCAAGATCTGGGCAGCTTGGACCCTACCGATGTGCTTTAACATGTCTTCCAAGGCACGTTGTTTGATAGCTATTTGCGCATCAGGATCCAAGTGCTGCATAACACAGCCACCGCACTGACCAAAATAAATGCATTTGGGTGTTACTCGTAGAGGTGATGCATGTATCACCTCTACGGCCCGTGCTTTGTTGTAATTTTTTTGGCGACGGGTAATTTCCACCTGCACTTTTTCACCAGGTAAAGCGCCGTCAACGAAGACCACCTTGCCCTCATCATCGTGCGCAATACCCTGCGCAGACAGGTCCAGAGACTCTATAGTTAAAACTGTGTTGCTCATAAAGCTTTGCTGCTGCGCTATTTATTTTTTGGGCAAATATGACATGGGGTTAACTGGAGTACCACGGCGACGAATCTCGAAATGCAGGCGCGGGGAATCTGCTTCGGATTCACCCAAGGTAGCAACTTTTTGGCCTTTTTTAACCTGCTCACCCATCTTGACGAGTAATTCATCATTGTGCGCATAGGCAGTAATAAAGCCATCACTATGACCCAGTAAAATCAGATTACCCAGCCCACGTACACCGTTGCCAGCATACATGACCTTGCCATCTGCTGCGGCGACAACAGGATCGCCCACCTGCCCAGCAATATCAATACCTTTGCTGCTAGGGGTGAACTCTTTGATGACCTTGCCTTGGTTAGGCCAACCCCATTTAATCAGATCTGCATCACTAGCACGCGGTGCACTACTGCCCTCTTTTGACTTGTCTGGCTCTGCTTTGGTTTGATCAGGCTCAGGTGTTTTTACGGGCTTGGCCTGCGCTTCGCTACCAGAAACATCAACCGGCGCAGCCACAACCTGACTGCCACTACTAATATCGGGCGGAGAGCTAGGTGCAGAACCTGCTCCGGGCACGATCAAAGTTTGTCCAACACTCAATTGACTGGGATCGGTGATTTGATTGGCCTGAGCAATTTCGTGAACCTTTGCATTATGTTCGCGTGCAATCTTATACAAGGTATCCCCTGGTTGCACGGTGTACTCTTTACTGCTTTGTGACTCGGTAATTTGCGCGACGGTTTCATCCGGGGACACACTGAGATCAGTGATGGGCGCCCGTTTGCTCGTTGAGCTACAGCCAGCCAACACAGCACTGACTGCTACCGCAGTCATTAATAGCCATTGACGCGACCCGCTGGTCATGTTTTTTGCATTTGCAGCAAGAGTTACTAATTTGCCTGCAGGATGCATAGAGACTCTCCTGAATACTTAAGGTTGTATACCCGCACGCAGTGGCACAAAACGTACGGGTTCTAATGACTTTCTAGTCCAGCTATCGGTGCCTGTGCGTTCTATTAGGACAAGATACTGATTGTCTTGGCCCAAGGGGGCAACCAAGCGTCCACCGATTGAAAGCTGTTGTAATAAACTTTTAGGTAAATCCATCCCTGCTGCAGCGACTAATATTGCAGGGAAAGGGGCATACTGAGGTAAACCCTCTAGCCCATCGCCATAGTGTAAATGAATGCGCTCAGTATGGGGGGCATGTTGGATATTGTGCACTGCCATCTCGTAGAGGCCATGGATGCGCTCTATAGCATACACCTGTGGCACTAACTGTGCCAAAACAGCGGCTTGGTAGCCACAACCCGCACCAATCTCTAATACCTTGTGCGGAATGTGCTTTTCACAGATTAAGGCGATCATCCGCGCCACAATCCAAGGCTGCGAGATCGTTTGCTGAAAACCAATCGGTAAAGCCGCATTCTCATAAGCATGGCTAGCGAGCCCCTCATCCACAAAATGATGACGTGGGACGCGTTGCATCGCATCTAGCACACGCTTATCATCGATCCCCTCCCGTTGTAAGCGCTCGACCATCATCGTACGTAATCGCTCAGAATTTAAACCCAAATTGTCTTGATTAAAATGCTGGCTCATTTTCTGTCGCTGAGGGGTAAATTCACCTGGTTGCAAAATACGTGCATTGCTGTTGAGCACTTGCAAACCATCGCCAATGCGAGATTGGCCAAATCGGTTAACGGTACCCTGAGTGAATTGTGGACGGGGATATCTCTTTTTCATTAGGAGTTCACCCATTGGGTGATGGTATCGAGTTGTTCGTGTGCTGTCAGGTCAAAACGTAAAGGCGTCACCGAAACCGCTAAATTTTCGATGGCGCCAAAATCTGTTCCATCGGCCGCATCTAAAATGCCACCAACTGGACCAATCCAATATACGGGCTCGCCATAGGGTGTTGTACTTTTGATGACGGGCTCAGAAGGGTGGCGTTTACCTAAACGTGTGACCTGGGCTGGCTTGAGTGCATGTAAAGGTATATTGGGTATATTAACATTTAGCAAAGTTCCGGTTGCTAGAGGTTCATTAATGGCCTGCTGGACCATTTGTGTCGCTACTGCCACTGCCGTGTCCAGGTATTGCCACCCCTTTTCAACCAATGAAAATGCAATGGCAGGCACCCCAAATAAATGTCCTTCCATAGCAGCTGCAACTGTTCCTGAGTATAACGTATCGTCACCTAAGTTGGCGCCATTATTGATTCCTGAAACAATTAGATCCGGCCGAAAATCCAATAAACCAGTCAAAGCGATATGCACGCAATCCGATGGCGTGCCGTTCACAAAGTGAAAGCCATTACTGGCTTGCTGTACACTTAGTGGGCGGTTTAAAGTTAGAGCATTGGAAGTCCCACTGCAATTAGTCTCAGGTGCAACGACGACTATGGTCTGCGCCAATGGCGCTAATGCTTGATAAAGCGCTTCTATACCCCGCGCGTGATAACCATCATCATTAGATATAAGGATTTTCATTGTTAACTTGTGAGATCCTGTGGTTTCGAGTGAAATTAGTACTGCTTGTTACTATAATATTTTTCATTTTAACTTGTGATTAACAACCGAATATCGTGACTCTACTAGCCCTACTCTTACTCACAATTATCGGTGCTTATTTAATAGGCTCCATTCCTTTTGCTGTTGTCGTTAGCAAAATCATGCGGTTGCCAGATCCGCGACAGTTTGGCTCTAAAAACCCAGGTGCAACCAATGTTTTGCGCAGTGGCAACAAAGCGGCTGCCGCACTAACCCTACTGGGGGATGTGCTTAAAGGTGTCTTTGCAGTTCTAATCGCCAGAACAGTGGGTGAGCAATTAGACGCGCCGTCTTTATTTGCAGCGTGGGCTGGTATTGCCGTCTTTATTGGGCATCTATACCCCGTGTTTTTGAACTTTAAAGGCGGCAAGGGTGTGGCAACGGCATTGGGCGTATTGGCAGCACTACATCCATTATTAGCTGTACTAGCGGCTCTATGCTGGCTATTAGTTGCCTATACCACCCGGTATTCGTCTTTGTCCGCGATCATCACTGCCCTTTTTATTCCTGTCATTTATGTATTGGGTGCGGGTCACCTGTGGTCGGGCAGTCAATCGCAAGGGATCGCCATTGTCATCATTGCTATTGTTTTGCTTACACGACATAAGGCCAACATCCAACGCCTACTCAAGGGTACCGAAAGCAAGATTGGCCAAAAGCAATCCCCACGACATGCCTCACGCAACCGCCGTCGTTAGCTCATCCAGAGGCCAGCGCGCACGTACACTAAACCCATAATCTGCCGTATCCGCATCTACCAAACCATGCTTTAAACGCATGGCTGCCGCATAGGCGATCATGGCGCCGTTATCAGTACACAATTCTATAGGGGGATAATACACCGAAAGGCCTTTTTTTGAAGCCGCTAGTTTGAGTTGTTGGCGTAATTTTTTATTAGCCCCAACCCCCCCAGCAATAACAAGCCGTTCTACCCCTGTCTGCTGAGTCGCTGCGATGGTTTTAGCTATCAGCACATCGACAATCGCTTGTTCGGTGGCTGCTGCACAATCAGCCCGATATTGTTCAGTGAGTTTGCCGTCAGCTTCGGCAGCACGCAAACGCGTGAGGACAGCTGTTTTCAAGCCACTAAAACTAAAATCCAAATCCTTGCTATGTAACATGGGCCGAGGTAATTGGATGGCATCAGGGCGTCCTTTTTCAGCCAATGCCGCCAATGCTGGCCCACCTGGATAAGGCAAACCCAATAACTTTGCAGTTTTATCAAATGCCTCGCCGGCAGCGTCATCTAGCGTTTCACCTAACAGCTCATAATCATTAACACCACCTACGCGCATCAATTGCGTATGCCCGCCAGATACCAATAAAGCTACAAAAGGAAAATCGGGCGTGGGCTCGCTCATTAGTGGTGATAGCAAATGTCCTTCTAAATGATGGATAGGAATTACTGGCTTTTGCAGTGACCAGGCAAGCGCATTGGCTACACTGCCCCCCACCAATAACGCTCCGGCCAAACCCGGCCCTGCTGTATAGGCGACATAGTCTATCTCTTGCATGGTCAGTGTGGCCTCATCCAAGCACTGTTGAATTAAAGGCAACATACGTCGTATGTGATCGCGCGAGGCAAGCTCGGGCACTACACCACCGTATTCTTGGTGCATTCTTATTTGGCTATGCAGTGCATGAGCTCTTAATCCTGTTTCGGTATGGACAATAGCCACGCCTGTTTCATCACAAGAACTTTCTATCCCTAAAACATTCATTTTTTTGCGCTAATTTATGTACAATTGCCTAATTATTCTCGGGCGCAAGTATATTCAAACGCCCTTTTAATCACACCTTTCGTCACTTTAACACGAATCAAAGGACTTCCGATGCTGGAAAGGCTCTTCCGCTTGAGCGAACACAACACCAATGTTAAGACCGAGGTGCTGGCAGGTATTACAACCTTCCTAACCATGTCTTATATTATTTTTGTTAATCCGGACATTCTCTCTTCCACTGGCATGGATCGTGGGGCTATTTTTGTTGCTACCTGTTTGGCCGCAGTTGTAGGGACAACTACTATGGCATTAGTTGCTAATTGGCCCATCGGTTTGGCCCCCGGGATGGGTTTGAACGCTTTCTTTGCTTTTACTGTGGTAGGTGCATTGGGCTTTACTTGGCAACAAGCGTTAGGGGCTGTCTTTATATCTGGGATTATCTTTATTTTATTGACTGCCACGGGTGCTCGCAGCTGGATTATCGCCGGCATCCCCAAATCATTACGTTCAGCCATTGCAGCGGGTATTGGCCTTTTCCTGGGGCTGATTGCCATGATTAACAGCGGTGTAGTAGTGGGTAATCCAGCCACTCATGTGGGTATTGGCAACCTGACCTCGCATCAAGCTTTATTTGCTATTTTTGGCTTTTTTGTCATTGCGGTTTTAGATGCTTTACGCGTGCGTGGCGCAATCCTGATTGGCATCCTAGCTGTCACCGTCCTTTCCATGGTTACTGGCCATACCAGTTACCATGGGCTGGTTTCAATGCCCCCAAGTATTGCACCCACATTCATGCAATTAGACATTATAGGCGCACTAAATGTCGGTATTGTTCACGTCGTATTGGTGCTTGTACTGGTCGAGGTATTCGATGCTACCGGTACCTTGCTAGGTGTTGCCAAGCGCGCCAATCTCATCGATGAAAAAAAACCCGGTCGTTTAGGACGCGCTTTATTTGCT
>DATGSS010000087.1:0-55985 GCA_035302345.1 Paenalcaligenes sp.
GCTTCGTCTAGGACGGGCGTTTCAAGGACTGCTTGCTCGGCTTCTTGGATGAGCGTGCGACGCGCGTCTTCGAACTTTTTAGCATCACTTTGTATTTCTCGGATCAATAACCGTTTAAAGGTTGCGGGACTATTCAATATTTTCTCTAACTGTTCTTTTTGCTTGCGTTGTTTTTCTAGCTCTTGCTCGATCTTTATACCCTCGAGTCGTGCTAGTTGGCGCAAACGCATCTCCAAAATATCTTCGGCCTGACGCTCACTGAGCGCAAAACGCTCGATCAATGCTTCTTTGGGGGCGTCGGCATCACGAATGGTCTGAATCACAGCATCTACATCTAGATACACCACCATCCGCCCTTCGAGCACATGAATACGCTCATCTGTTTTATCCAAGCGGAATTGCGTACGACGACGTACTGTTTCGCGTCGGAAATCTAGCCAGTCTTCGAGCATGCCCCGCAGAGGAGTCTGTTTGGGACGACCCTGCGTATCAATACTGACTAAATTAATGCTGTAATTGGCCTCCATACTGGTATGCGCTAACAGCATTTCTGCAAACTCATGCCTATCAACACGACTACTTTTGGGTTCAAACACCAAGCGTACGGCCTCTTCCTTGCTGGATTCGTCACGCACCGTTTCCAACATGCTGAGCACCAATGCACGCGTTTGCTGCTGCTCATTGGTCAATGAACGGCGCCCTTGGCGTACGCGGGGATTGGTTTTTTCTTCTATTTCTTCGAGGACTTTTTGACTAGATGTGTTAGGCGGCAACTCATCAACGACTAACTGCCATTGGCCACGAGCCATTTCTTCGAAGCGCCAACTGGCACGTACCTTGATCGAGCCACGACCTTGTTGGTAGACACGTTGAATATCTTTGGCTGGGGTGATGATTTGGCCACCCCCCGGAAAATCTGGCCCCTGGATATGCTCCCAAAGTACCTCGTCTGGGATTTTGGGATCCTTGAGTAAGGCTACGCAAGCCTGGCTCACCTCGGTAATGTTATGGGGCGGGATATCTGTCGCCATCCCGACTGCGATGCCGGTGGCACCATTTAAAAGCACTACCGGCAAACGCGCTGGCAGGACCTGAGGCTCGGTCTGGCTACCATCATAGTTATCTATGAAATCAACCGTGCCCTCATTAAGCTCTTCGAGCAGTAGCTGAGCAAAATCGGTCAGTCTGGCCTCGGTATAGCGCATGGCTGCGGCATTATCACCATCACGAGAACCAAAATTACCCTGACCTTCGATCAGTGGATAACGCAACACAAAGTCTTGGGCCATGCGCACCATTGCGTCATAGGCAGCTTGATCGCCGTGAGGGTGATACTTACCCAGAACGTCGCCAACCACGCGGGCGGATTTTACGGGACGAGCTTGAGTGCTCAGCCCCATCGCCTGCATGGCATACAAAATGCGCCGCTGCACTGGTTTTTGCCCATCGGTCACGTCAGGCAGCGCACGCCCGCGTACGACCGAAATGGCGTAATCCAGATATGCCTGCTCGGCATAGCGCGCCAAAATCAGGGCGTCATCATCGGTTTCATAATCTATGGTTGCTTGATCTGACATAATGCTTAAATATCCACTTCGGCTAAATTACCTTTTTCCTCGAGCCAGCTACGACGTTGTGCGGCCTCGCCACGCCCCATTAACATGGTGAACATCTCTTGGGTGCCCTCTAACCCCAAATCCCCAAAAGCTACCCGCTGCAATCGGCGTGTGTCTGGATTCATGGTGGTTTCCCATAGTTGCTCGGCACTCATTTCACCCAAGCCTTTGAATCGACTCACTGACCAGCGCTCATCGCGGATGCCCTCTTTGCGTAATTTTTCTAGCATGGCTTCTAGCTCGCCTTCGTCTAGACAATATAATTTTCGGGCGGGACGCTTGCCCAAAGCAGGTACATCGACACGAAAGAGCGGCGGCCGAGCTATATAAATATGCCCTGCTTTGATTAAGGCAGGGAAATGACGGAAAAACAATGTCAGCAATAAAACCTGAATATGCGCACCATCGACATCGGCATCAGATAAAATGCAAATACGCCCATAACGTAACCCACTGAGATCAGGCTGGGCCTCTTGGCCATGTGGCTCGACCCCGATGGCCACTGAAATGTCATGTATTTCTTGGTTGGCAAATAAGCGGTCAGCATGCACCTCCCAAGAATTTAACACCTTGCCGCGCAGCGGTAGAATGGCTTGGAAAGTTTTATCGCGACCCATTTTGGCAGAGCCACCTGCGGAATCCCCTTCGACCAGGAAAAGCTCGCGACGCTGGACTTCGTCAGTTTCACAATCAGTGAGCTTACCAGGTAACACAGCCACCCCTGAACGCCGACGACGCGTGACGCGCTGGCTGCTGCGCACCCGAGCATGAGCGTGCTCAATCACTAATTCGGCCAGTTTTTTGGCCTCTTCTACATTGGCATTAAGACGCAATTCGAGCGCATGTCGCACGACATGGCTGACCATGCGCACTGCATCACGGCTCGTCAGGCGGTCTTTGATCTGCCCTTGGAATTGAGGGTCGAGCATCTTGGCAGACAAAATAAAACTAGCTCGGGCAAACACATCCTCGGCAAGTAGACGCACCCCCTTGGGCATGAGGCTGTGCATTTCAATAAAGCTTTTTACGGCCTGATATAAGCCATCGCGCAACCCGGCCTCATGTGTGCCACCTGCCGAGGTGGGTATTAAATTTACATAGGATTCACGAATAATTTGACCCTCGGCACTCCAGGCCACCACCCAATCCACGCCCTCGCCAGGTGCGTTGTTTGGGTCATCGCTGCCGGCCTCGTAGCTGCCTTCGAATAAAGGCATGATTAATTCGGCATCCTCGAGGCGCTCGGATAAATAATCGGGCATGCCGTGCGCATACTGCCAACGGTAGTGCTCTTGGGTATTCTCGTCGTATAACTCTACAGTGATTCCCTCGAGTAATACGGCTTTGCTACGCAAGACATGCTTGAGCTCGCCCTTAGGTAAGGTTGGGCTATCAAAAAACTGTGTGTCTGGCCACACGCGTACCAACGTCCCTTGTTTGCGTTTGGCCACACGACGACCAGTCACGTGTAAAGGCTCTTGTACGGCACCCCCAGAAAAAACGATTTGGTGTTCTTGGCCATTGCGCCAAACGGTGCACTCCATGCGTGTTGACAGTGCATTGGTCACAGAGACCCCAACACCATGCAGCCCCCCTGAAAAGGCATAGGCTTGGCCGTGCTGCTTGTCGAATTTGCCCCCCGCATGAAGACGCGTAAACACCAGTTCAATCACTGGGATATTTTCTTCGGGATGCAATCCAACTGGAATTCCACGCCCATTATCCTCGATAGAAATGCTGTGATCGGTATGCAAACGCACCGTTATAGAGGATGCATGATTGGCTAGCGCCTCGTCGGCCGCGTTATCGATCACCTCTTGGATAATGTGTAACGGGTTAGTTGTACGGGTGTACATACCAGGGCGCTGACGCACTGGTTCTAACCCCTTTAACACCTGGATGGAATGTTCATCGTATGAGGTACTCACTATCTACTCGCACATAATAAGGTGAAAGACGTATAATTATCATAAGGTCAAATAAAGACCATGCCATGTTCTTATTGCACTCGGGCATCATTGGCTTGTGTGTAAACAACAACACTTCATGGCGGCTTTCTTTAGGACGACGTTGTAAGTACAAAGCGTCCTCTCGTATAGTTTGTAGTATTCACTCAACCCAATTCATCGAATCCTGTCATGAGCAATTCAATCAAAAATGTTACGGATACGTCGTTCGAAAACGATGTCTTACAATCTAACATACCCGTGCTGGTAGACTTTTGGGCGGCCTGGTGTGGTCCATGCAAGGCTATTGCGCCCATACTTGATGAGGCCGCAAATGACTACCAAAATCGTGTTACCATAGCAAAGGTAAACGTCGATGAAAACCCGGATACGGCGGCCAAATACGGTGTGCGAGGTATTCCCACACTGATGCTATTCAAAGATGGCGAGGTCTCTCAGACCAAGGTTGGCGCCCTATCCAAAGCACAACTATATCAGTTCCTCGACGAATCCATATAACGAATTCCAACCTCTTAAACCTAGCACTGAGCGGTGGCTATTCTTTCTTTTTAGCCCCGCTCGCACATGCTAATTCCCTTCTTTTTCTCAAATGCATCTCAACGAACTCAAAGCACTGCACGTCTCGCAGTTGCTCGAAATGGCTGCTAGCCTGAATATTGAAAATGCGAGTCGCATGCGCAAACAAGAACTCATGTTTGCGATTATGAAAAACCGCGCCAAACAAGGCGAACAGATATTCGGCGACGGCGTTCTTGAAGTACTTCCCGACGGTTTTGGTTTCCTGCGCTCGCCCGAGACTTCTTATCTGGCTAGCACAGACGACATCTATATTTCACCTTCTCAAATTCGTCGTTTCAATTTACACACTGGTGATTCTATCGAGGGCGAGGTACGCACGCCCAAAGACGGCGAGCGCTATTTTGCCCTGGTCAAGGTCGACAAGGTCAACGGCATGCAGCCCGAGAAAATCAAACATCGCATTATGTTTGAAAATCTCACACCCTTGCACCCTGACAAGCGCATGATTCTCGAGCGCGATATCAAAAGCGAAGAAAACACCACGGGTCGCATACTGGATATTTTCTCTCCGATTGGCAAAGGCCAACGGGCTTTAATTGTGGCCAGCCCCAAATCGGGTAAAACTGTGATCATGCAGCACATAGCACATGCCATCACTACTAACTACCCCGACTCAATCGTGATTGTTCTTCTGGTTGATGAGCGTCCCGAAGAGGTCACAGAAATGCAGCGTACTGTGCGCGGCGAGGTTGTCGCATCGACCTTTGATGAGCCTGCCACACGCCATGTGCAGGTTGCTGAAATGGTCATCGAAAAGGCCAAACGTTTGGCCGAGCTCAAAAAAGATGTGGTCATCTTGCTCGACTCTATTACGCGACTGGCCAGAGCTTATAATACAGTCGTACCTGCGTCTGGAAAGGTCTTGACCGGGGGTGTCGATGCCAATGCTTTGCAACGCCCCAAACGCTTTTTTGGTGCGGCCCGCAACCTCGAAGAGGGTGGCTCACTAACCATTATTGGCACGGCTCTCATCGAAACCGGTAGCCGCATGGACGAGGTGATTTACGAGGAATTCAAAGGCACTGGAAACTCAGAAATACACCTCGAACGTCGCCTGGCTGAAAAACGCGTTTACCCAGCGATTAATCTCAAAAAGACCAGCACACGCCGCGAAGAGCTCCTCATTGCACCCGACTTATTGCAAAAAACATGGGTGTTGCGCAAATTCATCCACGATATGGACGAGACCGAGGCCATGGAGTTTATTTTGGATAAGATCCGCGCCACCAAAACCAACGACGAGTTTTTTGACATGATGAAAAAGTAATCGCGCCTGAAAAAGTTCAGTGCGTGCTACTTGCGCCCTACCGCACGTCTCTAATCTATTCATTCCTGCCACTAATCGCTTGCTGATGCATCATCGCCACTGCTCTTTTCTGGGCGATGATCAGGGTCGGCAGTTTCCGATGAGTGCCCCTTTTCCAGCTTGGTTTTAGAACGCACCCGTAGCGCTCCTGCTGGTGGTTCCTTGCGTTCTTGTACTGACTTAGCCGCATCAGTGTCTTGGGGTTCGGGTGTTTGGATTTGCTGGTCCAATGGCGCGATGCGCAAAGGCAGTATGTTGTCTTCTACAATTTCTGCCTGCTCTTCGGCGGTGCTGGTAGCTATTTCCTCTACCGAAAAGTCATCCCAATCACCAGTGATTTGGTAGCGTATGGTCATCGCTTTCGATAAGGGGTGCTTTAATATCCACTGTGCCAACAAGGCACCCATACCGACAATAGGATTGACCGCAATTCCCGCAGCCAATGCAGCTCCACTGACATCCAGCTCGGGGATGACCAGTGCTTGAGCGTCTATTTGTTGGTTTTGCAAATGCGTGCGGCCCTCAAAAAACAATGACCCAACGGGACTGATCACTTTATAGTCATCGGTGTGCACCCAACCACGTTCAAATTGGGCTTGCCCTTCGATCATATGAAAGGGAAATCCCTCTTTGAGCACACTACCCACATCTAAATCCAGACGTGCAATACGCGACAGTGATTGCAGAGAAAGAAACTCGAGCAACTTGGCGGACCGAGATTGTATGGGTTGCAAGCGTCCATTTTCTAATTCCAGCTCGACCTGACCGCGCAAGTCATCTAAATTGCTGCGCCAGGGCAAATTAGGCCAATCAAACTCTGCAGTCATTAGCCCTTTGCCTCTTTCTATATAGCCAGCCAAACCCAAGTAATCCGCATACGCACCCAAATCTTCAAACACACTTTCCCACTGTAGTGCCAATCCAGAGTCACCCCCCCAAATCGCCCAGCGACCACTGCCTTGGGTATGCATTGCTTGGTCTACGGACATTTCAAAAGAATCAATAATCCATCCTAGCCCTTGGGTCATTCCACTGGCCTGTGCCTGCAATGCGCCCAACTCGTATCCGCCTACATTAAATTTATCAATCTTCAGTTTGATTGATGGCAACTGAGGCAACAGAGGTGGATGAGCTGGCTCTGCCTCAGCGATACGAGGGACTGGGCTACTCTTGCTATTAGAGTTCGAGGTTTGGCTCAGATCACCTTTGGTAATCACTCGACTCCCTTTGGGCGGCTGCACTCCCATTTTTGGAACAAAATCAGCCAACACATCAAATCGATGAAAATGCGCATCTACGCGCCCAGATGGATGTGCAGTACTACCGCGCTGGTGCCAAAAAGCCGTACCTGCAATCTGGTCTGAACTAATATCAGCGCGCCAATACTCGGGTTCTACGAGTTGGTGTGCGTAGGTAAAAAACTCGAGCCCAAAACCCAGGACATAAGCCTCATCAGCACGCAAACGTACCTGAGAGCGTTCGGGCCACTGCCAAGAGGGATCATCTGGGCTATCAATATGCTCGAGCCAGTCCCACCAGGCGTCAACATCTAAAAACGAATGCTGTACATCTATACGTAACTGCTCTGCTGTCGATGACTCTTGCTCAGATAAAGGTGTTGAAAAAAGCTCGGCGGACTCGACTTTATGCTGCGCAAAATCCAATACAACCTGCCCATACAGGCGATCCTCTAAAGCAATACGCAGCTGATTTCTATCTCCATCATCATCTAAAAATAGCCAGTTGATCTGCATGGGCCAACTTTTATCGGCTGTGGATTTCTGTAATGGCGCCGGTAAATCAACAGAAAGCCCCTGCAAATCACTACGTGCAGTAATGTTTAGGTGCTCGGCCTCGTCTAAGGAAAGCACCCCATCAATCGCAAAGTCACCTTCGAGCACTCCTAAAGCAGGATGGCTATAAAATTCCTGCAAATCTGCTGCGTGTGGATGGGCTTTGAGCTGCATTTCATCTCCAGCAGTCCCGAGGCCGCCCTGCATAGCAAAAGGACCGCCCAACCAATGTGCGCGTACATCAACTGCATGTACCCCATTTTCTGAAAATCCAAAGCTACCCTGCACTTGGGTTAGAGGAGCAAAATCAGGCCACAATTCCACTGTTGATGGCTTGTCGACATGTACCATGCCCTGGACCTTTGTGAGCTCTTCCATCTCTTCTTCGGGGACTCCTAGCGGAACGTCGAGCAACAAATCAACACGCCAGTCAGGGCCGCTTAGTCGTTGCACCTGGACAGTGTCTTGTAAGATTTCTCCCAGGTTAGAATGGGTCCAAAGCGAAAAGAAATCATCTGCGGATGCTTGGCCTTGTGCATTTACGGTGAGATCTGCTTGCTGATATAAATCAGTGAGTTGCGCCGAAATGCTATGAATATGTGCTGCCTGCTCATGAGATAAGCGCAGCGAGGGCTCGTTGTCCACAGTAATGCGCATCTCATCATTTTTCCAATGCAGCCAACCATCCAGACCGACTATGGCAGGCCAACCCAATTCTGATTCTATCGCTGGATAATAATCGATGGTGGCATCTGCAATGGCTGCTTGTAGTTGAAACTGCCCCGTATCGCGCGTTTGGTAGTATTCAAAATCATCTAACAACCCCTGCCATTGAAATTCCAATTCTGTCATCTGCCCTGCGGTCAGTCCTGCTTGTAGCCACTCGCGCAAATCAGGATCTAAACTGTTTGGGAAATACTTGTAAATATTGGCCAAAGCAATATGCTCACCTGCACCTTCTAAATTAGCCTTGCTAAGCCAGAGATCTTGCGCATGTAATTGCAGGGCTCCTGCCAGCTGCACCACGCCCGCACCGGTATCGATATAAAGCTGGTTAATTTGCCAAAAACCATCTTTAGTTTCGTCGACGCCGGGAGTATCCATAGATAACAAGGAAAGTGAATCAAAAGCAGTATCCGTCTTTTGAGGATCATTGTTTTTGGGACCAGCCTCTTTGAGGTCAACTTCGTTGGGATTAACCTCTTTGGATTCAATCTTTTTAAAGTCAACTTTTTCAAAATCAGTTAGTTGGGCTTTGCTATGAGCATCCAAATTAATCTTTTTGAAAAATAGCGGTTCGTCGAACTCGTCTGGCACATGCACATTCAAATCCTGCAGCTGCACACGCCAATGCGCCCCCGGGATGGACAAAGGTATAGGCCCCTCTGCAGTGAGCTCGGCCAGTGCCATTAAAGCCTGCTTATTAAAGTCAAAATGAAAATTGGCTGCGCGTGCCTGAAAAAAAGGCTGTGGCTCTATAGATAACAGTTGACGACCATCCGCCCAAAACGGTCGATCAATGGCAACCGAGCCTTTAGCATGGGTGATTTCTTCGTCTTTTATATCGAATAAAAACTGACCATTAAGGGTGCCCTGATACAAAAAACTGGGCATGTCGACCCATCTACGCCAAGCCGATGGTTGTAAATGATTGACCTGCACACGAATCTGACCTTGGGCTAAAGTAGGCGTTTGTTGCTCACGTAACTGTCCGTCATCAGGCAACTGCCACTCACTACTAAAACGCAACTGTGTATGGGCCTGGCGCAAACTTGATAACAAACCATTAATGCGCAGTTCACCCTGATGTTGGCGCAAGCCCAATGATTCGACCTGTAGTGCTAATGGTGGCTGCTCTGTAGAGAGGTCTTGCCAAACCACGTGGCTGTCACTAATCTGCAGTCGCCCTTGCTGTGAAAGCCATCGATAAACACCAGCCTTGAGATCCACTGTCTGCGCGGATGCAGGCGTGTCAGCCTCTGTTTGAGTAGGTTGGCTAAAAAAGTCAATTTCGCCCGATTCATCTCGGCTAACCAGCAGCGCCAAGCCGGTCACATTTAAATGAGAGAAATGAGGACTACGTGCTAAAAAACTGCTGAGTTTAAGCTGCCCAACGGCATGCGGGATACTCAGCACCTCGTGCCCACGAGCATTAAATACAGCGACATCCTCGAGCTCGAGTTCGGGCCTGAGCCCACGCCACCGTGCTTGGATATGGCCGATCTGCACGGGTGCGCCAACCGACTGAGAAAGTACGCGGGTGATGGGGTCTTTCCAGAGGTGAATGGATGGTAGTGCCCAATACTTAACAGCTGCAAAAGCTACGCCTGCAACAACGCAAATTGCCAACAGCAAATAAACTACAATGCGGAAAAAACGTCTTGCAGTCACCCTGCCTCGCCCCATTGAATTATGGTTTAAACACCAACACCCAGGAAAAGCTCACACTATAAACAATCGGGGTGGTGATTACTATAAAATTTGGTAAATACATTGAACCAAACCTTGATTATCGGTCCTGTCCATGCCACACAATCAACCTGAGCTGACGCACGCATTTGAATGGTCCCGCGCTCTCAAACGAAAAATCAACCGCGACCCCGACTTTGAGCCGTGGTTAATGCTTCATTATTTGCAGCCTGTCACTGCTGCGCGCCTCGAGCAATGGTGGGCCGCCCTTCTTGATGAGCAGTGCTCTGATCCAGACAGCTTTAAAGATGCCCTGAGGCGCGTGCGCGATCAGGTGTTTTTTGTGCAATATCTGCGTGAAGTCACACTGCGCGCGCACCCCCAGGAAACGGGACATGTGATGAGCCTCTTGGCAGAGCAATGCGTACGTAAAACCTACCTATTTTGGTGGGATCTCTTGGCCGACATACACGGCGCACCTACCGATACAGATACAGGCACCCCTTTGGATCTACTCATCGTTGCTATGGGCAAATGGGGAGGTCGCGAATTAAATGTCTCTTCGGACATCGATTTTATTGTCCTTTACCAGCAAGACGGATATACACAAGGCAAACGCCCATTGAGTTTCCACGAGTTTTATACCCGTCTAACGCAACGCCTGCTGTCCACGTTATCCCAACATACTGTAGAAGGCATCGTTTTTCGTACTGACCTACGTTTACGTCCAGATGGCGATGCGGGACCCTTGGTGTGGAGCTTACAGGGGTTACATCAATACTTTATCAAACAAGGGCGCGATTGGGAGCGCTATGCCTGGGTAAAAGCCAGGCCCATACAGCTCCGCGACCATCTCTATACACGCAAGGCGCACCAAACCCTGGAAAGTATCCGTCAACCCTTTGTATATAGAAAATATCTAGACTTTGATGCACTGCAACCCTTGCGCACCCTACGCGAACAAATCCGCGATGATTGGCATCAAACGGTCCGTAGCCGCCGCAAGCTAGACGATAGCTTAAACATAAAAATTGGCGATGGCAGCATTCGTGAAATTGAGTTCATCGTACAGCTGAATCAACTGATTCATGGTGGACATTCTCCATCCCTACAAAAAACCAACCTCCATGCAGCACTCAAAGCGCAAGTCCAAGCCGAATTGATTGCGCCTCAACTGGCTCATACATTAGGAAATCACTACAATTTTTTAAGGCAAATAGAACATCTACTGCAATTTAGAGATGACAACCAAACACATTTACTGCCTACAGAGCCTCATGATATTGCTGCATTGGCGGCTTTGTTGGGGATGAATGAAGCCCAATTTGAGGCCAAATTGAGCCAATGTCGCGCAGAAGTCAGCCAAGCATTTAAAAATTCTTTTCGCATTGTCGGGATGCCAGAGCTGCAGCATTCACAAACGATGGATTCAGAACAACCGCCAAGCCCGGGCCCATTTCAGTCCCAATCAGATCATGCACAACTACATACACACTGGACACAATTACAAGAGCAATTCTTTCAATCTCAGCGTGGGCAGCGGCTTAACGAGCATACGCGCCAACGCATCCTAGAATTGGCACGGGCCTTTAAGGTCGCGGTCTTACGCACCGAAAATCCCATAGAAACAGCGCCCCGTATTTGGAGGTTGATAGACCAAATCGCCCTGCGCAGTGCCTACCTCAGTCTTTTTAGTGTCTATCCTGAAACAGTGACTCGGTGCTGCAAAATCCTGGCCACCAGCCCATGGGCGGCCCAATACCTAACACAATACCCTGTAGTACTAAACCGTTTAACCCAATGGCATCGACTGATGAGTCCAGTCGATTTCTCTGCTCTGAGCATTCAGCTCAGCAATGATCTTTATGCCTGCCGTCTTCCTGATGGGAGTTTTGATGTTGAAAAACAAATGAACATCATGCGCGACGTGCAGCATCAAGTTATTTTTCAATTATTAGCCCAAGATTTAGAGGGCCTTTTTTCTGTTGAAAGCCTCGCAGATCAGCTCTCGTACTTGGCCGACTATATGTTGGAGCATGCCCTTGAGTGGACTTGGACCCAAGTACAAAGTACTTATGCCAAAGCAATCGATAAACGCAATTTCGCGATCATTTCATATGGCAAGCTAGGAGGTAAAGAACTGGGTTATGCATCGGATTTAGACTTGGTTTTTTTATATGACGGCAACAGCACAGAAGAAATAGAAAGCTATGTGCGGTTAGCACGCCGGATGATTAATTGGCTCTCGGCGTTGACCTCGTCTGGACGACTGTATGAAGTCGACATGCGGCTGCGCCCAGATGGTAATGCCGGACTGATTGCTGTCAATATTGACACCTTTGAGGACTATCAGCGCACCAAAGCCTGGACATGGGAGCACCAAGCCATCAGCCGCGCCCGATTTACTGCAGGCACGCCTGCAATTGGAGCGCGCTTTGAACGATTACGTCGCGTTATTTTGCAAAAAAAACGCAACAGCACCCTTTTAAAAGACCATATACTCGATATCCGCGATAGAATCGCCAAAGGACACCCAAATCCAACTGATCTATTTGATCTCAAACACGATCGTGGCGGGATGGTAGATGTCGAATTCATTACCCAATTTTTAGTGTTGAATTATGCCTATAAAGTGCCTAAACTGGTAGAAAACTTGGGTAATATCGCCCTACTGAGTATTGCTAGCCAATACAACCTCATCCCTCAGGCACTGGCGATGCCTGTCATCAATAGTTATCGCTTTTATCGTCGTCGACAACACAGCTTGCGTCTACAAGGGCATCCTGTAGCCCGCATAGAATCAATGCAGGCCCAGCCTCATCGACAAGCCGTACTTGATCTATGGCGGTATATATTTGAAAATTAAAGCTCTAAAGCATCTTTTAATTACTGCTGTTCTAACCTACATTCATGACAGTCGATACGCTTAAAAACCGCAAGCCTCTCACCCCACCAAAGAACACCAACAAGGTGTTATTACACTCTTGTTGCGCGCCCTGTTCTGGCGAGGTCATGGAGGCCATGACAGCCTCAGGGGTTGATTATGCAATATTTTTCTATAACCCCAACATCCATCCACGCGAAGAGTATGAAATTCGCAAAGAGGAAAACATCCGTTATGCGCGCGAACATAATATCGAGTTTATCGATGCTGATTATGATGTTGACAACTGGTTTGAGCGGGTCGAGGGCTTAGAGTACGAGCCCGAACGCGGTCTGCGCTGCACCGTTTGCTTTGACATGCGTTTTGAGCGCACCGCTCTGTACGCCTACGAGCACGGTTATCACACCTTTACCAGCTCGTTAGGTATCTCACGCTGGAAAGACATGCAGCAAATCAATGATTCCGGGGTGCGCGCTGCTTCGCGTTATGACAACCTCACCTACTGGACCTACAACTGGAGGCGCCAAGGGGGGGCCCAACGCATGCTCGACATTAGCAAGCGCGAACACTTTTACCAACAAGAATACTGCGGTTGCATTTATTCACTACGCGACACCAACCGTCGCCGCCGTGAACGAGGGCGTGGCCCCATCGAAATTGGGGTCAAGTTCTACGGCATTAATGACAAAGCCGATTTCACCTAAACAAAAGCCGATGCCCAAAAAGGCATCGGCTTTTTTATAGAGTTAATGAGTCGGTTAGGCCACTTCGACAGAACCCTCTTTGTTAAACACAAAGTCATCCGCCTCGAAATCCACTTGGATGATATCGCCTTCAGCGAAATCACCCTGCAGGATTTTCTTGGCCAGCGGGTTTTCCAAATACTGCTGCACGGCTCTCTTTAACGGACGTGCCCCAAATACGGGATCAAAGCCCACTTTAGCCAGCTCGGCCAAGGCGGCAGGACAAATATCCAACTGCAAGTGACGCTCTTCGAGACGCTGCGCCAAACGCTGAATCTGTATCTGTGCAATGGCTTGGATGTGTTTGGCATCCAGGCTGTGGAAGACCACAACTTCGTCAATCCGGTTCAAAAACTCGGGGCGGAAAGATGTTTTGAGCTCTTCCCAAACAACATCTTTGACCTTTTCATAAGGCTCATCAGACATGGCCTGAATATGATGAGAACCCAAGTTAGAGGTCATGATAATGACAGTGTTTTTGAAATCCACAGTTCTGCCCTGACCATCGGTCAGTCGCCCATCATCAAGCACTTGTAGCAGCACATTAAAGACATCAGGGTGTGCTTTTTCTACTTCATCCAGCAAGATGACGCTATAGGGCTTGCGACGCACTGCCTCGGTCAAATAGCCACCTTGCTCGTAACCGACATACCCCGGAGGCGCACCGATCAGACGTGCCACCGAATGCTTTTCCATAAACTCGGACATGTCGATGCGAATCAAATGCTCTTCAGAGTCAAAAAGGAACTCGGCCAAAGCTTTACTCAGCTCGGTTTTACCCACACCAGTTGGACCCAGGAACAAAAATGAACCATAAGGACGGCCGGGATCAGCCAAACCAGCGCGTGAGCGACGAATCGCATCAGCTACTAACGTGACGGCCTCATTTTGACCGATCACACGCTCATGCAGATGAGATTCCATCTGAATCAGCTTTTCACGTTCACCCTGCATCATCCGAGCAACCGGAATGCCCGTTGCACGCGATACTACCTCGGCGATTTCTTCAACACCCACCTCGGTACGCATCAAACGTGGATGCTCATGAGCCTCGTCAGAAAGACCTTCTTCGGCGGCCTTCAAGCGCTCTTCTAACTGCGGCAGCTGTCCGTATTGGAGCTCGGCCAACTTGTCAAATTGTCCTTTGCGTTGCAGTTCAGCCATCTCGGCACGCACCTCATCAATCTCTTCTTTGATGGCTTGCGAACCCTGTACCGCAGCTTTTTCTGATTTCCAAACCTCTTCGTAATCGTTGTACTCACGCTCTAAGTGCTCAAGCTCGTCCTCAATGACTTGCAAACGCTTTTTAGAAGCATCATCAGTTTCTTTTTTGACTGCTTCGCGCTCGATTTTCAACTGAATCATTCGACGATCGAGCTTGTCCATCACCTCGGGCTTGGAGTCAATCTCCATCCGGATGCGAGCAGCCGCCTCATCAATGAGGTCAATCGCCTTGTCTGGCAAGAAACGATCGGTGATATAACGCTGTGAGAGCTCGGCTGCTGACACCAAAGCAGGGTCAGTGATGGCCACTCCATGGTGCAACTCATAACGCTCACGTAGGCCGCGTAAAATTGCGATGGTTGAAGGTACATCAGGCTCATCAACCTGTACACGTTGGAAACGACGCTCTAAGGCAGCATCTTTTTCAATGTACTGACGATACTCATCTAAAGTAGTGGCACCAATACAGTGCAACTCGCCGCGCGCCAAAGCAGGCTTAAGCATGTTGCCCGCATCCATTGCGCCCTCGGCCTTGCCCGCACCCACAACCATGTGGATTTCATCTATAAAGAGAATTGTCTTGCCGGCATCTTGGCCCAGCTCTTTGAGCACAGCCTTGAGGCGCTCTTCAAATTCTCCGCGGAATTTAGCCCCTGCCAACAACGCTGCTAAATCAAGCACCAACAATCGTTTCCCTTTGAGGTTTTCAGGCACCTCATTGTTAACGATACGCTGGGCCAACCCTTCTACAATGGCAGTTTTACCCACTCCGGGCTCACCAATAAGCACTGGGTTGTTTTTGGTGCGGCGTTGTAAAATCTGTATCGAACGACGGATTTCATCATCACGGCCAATCACCGGATCCAACTTGCCCAAGCGTGCTTGCTCGGTCAAATCCATGGTGTATTTAGCCAGTGCTTCGCGTTGCTCATCAGCCTCGGGGCTGTCTACAGATGCACCGCCACGTAAGTCGTCAATTGCACTTTGCAATGCAGAGTCTTTAACCCCTACATCACGCAGCAGCTGTCCAATACGGCCTTTATCACGAGCCAACACTAACAAGAAAAGCTCGCCGGCAATATAGGTATCGCCTCGGTCTTTGGCCTCTTTGTCAGTTAAAGCCAAGGTTCTTTGTAAATCACGGCTAATATTTAGCTCAGCCCCCTGGCCTTGGACCTCAGGCAACGCATCTATAGCGTTTTGAACCTCGGTACGTAGTCTTTGCACAGAGGCGCCTGCGCGAGCAAACAAACTAGCTGCTCCCGAATCGTTGTCCTCTAAAAGAGCCCACAAAACGTGAACAGGCTCGAGATAGGCATGATGCTTTTGTATCGCTAAACTTTGGGCATCCGCCAAAGCTTGCTGAAATTTTGTTGTAAACTTGTCAATACGCATTATATTTCCTAGCCTTTGTCATCAAATCTGCATTCTTGCAGCAGCACTCATAAATCACGCGCTGCACATGCTCTGTATCTTTTATCAGTCTATATAATGTATATCGCGGCACAAGTATCATTTTTCAAGGTGTGAAATGTAAACAATAATTTATTTTTACATCCAATCCAAACGACTCGTTATTTCAAGTGCAAAAGATTCAGAAAAGCTTTACACTTAAATTTAAAGTAGTCTCTCGTGAATGATTAGCAATCACAGCTTTAGAGCAATTTAGTTGCAAAGAACCACCTATCACCACATAGCGGTTTCATTCACGCTACAATTAACGAGTGCTTGCACCGCCGCAAACACCCAGTAGTAAATTAGATATATTCATGCATAAAAAAATTCCCGTTACCTCGGACTCTGTGCGTTGCTCTACGTGCATGCTCAGTGAGTTTTGCCTATCATTTGGGCTAAACATGAGCGAGCTCGAGCAGCTCGATGCTCTGGTCCAAGAGCGCATTCGCCTGACCAAAGGCAGTACCCTTTTTCGTCTAGGCGAGGACACCGAGGCTATCTATGCGCTACGCTCTGGCAGTCTCAAAACACAGCTCGAAGACGCATCTGGGCAGGTCCAAATCACGAGCTTTTTGCTCCCGGGTGAAATCGCCGGCATCGATGGCCTGCAGGCAGATATCCATCGCTCTCATGCCATCGCATTAGAAGACAGCGAGGTCTGCGTCATGCGCATGGACGATTTCGATCGCTTGGCATCCGAAATGCCTGTCTTGCAATCGCAGCTACGTCGCCTCATGAGCCAAGAAATAGCTCGTTCTCATAACCTCATGAAAACACTAGGGGCATTACGCAGTGAACAGCGTTTAGCCGCCTTTCTGTTAAATTTGTCCGAACGACTATCCGCCCTGGGCTATTCTCCGTACGAATTCATATTACGTATGAGCCGCGAAGAGATCGGTAACTTTTTAGGCCTAACTCTGGAAACAGTGAGTCGTTTGTTCTCCCGTTTTGCCCGAGAAGGACTGCTCAAAATACAACAACGCGAGGTAATGCTTTTAGACTTGGACACATTACGTGTGCTATCTGGCGTTGAATGCGCTGCTGAACAACAGGCTAACCAATAACTCCACAATTAAAAATCATCCTCATACTGAGGAGGGGTGATCTTTACTGTCAAGTAGCTGATCACTATACCCACACACCAAAACAAAAAGAATCCCAACGTATAAGCCGCGGCGCGACTTAGCTGAACATGCCCTAGAAACATTATCTCCGCGGGATCAATCAGCAAAAAAACAATGAAACAAAGGACGATAGCGCCTAAAAAAGACGGCCAAAGTATCGACCCCAACCAAATTCTTCGGTATTCGCTACGTGTGCAAATCATTTTTACTCCTGACACAATTTTTTTATCCGTAACGACTGACACTCATAGTATGTCTTGACAGAGTAATGAAATTAACTTGCAGCTGCTTTGATTTAAAATAACTCCTCGCAACAAAATAGCCCACCGTTGGTGGGCTATTTAAGTCATATGAGCCATCTTTTCATGCTAGCTGGCAACATTAACGAATAATAATTTTAAGAATCTTATTCCCCTGCTTTTGGCTGTGCAGATACCGCGCTAGATTTTTCCTTGGCCTCTTGCTCTTGTAGGGCTGGAACATCCATAGCAGCAGGTGCATCGCCCGGAGAACGCTCTTGTAGTACCTCGACAATCAATCCGCGCCGCACTGCTCCGCCCATATCCTCATCAGCGCCCGTGGAAAAAGCCAAATAAATCGTAATGATACAGGCCACCGCTACTATGGCCGGGCCAGACATGAGTATCCATGGCCAAGGCTCCTTGTACCAAGGATTTGGATTGGCATCGAGTTCTTCCATGGACTTACCCATTAGGACTCCTTGTTTAATCAAATTAATATCTTTATTAAAGGGCTAATAGCCGCCCGATGCACAGGCGGCTAATGACAGATGATCTAGTGATTGGGAATATAGAAATTAGTCGGCTCTTCGCGGCTTTCAGAGCGACCCACCACTGGATCAGTCTTGATCTGTATTTTGATCGGATGCATGCCCATCGCCAGCTCGGGCTCATAAGGTGTTCGGATAACAATAGGTACCAACTGGTTGCTGGCAGGCTCAAGGATCACCTTGTTGCTGTTGTTATCGGTATTGATAATTTCAATGTCATCAAAACCACTGGCTGATAAAACCACCTCAACGGATTCCTCGCGGGTATTAGCAATCTGCAAGCGGTACACGTTTTCAATGGTCTGCTCATCAACAACCCGACCCAAGCTACTGCGATCTCGGATCACATCCAGTTTGAGGCTACTACGAGTCGCTAGCGACCCTATGAACACTGCCATAATAATCACTAACAGCGCAGTATAAACCAGTACACGAGGGCGGAAAACTCGTTTGCGAGCTTGCTTTTGATCTAAGCGCTCAGTAATGGCTCGTCCAGATGTATAACGAATCAGATTAGGCTCGTAGCCCATTTTTTCCATCACTTCATTACAGACATCGACGCAGTGACCACAGCCAATACACATGTACTGCAAACCATCACGAATATCGATACCCGTGGGACAAACCTGTACGCAAAGGGTGCAATTAATACAATCACCCAAGCCAGCCTCTTTGTGATCAATCTTGCGGGAACGGCCACCACGAGGTTCACCACGTACATAGTCGTAGCTAACGACCATTGTGTCATCATCCACCATGACACTTTGGAAACGCGCGTAGGGACACATGTATTTGCAAACCGCCTCGCGCAAGAAACCAGCATTACCCCAGGTAGCGAAGGAGTAAAATATCAACCAAAACCACTGCCATGGACCCAGGGTCAAGTGAATAAGGTGATGGCCCAACTCACGAATAGGGGCAAAATAACCAATAAAGGTAAAGCCTGTCCAGAAAGCAATCGCAAGCCATAAGAAGTGCTTGGTAAATTTAAGACGAAACTTGCGTAGACTCATGGGCTGCTCGTCCAAACGGATACGGGCTACCCGATCACCTTCTACCTTGCGCTCGACCCACATGAAAATCTCTGTGTACACCGTTTGTGGGCAGGCATAACCGCAGAATAAACGTCCTGCAATGGCAGTAAACAAGAACAAACCGTATGCTGAAATAATCAGCAAAACTGTCAGATAAATAATGTCCTGAGGCCACAAGACAAGCCCAAACAGATAGAACTTGCGAGCGCCTAAATCAAACAGAACCGCCTGGCGTTCATTCCATTGCAGCCAAGGCAAACCATAAAAAATAATCTGCGTCAAATATACAAAAATGACGCGCCAAGTGGCGAATGTGCCTGTGACAGAGCGTGGATAAATTTTGCCACGAATCTCTGCCACAGGGTTTGACGGATGAGGCGCATCCCCGCGTTCTTCTTGTGCTCGATTCATCAACGGCGGTTGCCATTTTGGTGCTTGCTCTATTTTATTCTCAGAGTGAGAAACATCGGGAGAGTCGCTACTCATTCCGTACCTCTATAACTACTAAAAACAATACAATATTACTCAGCACTCGCCGCCTGTTTCGGATCGTTAGACAACCCCCATACCCAGCCCGCTAAAACGCGAATTTGTTCGGGTGTCAGGATGTCTTTTTGCGCCGGCATTTTATTGTTACGCCCTTGCAATATACCCTCGACGATGCTGTCCTCAGAGCTGTCATACAACCAATTGTTATCGGTCAAGTTAGGCGCACCCAACTGCTGATTACCCTGGGCATCCGCACCGTGACAAGCCACACAGAACTGCTGATACATGCGCTCACCGGCATTAACGCGCAGCGAGTCATGCGCCAAACCATTCAAAGAGCGCACATACTGAGCGATATCCGATGCGTCATTAGGTGTCATTAAATCTGCGTGTGCAGTCATGACCCCATTGCGGCCGTTAGTGATGGTCGTCAAAATGTCCTCGGGCTCGCCCCCCCATAACCAAGCATCATCGGCTAGATTGGGAAAGCTGGGGCTGCCTTTGGCATCCGAACCGTGACACTGAGCACAGTTATTCAAGAACAAACGCTGACCAACTGTCATGGCCTCGGAATCAGCGGCGATTTCCTCGATCTCCATATCTGCAAAACGTGCGTAAATGGGGTCAAGTCTCTCGTTGATTTCTCTTTGCTCTTCTTGTACCTGCTTGGCAGCGGTCCAGTCCAGAAAGCCCTTAAAGCTACCTAGGCCAGGATAGAGCAATAGATAACCAAACGCGAATACACACAGGCCTACATACATGATCGTAAACCAGCGTGGCGCCGAGTTATCCAGCTCGACGATGTTACCGTCCCAGACTTTATTGGCGATGGGCTTCTCTGGGTCCTCGCCTTTTGTCAGCTCGTTTCTTTGGCTAAATAGCAGCCAAAGGCAAAAGATAATACCTAAAATTGCTATTGAAGCGATCCAAATGGACCAACCCACACTAAAAAAATCACTCATTGGAATCCCCTACCTCTCTTTTTTGGTTTTGGTTTGCCTGGTCTTCCTCGTCAGGCAGGTCAAAAGGCAGACTAGCCGCCTCTTTGTTGGCCTTGGCACGGCCTCTCGACCATGCCCAGGCAACAATACCAAAAAAGGTAATCATGCTTAAAATGGTGGCTAATGCATAAAGAAAAGACCACATTAGCGTCTCCCTTCGGCGACTGCCTCCGCTGCTGCAGCCCAACCACCAACACCTAGCCCTTGTAAGTAGGCAACCAAGGCGTCTTCTTCGGTCTTACCAACCAAGTCTTCAGGAGATTCCGCAATCTCCTCGTCAGTGTAGGGCACACCGAGCGTACGCATGACCTCCATGCGGCGTTGTACGTCCCAGTCCTCGACAGTGTTGTGCTGTAACCAGGGATAAGCTGGCATATTGGACTCGGGTACAACATCACGGGGGTTACGCAAGTGAATGCGGTGCCACTCGTCGGTATAGCGCTCGCCTACACGGGCCAAATCTGGACCGGTACGCTTGGAGCCCCACAAGAAGGGGTGGTCATAAACAGACTCACCCGCTAACGAGTAGGGGCCGTAGCGCTGCACCTCGGATTCCAACATCCGAATCTGCTGCGAGTGACATCCCACACACCCTTCGCGAATATAAACATCACGACCAACCAATTGGAGGGGGCTATATGGCTCTACCCCCTCGGTAGGTGTCGTTGTTGAGTACTGAAAGAACAACGGTACGATCTGTACCAACCCAGCAAAAGAGATGACCAAAATACTTAAAATGATGAGCAAACCTACGTTTGTCTCAATGGTCGCGTGGGAAAAAAACTTTTTCTTTTTTGACATGCTATGCCTCATTCCGTAACCGCTGCGGGACCAACATTAGCAGGGTCCAGGGCATCGGGGTTCTGGAGCGGTACAACAGGGTTGACCTTTTTCTGACCCACGATGGTGATAAAGGTGTTATATGCCATCAAGAGCATACCTATTACGAATAGCGCACCACCCAAGGCACGAATCGTATAGAAAGGATAGGTTGCTTTTAGGCCCTCGATAAAGCTATAGGTAAGCATGCCATCAGGGCTCACTGCACGCCACATCAGCCCTTGCATTACGCCTGCAATCCACATGGCAGCGATATACAACACAACGCCCAATGTAGCTAGCCAGAAGTGCAGCTCGACGAGCTGGGGCTTGGCCATGCTACGACGCCCATACAAGCGAGGAATCATGTAATACAAGGATCCAAAAGTGATCATCGCCAACCAACCCAATGCGCCAGAGTGTACGTGCCCTACTGTCCAATCAGTGTAGTGAGACAGCGCGTTCACAGTACGAATGGCCATCATGGAGCCTTCGAAGGTCGACATCCCGTAGAAAGATAGCGCCACAACCAAGAATTTGAGAATTGGATCGGAACGCAATCTGTGCCATGCACCTGACAGTGTCATGATCCCATTGATCATCCCACCCCAAGAAGGTGCCAGAAGAATCAGCGAGAATGCCATCCCGAGGGATTGAGTCCAGTCAGGCAATGATGTGTAATGCAAGTGGTGAGGACCTGCCCACATATATGTAAAGGCCAGTGCCCAGAAGTGCACGATCGATAAGCGATAGGAATAAATAGGGCGTCCTGCCTGCTTGGGCACAAAGTAATACATCATCCCCAAGAAGCTGACCGTCAAGAAGAAACCTACCGCATTGTGACCGTACCACCACTGTACCATCGCATCCTGTACGCCTGAGTACAGCGAATACGATTTCCACATCGAGACAGGAACCTCGAGGTTGTTAAAGATATACAGAACGGCAATGGTCAGGATGAAAGATCCATAAAACCAGTTGGCGACATAAATATGGCGCACGCGACGCTTTGCCAATGTGCCAAAAAACACAACGGCGTAGCCTACCCAAACCAGGGTAACCAAGATATCAAGTGGCCATTCGAGTTCAGCGTATTCTTTAGTCGATGTAAAGCCTAAGGGCAGAGTGATCAGTGCCCCAAGCATGGCTAGTTGCCAGCCCCAGAAGGTAAATCTGGCCAGCATCGGACTAAAAATACGCGTCTGACAGGTACGCTGTGCGACATAATAAGACGTCGCAAATAGCGCGCTACCGCCAAAAGCAAAAATGACCAAGTTGGTATGTACTGGCCTGATCCGACCATACGTTAACCATGGGATTTCAAAATTGAGTTGCGGCCAAATTAGCTGCAACGCAATAAGTAACCCGACCCCCATGCCAACTACCCCCCAGAACACGGTCGCGATGGTAAACATTCGAACTACACCGTAATCGAATGTCTCGGCGCGAGCCTGAGCGGTGGGTTGACTGGAAGTCCCTATGTGGACAGCGTCAGTAGTGCCCATTTGCTTCCCCTCTAACAAGTAATAAAAAACCCTTTACTTTAATAGAATACGCACGTGGCTTGGGCGCTTTGGAGATGATCCTGTAGCGCAAATGACCTGCTGATATTCTATTTCGTGCGTTATTATTAAATGACATTCTACCTTAGGTAAAAACCAAATGACAAAAATCACGTCATTTCCCTAGGTGCTTTAAACATCAATATATTAACGTTTCGTGACCTTTTCTTTTTTGGCCTCGTGAGTCTGGGCAGAATGCTCTGATTTTTGTGCGTCTTGGCTGCTATCAGCGCTGTCGTCATCCTGCAAAATCGATTTTCCAGCCGCATCTAGGTCTTCGAATTGGCCCGAGAAAATCGCCCACCACAGTACTACACCAATAAGCAGCACAAACAAGATGCTGATAGGCAGCAGTAGTAACAGCGATTCAAACATGACGAATTAGACCAACGAGTGAGGCGCCGCAGCGTAGCTGGCGCGTACGCGTTGCCGATACACGCGCATAGAATTAATTCCAACCGCAATAGATGACACAAACATTGCAATCGCGGCCAACCATGGTTGCACCAGACCAACGGCAGCAAGAGGTGTCATCAAAAAATGCCAGGCAATAGAGCCATGCAAATTTTGCAATGATATCTTACGAGTATTCTGGACCAAGTCTGTAATTTCAACCTCGCGCTGTGCGGGACAGGCACTGAGACCTGATTGAGCAGCAGCCACCGCAGTCGGTACAGCCATCGACAGCGCGCAGGGGCAGCTCATGACAAAAAGAGCAACGACCACGGCAAGTGCGTGTTCTGGTCGATACATGAACCAGACAATGCCCAAACCTATCGCCAAACTCACCTGTATAACGATAAACCAAAAAGCCAAGCGATTCGCGTTTTGGGTGATATGTGTCCGAAAAGCCTCTATCAGGGTGTATTGCTCGCCCTTGTCGGCAGAGCGATCGACTGATTGCTGTGCGCATAACTCTAGATAACGCGCGGACATCAAAAATGCCACAAACATAGTGACCGAGTCGAAATAGACCTCGCCCCGACCAGTCCATGTAGTATGCACACTAGGAATAAAAGCAATAAGAATGCCCACGGCAACGGGGATATCCATGCCGACACGGCCATAGCGGATGCTATTCCAGGCCCCTCTCCAAATGGGCAATGCTGAATACAACATCACGGGCACGGTCAGCATAAAACCTGCCCAATTCATTAAATAGATAGCCTTATCCAGGGTTTCGAGTGTCTCGACGGACATTGACTCAGAGCGTAAGTACCCTGGAAAAGCAAACATCATGACCTGCATCATGGCAAGCCACGCAATTCCTAGCTGCGCCAGCATGCGTCGTCGCTCGCGTCGCTGTTCTGGAGCTAAATCAGCTGGAATTCTAAAGATAGAATACTTGCGCATAGTAAAAAAAGCCCTTAAACGTATATAGTTTAAGGGCATAAGACAACACACTACAAGTAAACCACTACTTTATTGCTTTTATTGGACTTTCAGACTCATCGCAGATAGGTTCATGGCTGGCGCAGTCAACTAATACACCATCACTGCGCCGGACAGCCTAATGAAGCCTAAGCAAGCATTATAATTCGGAAGTAGCAAACTGCTGCTCTTCGGTCGAACCAGTCAAGGCGGTGGTCGATGACTCGCCGCGCTCGATCACCTGAGTAACGGCATCAAAATAACCTGTACCTACCTCGCGCTGGTGACGTACCGCGGTAAAGCCACGCTCGGCAGCAGCGAACTCTCTTTGTTGCAGGTCAACAAAAGCGCTCATGTGATCACGTGCATAACCATAGGCCAAATCAAACATGCCATAGTTCAGTGAGTGAAAGCCTGCCAAGGTGATGAACTGGAACTTGTACCCCATGGCACCCAACTCACGCTGGAAGCGACGAATGGTGTCATCATCGAGGTTTTTCTTCCAGTTAAAGGAAGGCGAGCAGTTATAAGCTAACAATTTGCCGGGGAACTGCTTGTGGATAGCCTCTGCAAACTGGCGCGCGTAATCCAAATCAGGTGTTGATGTCTCACACCAAATCAAATCCGCATAAGGTGCATAGGCTAAACCACGGGAAATGGCTTGTTCGATACCTGCACGAGTGCGATAAAAACCTTCTACCGTGCGTTCACCAGTAATAAAGGGACGATCGTTTTCATCAATATCGCTAGTGACCAGGTCGGCAGCATCAGCGTCCGTACGCGCCATCAGAACAGTGGGCACATTGAGTACGTCAGCAGCCAAACGTGCTGCGCTAAGCTTTGAGATGGCCTCGCGGGTAGGTACTAAAACCTTGCCACCCAAGTGACCGCACTTTTTCACGGAAGCTAACTGGTCCTCAAAGTGAACACCTGAGCAACCGGCGCGAATCATACCCTTCATCAACTCGAATGCGTTTAAAACGCCCCCGAAACCAGCCTCGGCATCAGCGACAATAGGAGCAAAGTAATCAACATACCCCTCATCACCTGGATTAACACCTTCGGACCATTGGATTTGATCACAACGACGCAAAGCATTGTTGATGCGCTCAGCGACTTTGGGTACGGAGTTAATAGGATACAAAGACTGGTCTGGGTACATTTCACCAGCAATGTTGGCATCACCGGCTACCTGCCAACCCGAGAGGTAAATAGCTTTAAGACCAGCTTTTACCTGTTGCATGGCCTGGTTACCAGTCAGAGCACCCAAAGAATTAATAAAAGGCTCTTCGTTGATGTAACTCCATAGTTTTTCTGCCCCACGGCGAGCCAAAGTGTGCTCTTCAACCATAGAGCCCTGTAAGTTGACTACATCTTCTGCGCTGTAATCGCGCTTAATGCCTTGCCATCTGGGATTTTCAGCCCACTCTTTTTGTAGATTGCGAATTGCAGTTTCTCGCTGGCTCATAATGAACTCCTAGAACAATGAATAAATGAAAAAAGAATTTCTGTGCTGTCTCCAGCTTTAAATCCATTGTACGGAATTGCTGCTCAACAAGACACACTTATATCTTATATAAGACATTCCTTTATAACCATATAAATCAATGGCTTATTACTGCCATTTCATAATACGACAAGAAAAACCTCTTTATGAAATGATATTTTCGGCACTGCAACATGAGATTTCCACATGGTAGAATAGGCTTTCCAAAGTATGAAAAACCGATAGTTTTTTATCTCAGAAATAGGTCTACTATGAGCACAGAATCATTGAACCAATCTCCACTTGGGAAATCTGTTGCATACGACACACAGTACAATCCAAATTTACTTTTTGCCCTGCCCCGTGCCGACCAACGGGATCAACTAAAACTACCTGCGCAATGGTATGGCCAAGATGTCTGGCATGCGTATGAACTTTCTTGGTTAGGGGCTAATGGGTGCCCGCAGGTTGCACTAGCGCGCTTTACCCTGCCCCATGACAGCCCTTGCTTGATTGAGTCCAAATCACTCAAGCTTTATCTCAATTCATTCAATGAAACACAATTTGGCAGCTGGCAAGAGGTACGCCAAGCCCTCTCTAAAGATCTCAGCGCAACGGCGCAAAGCTCAGTAGATATAGAACTATTTGCTATAGATGCGGCGCCCGATTTGCAGCCCACAGCATTGCAAGGCACGCTGATTGATGATGCTCCTTTTAAACAGCGCTTGCACGGCCCGCTACCCGAACATCTGCGTTGCACAGATGAAATAGTCACCGATGAGACTTTGGTGTCCCATCTTTTAAAATCAAATTGCTTAATTACCCAGCAGCCGGATTGGGGCAGTCTACTCGTACGTTATAGTGGGCCCAAAATAGATAAGGGCAGGCTGCTGGAATATATTGTGTCTTATCGTAGTCACAATGAATTTCACGAACATTGTGTAGAGCGTATTTTTTGCGATGTGCTCACACAGTGCAAACCAGACAAGTTGCACGTACAGGCCCTATACACACGCCGTGGGGGCTTGGATATTAACCCTTGGCGCAGCACAGAAAACCGACCCCCTGTTCCGATACGCACAACCAGACAATAAACTAAACGTGCGCCCACGCCATAGGGTACATCGGGGACACCGAGTACTACAGGTGCAGTATGTGCCGCAGAGCAATGCATACAAAATACAGGGGGCAAACCAAAATGCCCCATAAATATCATCCCGCTTTAATTAGGCGTATTCGGGCTGTACCCGACGCTGCTGCTGTTGCGCGGCGTGCGCTACGTAGACAGCCAGCAACGCAGACACAACAAACGCCAACGCAGCACCATACCAAGGCCCGCGTTCGATCTGGGCATCGACTAAATAACCAAAGACTGCTGGCCCCATAGAAGCGCCAACATCCATGCCAGAATAAACCAAGCCATAAATAGTGCCTGTTGCGCCTTTAGGGGCAACGCGACGAATCAACATATCACGCGAAGGTGCAGCCACCCCCGAACAAAAGCCTGCTAACGCCACCAGCCCCATAGCAGCCCAGCCGGGAACTATAGAGAAAGCTAATAATAATAAAGTTAAGCCAGCAAACACCAGAGAAACAAAAACAATACGTTCTGAGCGTGCACTGGCGCCGGCTAAAAAACCACCAGCAATCATCCCTACGGCAGCAGTCACCATATAGGCTGACAAACTAAAGCTAGAAAGCATTTCTGACAGTCGGTAGACCGTCGACATCAATGGAATGGTGTAGTTTTGTACTGCAGATAAAGCGACTGATGAAAATGCAAAAAACAGGAAAGCCCCCCACAGCGCGGGCTTTTTAACAATGGCAGTGACTGTTTGCCAAACAGTGTGCTCGGACAAATCATCCACGGTCTCTTCTTTTGCTGCTTTGCGCTGTTCAGCCTCGAGGTTTTTTTGCAAGGCAGGCTGAGCCCCACTGAGCAAGCGTCGGCCTAATAAAGCCAGGCAGTAGATCACCAATACGAGCATCCCGGCCCCAAAAGCGGCCGCGCGCCACCCCCACCACATCGCTAGTGTAGTGATAAAAATGGGGGCGAGCGCCCACCCCAAGTTGCCTGTCAGGCCATGTACGCTAAACGCATGGCCAAGCCGCGCGGGGCTAACGCGTTGATTAATAATTGAGTAATCCACAGGGTGATAAACAGAATTACCTGCGCCCCCAATAACAGCGGCTGCCAGCAGCATCCAATAGTTTTGAGAAACAGAAATCAAAACGCCCGCCACCACAAAGGATAATAAGCCAAAATGCAGCACAGGCATGGGCCCAATGCGATCAACAATAAATCCCGACGATGCCTGCCCAATCCCCGAAACAAAGAAAAACGCGGTCACCAAGACACCCAGCTGAAAATAATCAAAGCCAAAAGCCTGGTGCAAATATAAGAACAGGGTAGGAAAGACCAACTGGAAAAAATGCGAGCTGCCATGGATGGCACCGATCAAGGCGATTAAGAGCCAATCATTGCGTCGCAACAGTTGTTCAGGATTTTCGGAATGCATTGCTAGACACCCTTTTTAACAAGTTCTGGCCATGCTTTACGCAGATAATAAAACATCGACCATAAAGTCAGTATCGCTGCTACCACTATTAACACTTTTCCTATCATGAATAAAGAAACCTCATAAAGTGGCTGCGCATAAAGTAAACACGGTATGGCGATCATTTGTGCTGCGGTTTTAAATTTTCCCAACCAATGTACGGCAACGCTGCCACTGGCCCCCAGCTTTGCCATCCATTCGCGCAAAGCTGAAATAGTAATTTCACGACCAATAATGATAAATGACACTACTGGATCAATACGCCCCAAGTACAGCAATATCAATAGCGCTGCCGTCACCATCAGCTTGTCTGCAACGGGATCCAGAAAAGCCCCAAATGCCGTAGTTTGTTTCCATCGACGCGCCAACCAACCATCTAACCAATCCGTCACAGCGGCTAATACAAAAATGATCGCAGCAATACAGTCACGAACAGGCTCAGCCATCCATTGGTGCGGTATAAAAAACAGCAACAAAAATAACGGAATAACGATGATTCGTAGCCACGTCAGGGCCATGGGAAAATTGAGATGCATAATTTTTCACTATTTAACGCAAAGCATGATAGATGCGCTCCGCCATTGCATTAGAGATCCCTTCTACAGAGCAAAGATCTTTGATACTTGCATTAGCGACACCAGAAAAACCACCAAATCGCGCCAACAATCGCTGACGCCTTTTGGGTCCAACACCAGGGATATCTTCGAGGCGAGAACTGCTGCGTGCCCGCGCTCGACGCGCGCGCATACCCGTAATCGCAAAACGGTGGGCCTCGTCACGTATTTCGGCAATGAGCATCAATGCCGGATGATGCCCTCCTAATTCGCGCGGCGCACGATCGTCTCCAAAGTATAACGTTTCGAGCCCAGTTTGGCGCTGCTCTCCTTTGGCCACAGCCACCAGATAGTCAGGAGTCAGCCCTAATTCAACAAAAACCTCTTTGGCGCTACTCAACTGCCCTTTGCCCCCATCTATAAGCACGACATGAGGCATTTCTACACCCTGCTCGACGACATGCTCATAGCGTCGCTTTAGTACCTGGCGCATCGCTGCATAGTCATCGCCGCCTTGGATCCCTGCAATGTTATAGCGACGATAAAGCGATGGTTGCATTTGACATTGGGTATACACCACACAAGAAGCCTGGGTTGCTTCACCCGCAGTGTGACTGATGTCAAAACATTCGACCCGTAAAGATTCGAGTTCTGCCTGCTCTATATCTAATTGCAATTCTTGGACCAGTGCACGCGCGCGCTGCACCTGCGACAAAGTCTCGCCCAGATGACGCTCTAACGCTAGGCGGGCATTACTTTGGGCTTGCTCTAGCCAGGAACGACGCACTCCTTGGGGTTGGGTAATCACGCGCACACTTTTTTGGTGCGGCTCTTGGAGGAGCTTGATCACATCGTGAGACTCTAGCGCATGAGAGCAAATCAACATATCCGGTAAAGGACGCTCTATATAGTGCTGGGCAATAAAAGCATTTAATACCTCATGAGGACTCTGCTCTTCGGCGTGGCGCGGGAAAAAAGCCCGATCGCCCAGATGTCGACCGGCTCGGACCATGGCGAGATTAACGCAAAATTGATTGCCTTGTTGCTCGACGGCCAACATATCAGCATCAATAGGGTTTTGAGCCTCCATTGTTTGTTGATGCAATACTGCAGCCAATGCCCTCATCTGATCTCGATAAACTGCCGCGCGCTCGTAGGCAAATTCATTGGCCGCGTCCTGCATTTTATTTTCTATCTCGGCCAATACATCAGTCGTCTGCCCCTCAAGAAAGCGCACCGCGCGAGCCACATCAGCCTGATATTCAGAATGCTCAATAGCGCCTACACACGGTCCAGAACAACGATTGATCTGATACAACAGGCAAGGACGAGAACGATTCGCGTACACCCCGTCCTCACAGGTACGTAGGCGGAAGACACGCTGCAAGATTTGTAGAGTCTCACGCACGGCCCAGGCATTGGGATAGGGCCCAAAATAACGTCCCCCTTTGTTGGTTGCCCCACGATAATAAGCAATTCGGGGAGCCTCGTGATCGCTGACCTGCAAATAAGGGTAGGATTTGTCATCCCGGAACAGAATATTATAACGCGGCTGCAGCTGCTTGATGAGATTATGCTCGAGCAGCAAGGCTTCAGCTTCACTCTGTGTCACGGTCACCTCGACACGCGCAATTTGGGCAATCATATGAGCAATTCGGGGGCCATGATTACTGCCCTTGAAATAAGAACTGACCCGCTTTTTCAGATCACGCGCTTTGCCAACGTACAGCACCCGATCTTGATCATCCAGGTGACGATAAACCCCAGGTAAATTAGGCAGTTGGCGCAGAAAAGTGTCGAGCTCGAAGTTCTTGTGCATAACGATAGTACTCATCCTCTTGGAGCTCTTCCCAGTCCATGGAAAAAGCGTTGGGCTTGAGGGCTTGGACCCGCTCGCGGCCTTGTTCAGGCATGTTGTAGTCAAGTGTGCTTAGCAGTTCATCCGCGCTATCAGGGTTATTACATACCAAAACCATATCACAGCCAGCACCGAGCGCAGCCATCGCCCGTTGCGTGATTGACCCCGCTACCGAAGCTCCTTCCATGCTGAGATCGTCAGAAAAGATCACACCGTTATAGGCTAAAGAGCGACGCAATACACGCTGCAGCCATTGCGGTGAAAACCCAGCAGGCTGATGATCAACCTCGGGGTAGATCACATGCGCAGGCATGACTGCTGGCAATAAGGTCCCACTGAGCCAGCGATAAGGAACTACATCATCATCCAAAATCTCATTTAAATGTCGGTCGTCAACAGGCACCCCCACATGAGAATCTACCGTCACCGCACCGTGGCCGGGGAAATGTTTGCCGCAAGCTGCCATCCCCGCCTTATTTAAACCATGAATCAAAGACTCGGCCAATCGAGTAACGATCTCGGGATCACGGTGAAACGAACGTGTACCGATCACCTCGCTAACGCCATAATCCAGATCAAGCACGGGCGTAAAACTAAGCTCAACCCCACATGCGCGTAGCTCTGAGGCCAAAATAAAACCAATGGCCTGAGCGGCAATAATGGCCTCCTCGGGATCTTCCTCGAAAAATTTGCCCAAAGCCTGCATTGGGGGCAAATGTGTAAAGCCATCACTTTGAAAGCGTTGCACCCGACCGCCCTCATGATCCACAGCAATTAATAAACCTGGATTTCGAAGTGCGTTAATTTCCGCACACAACGCAGTTAGTTGAGCACGGTCGGTAAAATTTCGACTAAATAGTATTACCCCACCTACCAACGGATGCTGCAAACGCTCGCGCTCGGTAGTGGTCAATGTGGTCCCTTGTACATCCACCATCACAGGCCCTAATGGCATGATTAAACTCGACATAAAATACTCCGATTAAAGGTGAATGACTTAGGCGGGCAACGCCTCGATCACGGCAAAGGCCATGACCAAATCTGATTCATCAGTCAAACTGATATGAGCGGGGCCAAAACGCTCTTGGTACCATGCATCTAGTTCTGGGGCTAATACAACCTGAGGTTTGCCGCTAGGTGCGTTTAGGGTTTGCATGCGTGACCAAGCCATCGGCATACGCATTCCCAAACCGATCGCCTTGGAAAAAGCCTCTTTGGCTGCAAACCGCGTAGCTAAATAACGCATCCCACGCGGATGGTGTCGTTGTAACCGCCGCATAAATACTTGCTGCTCTTGGGGCCCTAAAATCCGTTTAACAAACTTTTGCCCAAAGCGCTCATAGGTAGACTCAATGCGCGATATATAAGTGATGTCAGTGCCTATGCCACCAATATGCATTCCATGTAAGGCCATTGTCATATAAAAAATTAAATAGTTTATTTAATACTGCCTGTTCACTACCCATCAATCAATGCTCTCATCGCAGGCGCATCATAATTTAATAAAATGCTCTCGGTAGTGCTTTAATTCGGCAATAGATTCATAAATATCAGCTAAGGCCTCATGTTTGCCCTCTTTTTTAAAGCTACTGACCACATCAGGTTTCCAACGCTTTGCTAATTCTTTGAGCGTGCTGACATCCAGGTTTCGATAATGGAAGAACTCTTCGAGACGAGGCATGTAACGGTACATAAAGCGCCGATCTTGGCTGATGGTGTTACCACACAAGGGCGAAGTGTTTTCCTTGAGGTGCTGTCCGAGAAACTGCAAGATCTGTTCCTCGGCCTCTGATTCTGTTAATGTGGATTTTTTTACTTTTTCAATCAGGCCACTGCGACCGTGAGTTGACTTGTTCCAATCATCCATGGCATCTAACAATTCATCACTTTGGTGAATTACCAGTACCGGGCCCTCGGCAACGACGTCTAGATTGGCTTCGGTGACTACCACTGCCACCTCAATGATGCGCTCTTTATTTGGATCGAGGCCTGTCATCTCCATATCGAGCCAAACTAAACGTTGTGCTACAGAAGTCATATAATATACCTTTAAGTGTGCAGAGATTTTTAAACGATGTTTACCATTTTATTTGTTGCGTTTCTTGTTACTGACAACCTGCTTCGACTCATATTGGCGATGAAGCAGATTCGCCATGTGGCACGTCACCGCAACCAAGTGCCTCAGGAATTTGCCCACCATATTAGCCTCAAGAGCCATCAGCGGGCTGCTGATTACACTATACGACGCACCAAAACCTCTATTGTAGAACGATTAGTAGATTCTATCCTGTTGCTGGCTTTAACCCTCCTAGGTGGATTACAAGCCATTGACTTATATTTAGGTCGTGCGATAGATAACGAGCTCTTGCGCCAACTGCTATTACTAGGCTCTGTTTTCTTGATCAGCGGCATTGTACAACTGCCCTTTAGTCTCTGGCGGATATTTAAAATAGACGAGGCCTTTGGCTTTAACCGCATGACCTTGCCACTTTTTATCACCGACACACTCAAAGGTTTATTAGTAGCAGTTATCCTTGGCACGCCATTAATTGCCGCGGTCTTGTACGTCATGGATCATGCGCCCAATCTGTGGCCAATTTGGGCTTGGGTTATTTGGGTTGCCTTTAGCTTTTTCATCATGTGGTTATTCCCCCATGTGATTGCCCCCCTATTTAACAAGTTTGAGCCCCTACAACAGGGCGCCCTCAAAGACCGGATCGAGGCCCTGGCCAAGCGCTGCCAATTTGCTTTAACCGGCTTATTTGTGATGGATGGTTCCAAGCGCAGTGCACACGGCAATGCGTACTTTACTGGCTTGGGAAAAAACAAACGTATCGTCTTTTTTGACACCCTTTTAAGCCGTTTGAATAACGATGAAATAGAGGCCGTCCTGGCCCATGAACTAGGTCACTTTAAGCATCGTCATATCGTCAAACGCTTGGTGCTCAATATGCTAATCGCACTGGGCTTTTTACTCTTATTGGGTTGGCTTAGCCAACAGGTCTGGTTTTATACTGACCTAGGGGTCATCCCCCAATTTGGCCGCTCTAATAGTGGATTGGCCTTAACCTTATTTTTCTTGGTAATGCCAGTATTTACATTTTGGCTAGGCCCGTTGTTTAGCCTGCTTTCCCGCAAAGACGAATACGAAGCAGACCAATTTGCAGCCCAACAAAGCTCAGCAACAGCACTCATCAGCGCTTTGGTTAAGCTTTACGACGACAATGCTGCTACATTAACGCCTGATCCTGCGCACTCGGCTTTTTATGACAGCCATCCACCCGCGCTCTTACGAATACAACATTTACAAAAATATGTCAGCCAACCAACAACCACTTAAAGGACGTATTGTTGCCACTTTTGGGCGTAATTTCATTGTGCGTTGCTGCACCGATGCCCAACAATATCAGTGCTATACTCGCGGCAAACGTACCGGGGTCGCTATTGGCGACTACGTTTTGTTTAGCCCCCAAGGGACAGATCAAGCTGTTATAGAGGAAACCCTCGAGCGCAAAAATCTACTGTACCGCTCTGATAACTATCGCTCCAAACTATTTGCAGCAAACATTGATTTATTGCTGTTGGTGTTGGCCCCAGAACCTGATTTTTCATTAGACCTAACGGGCAGGGCTTATACAGCAGCTATCAATGCTGGGGTGCAGATGCATATCGTGCTCAACAAATCGGATCTGCCCTCCGCTGATAATGCCATGGAAAAATTGCAGCCTCTGCGCGCGATTGGTATACCAGTAATCAAAACCAGCATTCACGAGCCAGAACAGCTCAAAGAAAGGCTCCTGCCCCTGTTAAAAGACAAAAGCAGTCTGCTATTGGGCCAAAGCGCCATGGGAAAATCCAGCATCCTTAATGTTCTAGTCCCCGATGCTCAGGCGCAGACACGTGCTCATTCTCAAGCACTAGGTGCCGGACGACACACCACCACCGACAGCCGCCTTTATGAAATACCCGGACAACACGGTTATATTATTGACTCTCCAGGGTTCCAATCATTCGGATTGGCACACCTAGAGATAGAACATTTACTCAAAGGGTTTCCAGATTTCCACGAGGCATTGCAAGGCTGTCGTTTTTATAATTGTAGCCACCGCCACGAGCCCGGCTGCGGGGTTTTAGCCGCGAAAGAAAACGGCGCTATTGACCCCCAGCGCTACCAACTGTACTGCCGTTTAATTGCCGAATTAGAAGCACGTCCAACCTACTAACTAGCACGTGTAGTTTAAGCCAAACAGCGCCACTAAAATGGCTTGGCGATAGATTTAGGCCCCTAAATGCGTGACGGCCGCAGATAAATAATGATATAGATTGCGTACAACCGCAGCGGTCGCACCCCAAATGCAACGCCCCTCCCAGTCAATGGAAAAATAGACAGCCTCTTGGGCATTGTAATAAGGTAATTTATGAATACGGTGCTGCTGGGGATCCATTAGCTGTGCTAAGGGCACGGAAAAGATCTCGGCCACCTCATCGGGATTAGCCTGCAATTGATAACCAGGACGAACCATGCTGACCACGGGCCGCATGGCAAAACGCGTATTTGTCAAAAAAATAGGCTGCTCGGCCAAAGGCTCGAGATAGCGGGGCTCGATACCTACCTCTTCGTGAGTCTCTCGCAGTGCTGCCGCTACTGCACTGGCATCAGTCTGGTCAACACGTCCTCCGGGAAAACTCACCTGCCCAGCATGATGAGAGAGCTCATCAGCACGCAATGTAAAGATGATATGCGGCTCTGAATTGCGCTCGACAATAGCGACACACACGGCCGAGCGTATTGAACTGGGCTCATCCTCGAAGCGCTGCACAAAAGCATGCGCATAGCGTGGCTCGATCTGCCACTGTATTTGGTCCTGAACACTAAACGCTGCCCGCACAAAGTCCAAACTGAGAACATTTGGGTTTAAAGGCTCTAGATCACAAAAACCCAATGTGGGCTGCGTCGCAGGATCAAAAGAATTCCGGGGTCGGGATACCTGTTTATGCTTCATTGATATTCCTCTTTAACCCCATAATAACAAAAAAGCACCCATGGGGTGCTTTTTAGGAATTTCGAAAAGATCGAAATCGTATTACTTTTTGTCTGTGCGACGTACGAGCTTTTCTTTAATGCGTGCAGCCTTACCGGAACGATTGCGCAGATAGTAGAGTTTTGCACGACGTACAGCACCGCGGCGCTTGACCTCGATACTGTTGATGTGTGGAGAGTATAGTTGGAAAGTTCTCTCTACCGATTCGCCCGAGGAAATTTTACGCACGATAAAAGAGGAATTCAGACCACGATTACGTTTGGCGATAACTACGCCCTCGAAAGCCTGTACTCGCTTGCGTGTACCTTCAACTACGTTGACATTAACCACAACGCTGTCACCTGGATTGAACTCAGGAAGGGTTTTGCCCTCGGACAGGCGTTGCATCTCTTCTTTCTCTAGTACTTCGATGATGTTCACTTTGATAGCTCCAATGTCATCTTAAACAGGCAGGTTGTTCATGTTTAATAAGCGCCTGATAGAGGATGAAACGCTAAATAATACCATGCAAACCACCTAAACACCAAGGTTTGGCGAGATCCACAACCTAATGTTCAGACCAATTGCGCAGATACTACAAAACTGCCCTTAAATGCCGCTAAAAAATACTAAAAACCAGCTGCAAAGCCCAACCACATCAAACCAAATAAAGATCCTCCCCAAAGCAAAACTGCAATTGCGTCCAGCACCATGTGAAAGCGGCGTTGTTGCTGATGACCCGAATCGATATTAAGTGCAATACGACCCTGAGCACAAAGCCCATGATGATAAATTTCATCCATAAAGTTGGACTCTTTGAATGCCGAGGATGCGTGGGCCGAATTTGCCATGGAATTATGCCCAATAGCTGCGCTATCCGCTACTGCGTGATTTCGTGTTGGTGCAAAATAAGTGAAAAGCTGCCTTAGCATAGCCCCCTCCATAGGATAAGACATCAATAATCACAGCCATTAATGCTGTCTGCATATACAGTACTGTATATAAATTCAGTTCTTTGTGCAACTTTTCTAATTTTTGGCTCGGTTCTTTTTTATTTTCTGGGTCATTATGTGGTTTCTGCGCGTCTCTTCTTACGTTTAGAGCTGCTGACTGTTGGTTTGCGAGCGCTGCTCATCGGTCTGCGAGAGTTATTTTCTCTATGAGCCGCTCTGCAGGATTTGTTTTTTAATATCTCGCTGCCCTCGGAACCTCTGCAAAACAATTTCTGCCGTGCTATTTTTGTGTATTTAGGCGTGTGAACGTAAAAAAGCCCATTCCGCGGAATGGGCTTTTTGGGTGCTTTAGAAATACCTTTTTAAGGCTGGTTTCGCAAAGTGTTTTATCTTTGTATAGGCAGCCTTGGGGATTTCTTGCTGGCTTTTAGAGTGCTTCGATAAGCTCGGGAATTGCTTCGAATAGGTCTGCTACCAAGCCATAATCAGCGACGCCAAAGATGGGGGCTTCGGGGTCTTTGTTGATGGCTACAATGACTTTGGAGTCCTGCATGCCAGCCAGGTGCTGAATTGCGCCAGAGATTCCTACTGCGATGTACAGTTGTGGAGCGACAATTTTACCGGTTTGACCTACTTGCCAGTCGTTAGGGGCGTAGCCAGCGTCAACTGCTGCACGCGATGCACCTACGGCTGCGCCTAATTTGGCGGCTAGGTCATCTATCAGTTTAAAGTTTTCAGCACTACCCAGACCACGTCCACCCGAGATGACGACTTCGGCAGCGGCTAGATCGGGACGGTCGCTTTGGGCGATTTCGCGTCCGACGAAGCGGCTAAGTCCGCTGTCTTGGACGGCGTCAATGGTTTCTACTTCGCCACTGCCACCGCTGGTGTCCACTGCGTCAAAGGCTGTTGTGCGGATGGTCAGTACGACTTTTTCATCTGCACATTGCACTGTTTCCAGGGCATTTCCAGCATAGATAGGATGCGTAAATGTATCCGCTGCCAGTACGTCTGTTACGTCAGAGACCTGTGCTACGTCTAATAAAGCAGCGACACGTGGGGCGACGTTTTTACCAAAGGTTGTAGATGGGAACAAGATGTGCTGGTACGCGTCCGCGATTGCCAGGACTTGTTTGGCAACGTTTTCGGCCAAGCCATGTTCGAGTCCATCACCTTCTGCCAGGAATGCTTTTTCTACACCGGCTACTTGGGCGGCTTCGTCAGCGACTGCCTGAGCGTCTTTGCCTGCAACTAGTACGTGGATAGGGCCGTCAAGTTTCTGTGCAGCTGCAACGGTATTCAAGGTTGCGGCATTTAGGCTTTGATTATCGTGTTCAGCAATAACTAATACGGACATATTAAATTACCTTTGCTTCGTTCTTTAGTTTTTCAACCAATGTGGCGACGTCCTCTACGATGACACCGGCTTGGCGTACGGGCGGCTCGGTAACCTTTTGGGTTTTGAGACGAGGTGTCACATCAACAGACAATTCCTCGGGCGTGACCGTATCAAGCTGCTTTTTCTTGGCGCGCATGATGTTGGGCAATGTGACGTAGCGTGGCTCATTGAGACGCAGGTCAGTGGTTACAACAGCAGGTAGATTGATTTCGAGGGTTTCTAGTCCTCCATCAATCTCGCGGGTCACCTGAGCTTTTTGGTCTTCAATTTTGACCTCGCTAGCAAAGGTAGCCTGGGGCCAGTCTAGCAATGCAGCCAGCATCTGACCTGTTTGGTTGGCATCATCATCAATTGCCTGCTTACCCATGATGATTAGATTAGGCTCTTCTTTTTCAACCAAAGCCTTTAAAAGCTTGGCGACAGCCAGTGGCTGCAGCTCGGCATCGGTGTCGACGTGAATTGAGCGATCGGCGCCAATTGCCATTGCGGTACGGAGTGTTTCCTGTGCGGGCTTGGCACCACAAGAAATGGCGATAATCTCGCTCACCAGTCCTTTTTCTTTCAAGCGGACGGCTTCCTCGACAGCAATTTCATCAAAGGGGTTCATGGACATTTTTACATTGTCGGTATCAACCCCCGTTTGATCTGACTTTACGCGGATCTTGACGTTGTGATCGACAACGCGTTTGACGGGTACTAAAACCTTCATCCGGTTCTCTCCAAAAGCTAGAAACTTTCAAACAAGCAAGGCTAAAAACATATTTTGAATCGCTGGGCTATTGCACCAACCCTAAGACCCTTTAGCCACTTAAATACGGCCTACAGTATAACAAATTGCGCTGCTTTCACAGGGGTAACCCCTATAAAAAAGCTCAGCCCATGTACTTTGAGCGCTTGCTGTTTAAAACAAAAACATTTAAAAGTGCCCTTGAATAGCGACCATAAATCGCTGATACTTGCTTATTTCACCCACTAGGGAATTACGGCATCATGTGGCTAACTATTTCGCGCACAGTTTTAACGCTTGGTACCTGTTTATTTGCCGCCTGCAGTACACCAACCCAAACTGCACAAACGAAAGATTTCACTGCATCGAATACAAATTCGGCAGCTCATCCACAAAAGGATGAGCAGTTAATTGAGCAGTCATCTACCAATCAAAACTCTGGGCGTCTAGTTGTCCAAAACGCGACTGTAAATTCGTTCGATACACAAAAAACCACGCCACTAAAATCTAAAAACAGTCCACTCTTTGTACCTTTTCGGCGCGACTATGTACAAAAAGATGGTCAATTGAGCCCTTATTTAGAGCAATGGGCTTTGCATTTATCGCAGCAACGACAGATTCCTTATCCCCATATAGAAGCCCTTTTAAAACAGGTCAGCTATGAGCCTCAGGTCATAAAGCTGATGACACCGGCCAAAGGAAAACGTGGCAAACGCAGTTGGTCTGCCTACCAAGAGCGCTTTACTGATAAAACACGGATTGATGATGGTCTAAGCTTTTGGCGCCGTCATCAAGACATCATCGAACAAACTGCTCAAAAATATCAAATTCCAGCCTCTGTATTGGTTGCCATTATCGGCGTGGAAACCATCTACGGCAGTTATATGGGGGATTTTAGTGTGCTAAATGCACTGACTAATTTGGGATTTGGTTACCCCGATCCTGAACGGCCGGAGCGTGCCACCATGTTTCGGAATCAGTTGGCTGATTTAATTGAGCTACATTATCAGGGGAAACTGGATGCCAACACGGCTCGGGGCTCGTTTGCAGGTGCCATGGGCTTGCCACAATTTATGCCTACCAGTATTAAGCAATGGGCCATCGATGCTGATGGAAAAGGCCACATTGATTTATTTCATTCTGTACCTGACGCGTTGGCTTCGGTAGCTAACTTTTTAAATCATCACGGCTGGCAAGCACCATTACCAGTATTTATAGACGTCGAGATACCTGCTAATAGCCAGATCGCCAATAAGGTAGACGGCGGTTTGAGTCCAACCTTGGACTGGCAAGAGTTGCAAGCTCCTTTAGGTCTACCCGAACAGCCCAGCGTATACGCACAGCAAAAACTAGGTCTGGTTGATTTGCCGGATCAGGTGCATAATACGGTGGAATATCGCCTGGCATCGGCCAATTTTTTTGCACTCACCGAATATAATCGTAGTTATTTTTATGCTAGTGCCGTGGCTGACTTGGCCTGCGCACTAGAACGCCGACATTATCAACGACAAAACTGCTCACTATGGGCGAGCCCTGATTCTCAATAGCTGTTAAATGCCCAGGCATCTGACCGTCTGAGCCTGGGCGCATACATCACTTATTTAGGTAACACCTAGCGATTTAAGGGTTAAAAACCCCTGTCGATAAATAACGATCTCCGCGGTCACAAACAATAAAGACTATCGTGGCGTTTTTGACTGTTTTGGCAACACGCAAAGCAGCTATCAATGCACCTGCTGAGGAAATACCGGCAAAAATCCCTTCTTGGCTAGCCAAACGACGCGCCATGTCTTCGGCTTCTTGTTGGCCGATCAGCTCAAAAGCATCTATTTTTGTAGGGTCATAGATTTTAGGCGCATATTCTTCGGGCCATTTGCGTATCCCGGCAATCTGGGCGCCCTCTGCTGGCTGTGCACCTATTACCTGTAGCTGCGGATTTTGTGTGCGCAAATAATTACCCACGCCCATAATCGTGCCTGTCGTACCCATAGCACTAACAAAATGCGTTACTTGCCCGTTTGTTTGCTGCCAGATTTCCACCCCAGTGCCGTCAATGTGCGCCTGCGGGTTATCAAAATTAGCAAACTGGTCAAGCACTACACCACGCCCCTCTTCTTGCATTTGTAAGGCTAGGTCACGGGCGTATTCCATGCCCCCTTTTTCCTCGGGAGTAAGAATCAGCTCGGCCCCATAGGCAGTCATAGAAGCGCGTCTTTCCAAGGAAAGATTGTCTGGCATGATAAGAATCATCTTGTAACCGCGAACGGCTGCGATCATAGCCAAAGCTATCCCTGTATTACCACTAGTCGCTTCGATCAGGGTGTCCCCGGGTTTTATCTGGCCGCGCTCTTCTGCGCAACGGATCATAGATAATGCCGGACGGTCTTTAACTGATCCGGCGGGGTTATCACCCTCTAGTTTGGCCAGGATCACGTTGCTGTCATCTACCCCTGCCTCGACAGGGATACGTTGCAAACGTACCAGTGGGGTGTTGCCTATGGTGTCTTCGACGGTTGGGTAGCTGGATTTCATAGTTGTGTCACTCTACTAATCATTTATTGTGTCGCTTAATCCTGGCTGGTTTCTGGATCTTGTGCCTGCAAACCAGCCTCTTGGAGGGCTTCTAGTCTTTTGGGCCCAATCCCTCTTACTCTAGCAGACAAATCTTGTAAAGAAGTAAAAGCCCCGCCGCGCTCACGTTCTTCGATAATGGTTTCAGCTGTTTTAGGGCCAATGCCGGGCAAGCTTTGTAGCTGAGCTTGGCTAGCTTGATTAAGATCCATAGCCCCAATCGGCAAAGCATATGCCAGTAAAAACGCAGCTAGTAAGCCGGCACGAATGCTTTGGGCACCAAATAACGATCCAAACTCTAGTTTTTGTTTTAGCATAACAATTCCTCTGTAAAAACACATAAATAAACATTGATGCTGGCGACAGACAAATTCATAGATGTCTGGTCCTGCATTAATAATTATTGTGTGTCTAGTTAAAGTGCTTTATCCAGAGGGAACTACAAATTAGAGTAGGTGTTTTCTATCCCTGTTGCGTCTCGTGTAAAGAACGCACATAACGCGCTACACCCTGTTCTACAGTGGCAAACTCATGGTCATAGCCGACTGCTCGTAATTGTTGCAAATCAGCCTGAGTATGACTTTGGTAACGGCCCTTGAGGTCATCAGGGAATGGGATATAGCGTAATAGCTTTTGTTTTACTAGGCCGTCTAAATCTAGAGCTGGCTCACCACGTAACTCGCGCATCGTGTTAACGACTGTTTTGGCAATATCATTAAAGGGCTGCGCCCGGCCAGTACCACAATTAAACACACCTGATAATTGTGGATTATCCAAAAAAAACAAATTGACTCGGATAGCATCCTCGACAGCTATAAAGTCACGCTCTTGTTGACCAGCAGCATAGCCATCCCACCCTCCGAACAAACGAACAAAACCCTCTTGTTCGTATTGATTCATGTTGTGCAATGCTACTGAGGCCATTCGACCTTTATGGTGTTCATTAGGTCCGTAAACATTAAAATAACGCAGTCCTACTGCAGGAGCTGTTAGATCATTTAAATGGCGGCGTAGTACCTGATCAAAGAGGAACTTGGAATAACCATAAACATTGAGAGGAGCCTCGTGTTCACGTGCTTCGCTGTAATTGGGCCCTGCACCATAAACAGCCGCTGATGAAGCATAGATAAAAGGCGTTTTGGTTGCCTGACTATACTCAAACAGCTCTAGGGTGACGCGATAGTTATTGTCCATCATATAGCGCCCATCTAGCTCTGTCGTATCCGAACATGCCCCTTGGTGAAAGATCGCCTCTATACTAGGCAAAGCACGTTTTCGCACTAACTCACGAAAATCATCCTTGTCCATATAATCAGCAATCTCGCAATGCACAAGGTTTAAAAATTTCTCGCCCTGCTGCAAATCATCAACCACGAGAATATTTGTAATACCTCGTTCATTTAAACCTTTGACCAAATTGCTACCAATAAAACCAGCCCCGCCTGTGACAATAAACATATTTTATCCCCTTACTGCAACTCTTGGGCAGTGACTACCGAGGTGCCTAGCTTGCCCACGACAATCCCACCCGCGCGGTTTGCCCAATACATTGAATCTACCCAATCTAGCCCAGCGCCTTTGGTGACTGCTAATGTAGCGAGCACGGTGTCGCCCGCACCTGAAACATCAAAAACCTCTTTGGCTTGGGCATCTACATGATGACGAGCGTCTGGGGTGTAAATAGTCATACCCTGTTCAGAACGAGTAATTAACAGCGCATCTAATTGCAAGTCTTTACGTAATTGCTGTGCCCGTTCTTCGAGCTCGTCCTCGGAGTGCCAGCGGCCAACTGCCTGGCGAATCTCATCGAGATTAGGCGTGAGCAGGCTCGCCCCCTGGTAGCGCTGATAGTCATCCCCCTTGGGGTCAACTAGGATAGGGATGCCCTCTTGACGTGCTATTTGAATTAATCGCTGTACCTCTTTGAGAGCCCCCTTGGCATAATCCGATAACACCACAATATCGTGAGCCTTTAGAATGTCTTTCATGCGCTGTTGCACATTGCCCAAAGCTGCCTGACTGGGGTCTTCCTCGAAATCAACCCGCATCAATTGTTGCTGACGGCCGATAACACGCAATTTAAGCGTTGTAGGCCGCATTGGGTCCGTAATCATTTGTTCGCTAATACCCACATCGTGGAGTAATTCGCGTGTAATCTGGCCGTCTTGATCATCGCCTATCAGTCCTATTAGGGTCGCCTGCGCTCCCAAGGCTACTATGTTGCGGGCCACATTAGCTGCGCCCCCCAGTCGGTCTTCGGTGCGTACCACATGAACGACGGGTACCGGGGCCTCTGGCGAGATGCGCTCGACCTTGCCGAACCAATAGCGATCCAGCATCACATCACCAATAATCAAAACCTTTACTTGTTGTGCTTCTTGATTGGGAAAAGGTCTCATGGGTGCTCCTCTAACAACAAAGGCGGATAACTCTCCCAATGATTACACCCAGGGCATTGCCAATAATAGGTGCGCGCTTCGAAACCGCACTCTTTGCAAGCATAGCGATCCAGGCGCTGGGTGTGTTTGTGAATAAGGCTGCGCAGCAAAGCCAAATCGGCACCTGCAGCAACCTCTTTGGTCAGCGCATCGTCCATCATGTCTTGGACAGTGCTGGAGACCTGTTTGTCTTTGCTGGCAGCGAGCTCGACCTCTAACATGCGATCCAAGGCCAGCAAAGAAGGCGTACCGCGCAGAGCTTTCCGTGCAAACCGCCATGCCTCTAAGGAGCCATTATGCTCGCGTAGTACTTTGAATAATACATTGAAGACCATGAGATTAGGGTGTTGGTTAAAGTGTGTACGCAACACATCGATGCCCTCATCCACTTGGTCTAATGCTAGGTAGCAGCGCATCAGTGGTGCGGCAACCAAGCCTGAATACATGGGCGCAAAACTAAGAATAGACTCTAACTCATCCCGTTGATGTGTGAGTTCTTGCTTTTTCTCGGCCCATAGTGCTCTAAGTAAAGCAATGCGCACCTTGGCGCCCAGCGTACAGTCACCGGCCAATTCACGGGCGGCTTGCTCAGCACCGTCCAATGCTTTTTGGGCATCCTTAAACTGCGGTTCACGTGCAGTGAGTGCGGCCTCGGCCTGCTCACAATGGTAATGGACACGTTGTGGAACAGCCTCTTGGGTCAGTCGCCCCAAGCGTTTTACAGCCTCGATTGCCTGCGGCCAGTCGTGGCCTGCCTCGTAAATGCGCACTAGGTAACGCATGGCCTCTACGGCGTGCTGAGTATCGGTAACTGCCTCGAAACCAGCCTCGGCACGATCCAGCATTCCTGCCTTGAGAAAGTCTTTGGCCAATTCAAATTGTGCATCTTGACGAGCCTCGGGCTCTAAATCAGCACGCCCCAATAAGCTTTGATGCACCCGAATCGCCCGTTCTATTTCGCCTCGGCGACGAAATAGGTTACCTAGTGCAAAGTGCAACTCAACGGTCTCTGAGTCGAGCTTTGCAACCTCTATAAAAGCATCAATGGCCTGATCAGGTTCTTCGTTGAGTAAAAAATTTAGGCCCTTGAAATAAGAGTCTGGAAGCCGTCGACTCTCGGAGAGCATTTGTCTGAAGTCAACACGAGCCGCTACCCAGCCTAAGCCAAATAGAACAGGAACAACGATCAGCCACCAAGGTTCGAAATCCACGGTTTAATCCTTGTAGCGAATCATAGGGGAGCCATTGGAGCAGCCGCTTCGGGGGCTACTGTGGGGCGTTTGGTGTCGGGTTGCTCGAGACGTTCTTCTAGGTGTGCGACCTCGCGCTTGAGACGATTGAGCTCGCGTTGTTTACGCATATTGCCCATGAGCATGATTAGTAAGCCCAGCAACAGCCCCAATACAAATGTGACCAGCATCACAATGATAAGAGGTACATTATCTATGGCATATTCACCAAAGAAATATACGGGCACTTTTTCTGTGTTTTTTAGTGCAAAAGCGAGTACTACGAGAAAAACAATTATACGTAGTATCCAGACGATGATGCGCATAGTTATCGCTCCATTGATTAGCGGACGTTATCATTGTAAATGGAAAATGTCCCCCCGTCCTAAAACAACAACAGGCCCACGCGGGGCCTGTTTATACCTACACAACAAATCCGGGTTGGTAGTCGCCTATTTGTCTGTCTACCGCTGCTTTTGTTCGGCAATAAAGGTAGCATCGACACGTTCGCGCAGCTCTTTTCCTGCCTTGAAATGGGGGACACGTTTGGCTGGGACATGTACAGTCTCGCCTGAGCGTGGGTTGCGCCCCATGCGCGCTGCTCGGGTGGTGACCGTAAAGCTGCCAAACCCGCGGATTTCAATCCGCTGCCCATGAACCAATGACTCGGTCATGGAGTCCAACAAAACATTTACGGCCAAATCCACATCACGCAACGCAAATTGCGGAAAACGGCTAGCTAGCAATGCGATTAACTCGGATTTTGTCACGCTTATTCTTCGGTATCTTCGCGCTGTTGATCAAGCTTTGCTCGCAGCAATGCACCTAGGTTAGTAGTACCTGTAGAGGCGCCTTGTTCGCTGATCCGTTGCATGCTCTCGGCAGCCTCGGCACTTTCGCGGGCCTTGACTGACAGATGAATGCTACGTGCACGACGATCGATATTGATAATCATGACCTCAATTTCATCGCCCTCGTTGAGGACGGTGGTGGCGTCTTCGACACGACCAGTGGAAATCTCGGAAGCGCGCAGGTAACCATCAACATCAATAGCCAAGTTGACGACAGCACCTTTGGGCTCTACGGACTTGATAGTTCCTTTGAGCACCTGGCCACGCTCGTGTTCGTTGATAAAGTTGCTGAATGGATCGCCTTCGAGTTGCTTGATACCCAGAGAGATGCGCTCTTTTTCAGTATCGATACCTAGAACAACTGCGTCGACCTCTTCGCCGCGCTTGTACTCGCGTACGGCCTCCTCGCCACTGCCTGTCCAAGTCAAGTCGGACAAGTGGACCAAGCCATCGATGCCACCGTCCAGGCCTACGAAAATACCGAAATCAGTAATAGACTTGATAGCACCACGGACACGGTCACCGCGGTTGTGGTTCATAGCGAACTCTTCCCAGGGGTTAGGCAAGCACTGCTTCATGCCCAAGGAAATACGGCGACGCTCTTCGTCGATATCCAGAACCATGACCTCGACCTCTTCGCCCAAGGTGACAACCTTGCGTGGGTCGACGTTCTTGTTGGTCCAATCCATTTCGGAAACGTGGACCAAGCCCTCGATACCATCTTCGACCTCGACAAAGGCACCGTAATCAGTAAGGTTGGTGACCTTGCCAAAGAGGCGTGTACCCTGTGGGTAGCGACGGGACAGACCCAACCAGGGGTCTTCGCCTAACTGCTTTACGCCCAAGGAAACGCGGCTGCGCTCGCGGTCGAACTTGAGTACTTTGACCTCGATCTCTTCGCCAATTTGGACCAGCTCGGAAGGATGACGCACACGACGCCATGCCATGTCTGTAATGTGTAGCAAGCCGTCGATGCCACCCAAATCGATAAATGCACCGTAATCGGTGATGTTTTTGACAATCCCGTTGAGGATAAGACCCTCTTCGAGCTTTTCGAGCAGACGTTCGCGCTCTTCACCCATGCTTTCTTCGAGCACGGCGCGACGTGACAATACGACGTTGTTGCGCTTGCGATCAAGTTTAATAACCTTGAACTCAACGGTTTGACCCTCGAACTGCGAAGTATCTTTGACTGGACGCAGATCGACCAGTGAACCGGGCAAGAAAGCACGGATACCGTTGGTCATGACAGTCATACCACCCTTGACACGACCTACGATGGTACCTGTTACGTGCTCGCCGGACTCTAGCGCCTGTTCGAGCGCTAACCAAGCGGATAAACGCTTTGCACGGTCGCGGGACAGAATGGTATCGCCATATCCGTTTTCAAAAGCATCAATTGCTACGGATACAAAATCACCGGGCTCGACCTCGAGTTCGCCTTGGTCATTGTGGAACTCTTCGATAGGAATGAGGGCCTCGGATTTGAGACCTGCATTGACGAGTACGTAGTTATGGTCAATGCGCAGAACCTCGGCAGAGATTACCTCGCCTACTTTGAGATCCTGATCCTGTACGCTTTCCTCGAACAAGTCGGCGAAGCTCTCGCCGCCCAACACATCGTTAGTAGAAATTTCAGAACTGGAAGAGATGGAGGACATTAAATAAATTCCATCAGCCTTAATGGCTCGTTAAATGACACACCGAAAATCGGTGGAGTGAAAAAATAACCAATCAAATAGCACACCAAAACATGTGATATGTTGGACGCACTATTCAATTGACCCCTAAAACCAATACCTAAAACACGTGGGGTTTACCTATACAGCCTATACACGCTGATTGGCTATAAACCTGTCCATACGTGAAATTTAGGTTTTGATATTAGACCAGCATGCAAGCACCTGTGCAACCGTTTCGTCAATACTTAAGTATGAGGAATCGATGATGCGCGCATCTGTGGCCGGCTGCAATGGTGCAATCGTACGATTTTGATCGCGGTCGTCGCGTGCTTTCAGGTCCTCTATTACCGACTCCATTTTAACAACAACCCCTTTATCTATCAACTGCTTATGCCGCCTGCGAGCGCGCTCCTGCACATTGGCAACCAGAAAAATTTTGAGGGCCGCGTTTGGAAAAACCACTGTGCCCATGTCGCGTCCATCGGCCACTAAACCGGGCGGCTGACAAAAATCGCGCTGCCGTTGTAAAAGCGCATCACGCACGAGTGGATAGGCGGCTACACGTGATGCATTCAGACCTACTTCTTCGCGGCGTAGTTGATTTTCAACCTCGTGACCTGATAGCCAGACACCTTGGGCATCAAAACGCACATCCAATGCACTGGCCACGTTGGCTACGGCTTTGGGGTTATCTAAATCAACTGCCTGCTGCTGAGCTGCCAACGCGGTTAGCCGGTATAAAGCGCCGCTATCGAGCACGTGCCAATCCAAATGTTCTGCCACTCTTTGCGCTACAGTTCCTTTACCTGACGCTGTAGGCCCATCAATAGTTATCACGGGAACAGTACTCATGTGCGCACCAGCTGTTCAAATACAGAAAAATAATGTGGGAAAGTCTTGCTCACGCAATTAGGATCTAAAATAGTGACCTGTGCAGGAGCGAACGCTGCCAACGAGAAGCACATCGCTATCCGGTGGTCATCGTAGGTAAATATCTCGGCATCCTGCCATTGTTCTTGTGCGATGGGATAGATCCGCAACCAATCTGGCCCTGACTCTACACGCCCCCCCAAGCGCTGCAACTCGGTTTCCATAGCATGGATGCGGTCAGTTTCCTTGACCCGCCAACTGCCTATATCGCGTAACAAACAAGGGCCATCAGCGTACATCGCCAGCGCAGCTGCCGTCATAGCAGCATCGGGTATCAAATCAAAGCTCAGGTCAAAAGCACGCAATCGTTGACCCTGAGCAACCTCGATTCCTTGGACTATCATGCCTTGGGGTTGAAACTGTACCTGCGCACCCATAGACTCGACCACCTGGGCGAACTGCACGTCACCTTGGACCGAGCTACTGCCTACCCCATCAATGTGTATCGGGCCACCACCAATCGCACCTAAAGCAAGAAAATAAGACGCCGAAGAAGCATCACCCTCGACGTGGTAATCTCCTGGCGAGCGATAGCGGGCTTGGGCTGGCACGATAAACCGCTGCCAATCCTCGTGCTCTACCTCAACACCAAAATCAGCCATCATGGCCAATGTGATTGCAATATAAGGCTGGGAAATCAAGCGTCCCGACACCTCGATCTGCACAGGACGTCTGGTCTCTTGGCTGATAATAGGTGCCGACATTAATAATGCAGTTAGAAACTGACTCGAGACATTGCCCTTGACCTGAAATACATGGTCAGCGTTTATGCTGGCGGCGGTAATATGCAAAGGTGGATAACCCTCAGCACCTAAATAATTGATTTGTGCACCTCCGGCCTGTAGCGCACTGACCAGATCGCCAATCGGGCGCTCATGCATTCGCTCTATCCCTGAGAGTCGATAATCTCCGCCTGCCCACGCCAACGCTGCAGTTAACGAACGCATCGCTGTACCCGCATTGCGTAAATACAATTCGGCCTGCGGGTTTAATTTCCCCCAGCCACCAGTGATTTCATAGGTAGTAGGCTCTATCCGTTGCGCCTCGACCCCTAAACGTTGTAATGAATCCAACATCACCTCAGTGTCATCGGATTCAAGCACCCCCCGCAGCTTTGTGCGCCCCTCGGCCATGGCGGCCAAAAGTAACGCTCGATTAGAAACACTCTTTGAACCAGGCAACTGCATACGGCCCTGGGCGGTTTTGGCCCGAGGCAACTGATAAGATTGTATTTTATTCATGATAACCACTCCGGCTGGCCCACAAGCGTCGCGCCAAGGCTGCTCTTTCCAGGAAATCGTATAAAGATTCCTCGTCACCCTCTAAGAGTGCTTGTTCTGCTTGTGCAAAAGCCTCACGTACCTCGCGTAATTCATTTAGCACGGCTTGTTTATTGCTTAAAAATATGTCGCGCCAAACTTCTGACGAACCCGCTGCAATCCGAGTAAAGTCTCGAAAACCGCTCCCCGCGAGGTTCAAGCGCAAATCAGCATTTTCGGCACTGGCCACCTGCCACATAAATACCGCTGATAAAAAATGCGGCACATGACTGACTGAAGCCAAGACCTCATCGTGTTCGGCTGGCTCCATCAACAATACCCGTGCACCACAATGCAACCACATCTGTGTGATTAACTGCTGGGCAATAGGGTCGGTCTCTGGTGTAGGCGTTAGAACAATATTACGGTCTTGATATAAATCATCACGTGCAGCTTCAGGCCCTGTTTTTTCAGCACCCGCAATAGGGTGCCCGGGCACAAAACGCGGATAATGCTCTTTTAATAACTCCTGAGCCAAACTCACAACATCAGCCTTAGTACTGCCTACATCGGTAATCACCGTCGTTGGTTTCAGATGAGGATATATTTCCCTGAACAAAGCCGCGCTAGCACGCACAGGGGTTGCTAATACGATGACATCTGCTTTGGCTGCTGCGTCGGCCACACTAGCTTGGGTATCAATGAGTCCCAGATCTTGGGCTTTGCGTAAAGAATTAGCGTCGCGCCCAACACCCACTACGCACTGCACAACGCCAGCCGCTTTGAGGGCAGCTGCTAATGAGCCACCTATCAAACCTGGCCCAATAAGCGCAAGCGTAGAGATACTGAACGATGATGATGGCTTCATGCTTTAAATCAAGACTGCTGGCGAGGATAAGAACCCAAAAGCTTGAAAAACGCTACGTCTTTCTTGAGCTCTGCGCAGGCAGCTTGGACTGCCTCATCCTGGTAGTGGCCAAGCACATCTACATAAAAGTAATATTCCCAATCACCTGTGCGGGCAGGACGTGATTCGAATCGGGTCATGGATACACCGTGCTTGGCCAACGGTGAGAGCATTTCATACACCGCACCAGCACGGTTGGGAACAGCTAAAATCAGGCTGCTTTTATCATCCCCCGAAGGCGCGTTAGCCACAGGACCCAAAGCCAAAAAACGTGTACGATTTTGCGGGTCATCCTGGATGCCTTGTTCTACTACCTGCAAACCCCAACCCTCTGCAGCCTGAATTCCAGCGATGGCAGCGACACCAGGCTCTTCGGCGGCTAAGCGTGCTGCCTCGGCGTTACTGGCCGCTGCAGCCCGAGGAATATTGGGAAAGTTTCTGCTCAGCCACTGTTGGCACTGCGCCAGGGCTTGAGGATGCGCCATAATACGCTGTATGTCATCTGCTCGGCCGCTTTTGTTCAACAAATTATGTTGGATATGGATCGAGCGCTCGCCGATGACCTTTAATGAAGTATGCAGCAATAAATCGAGCGTACGATTAACAGCACCCTCGGTAGAGTTCTCTACCGGCACAATGCCATAATCAGCCTGCCCGGCCTCAACCAGGCGAAAAACCTCGTCAAAGGATGGGCAGCTGCGCTTTTCTAGATAATGGCCAAAATGCTCTAATGCAGCCTGCTCAGAAAAAGTCCCCTTGGGTCCAATATAAGCCACCCGAGGAACTGATTCTAAACCCCGACACGCTGAGATAACCTCGCCCCAAATAGAAGAGACTGAACCGTCTTGAACGGGTCCCTGGTTAAGCTCGATGAGTCGCGCTATCACCTGTGCCTCGCGCTCAGGGCGCAGTATGGGTTCATCTTGAGAGACTCCTTGCTTGAGTCGCCCTATTTCGAGAGCGGCTTGGGCACGTTCATTGAGCAACTCGAGAATCTGCTTATCAATCGCATCAATTTTCTCGCGCCAGGGCTGAAGACGTTCTGGAAGAGTTTTAGCCATGTTCTTTTTCAAAATCTTGCATGAATTGTACGAGCGCCTGAACCCCTTTTAATGGCATTGCATTATAAATAGATGCGCGCATTCCACCGACAGACTTATGCCCTTTTAATTGCAATAAGCCTGCCTCGGCAGCCTTTTCAAGAAACAGCCCATCGAGCTGTGCATCATGCAACTGAAAAGGAATATTCATACGTGAACGCACGCTGGGCTCTACGGTATTGCTGTAAAAATCAGATTTATCAATCGCCTCGTACAGAATCCGTGCTTTTTCTTTATTACGACGCTCGATCTCGGCCACCCCGCCTTGCTGCTGCAACCATTTAAAGACCAACCCTGCTACATAAATAGCAAAAGTCGGAGGGGTATTTACCATTGAACCTTGTTGTTCAAGTAAGGCGTAATTCAGTGCTGATGGGCATTGTGGAAGGGCATGACCCAGAATATCCTTGCGCACAATGATCAGTGTGAGACCCGCAGGGCCGATGTTTTTTTGTGCACCTGCATATACGGCAGACACCCGGTCAAAATCAATGGGCTGTGACAAAATATCCGAAGAAGCATCCATTATCAGCGGGATATCTAGCTCGGGCCAATCGGCGAACTCAACCCCACCCACGGTTTCATTACTACAGGCATGGACATAAGCCGCCTGCTCATTGATATCCCAGCCACTGGGCTCGGGAAACCAAGTATAAGGAGCATACTCTTTGCCATCGATTTCACGTGCTTGGTTTGAGCTAGCAGCCAAGCGAACTGGACCGATACGCTGTGCCTCTTCGAAGGATTTCTGAGACCAACGACCTGACACAATGTAATCAGCCGTTTTATCTGCGCTACGCCCCAAGAGGTTAAGAGGGACCAAAGCATTCTGAGCCTGTGCGCCACCTTGGGTAAAAAGCACTGCAAAATCATCCGGGACGGCCAACAATTGGCGCAAATCCTGTTCGGCCTCTGTAATAATCTGCTTGAATTGGGGCCCCCGATGACTCATTTCCATCACAGACATGCCACTGCCGTGCCAGTCAGTTAGCTCGGCAGAGACTTGTTGCAATACTTCAAAAGGCAACACCGCGGGACCCGCTGAAAAATTCCAAGGTCGCATAATAGTTCTTGATAATTAATAATTTAATTTGTTATTCGTCCGAATCATCATCCTGACTCGGGGCTTCATCGGGTGATGAGGACTCAGTAGGGGTATCTGCATCAACGCTATCGTCAGCGCTGTCATCCTCATCAGCGTCTACGGCGTCTTCAACGTCTTGTTCTAACACACGATAGACACCAGACAAACGCCCCCCTTCGTCGACATTAATCAAAGTCACGCCTTGGGTAGCCCGACCCATCGCACGGATTTCTTCGACTCGGGTACGTACCAATACGCCCATGTTGGTGATCAGCATAATTTCATCTGAATCATCCACCAGCACCGCCCCTACCAGCGGACCATTGCGTTCGGAGCACTGAATAGCGATTACACCTTTGGTGCCACGGTTATAGCGTGGGTACTCGGCCAGGGAAGTGCGCTTGCCGTAGCCATTTTCTGTGGCTGTCAGCACACTATAAGAATCATCCTGAGCAACCACCATGCCAATCACTTGCCGGCCCTCTTCCAAGCTCATCCCACGGACACCGCGCGCAGTTCGTCCCATCGGGCGAACATCTTGTTCGTTAAAGCGAGCTGCTTTGCCATCGTCAGAAAACAGCAATACATCGTCATTGCCTGAGGTCAGCTGAACACCAATCAGATAATCATCCTCGAGCAGTCCGACGGCAATAATGCCCGCACGGCGTGGATTTGCAAATGCCGACAGTGCGGTTTTCTTGACGGTACCCTGAGTGGTCGCCATGAAAACAAATTGGTCATCTGTAAATTCTTTGACAGACAGTACGGCCGTGATCTTTTCCTCGGGCTCGAGGGGGAACATATTAACGATTGGACGTCCACGCGAGTTGCGCGATCCTTGGGGAACCTCCCAGACCTTGAGCCAGTACACGCGCCCATGATCTGAAAAGCACAACAGATAATCGTGAGTATTCGCGATAAAGAGCTGATCAACCCAATCGTCATCACGGGTCGTCGTTGCCACCTTGCCACGCCCACCGCGACGTTGTGCGCGGTATTCAGATAATGGCTGACTCTTGATATAGCCCGCATGCGAAAGCGTCACCACCATATCCATTGGGGTGATCAGATCTTCTGTGTCTAGTTCAGTCGCATTATGCTCAATGAAAGAGCGGCGAGTATCTTTGCTCTTAAGGGTATATTCGTCTTTTATCGCTTGTAACTCGGTAGCAATAATTTCCGTCACTCGCTCTGGGCGGGATAAAATATCGAGTAAATCCGCAATATGCTCCATCACATCACGGTATTCGTTAACAATTTTATCCTGCTCTAGCCCAGTCAGGCGCTGCAAACGCATATTGAGAATTTCTTGCGCTTGGGTCTGACTCAAACGATAAGTGCCGTCATCCTGAATGCCATAGTGCTCTTCGAGGTCCTCGGGACGGTAAGCCAAATGACCCCCGGGGACTTGGCCATCATCGGCGCGCTGAATCATGGTGCGCACTAAACTCGCATCCCAACTACGAGCCATAAGCTCTTCGCGAGCCTCTGGAGGGGTGGGTGCGGCACGAATGATACGAATAAACTCATCAATATTGGCCAGTGCAACAGCCAACCCTTCGAGTACATGCCCACGATCACGTGCACGACGCAACTGGAAAACAGTGCGGCGGGTGACGACCTCGCGGCGATGGAACAAGAAATACTCGACCAGCTGCTTGAGGTTGAGGAGCTTGGGCTGGCCATCAACCAAGGCCACCAGGTTCATCCCAAACGTTTCTTGTAGTTGAGTGTTTTTGTAAAGGTTGTTGAGTACGACCTCGGGGACCTCGCCGCGGCGTAACTCGATAACTAAACGCATCCCGTCCTTATCGGATTCATCGCGGATATCTGCAATGCCCTCGATTTTCTTTTCTTGGACCAGCTCGGCAATACGCTCTTGCAGGGATTTTTTGTTTACCTGATAGGGCAATGCGTCTACAACAATGGCCTCGCGTCCGTTATCCATGTCTTCGAAATGAGCATTCGCACGCATAATTACGCGGCCACGCCCTGTGCGATAACCTTCGCGAACACCTGACATTCCGTAAATGGTGCCCCCAGTTGGAAAATCAGGAGCAGGAATATATTCGAAAAGATCGTCTACTGTGCAATCGGGATTCTCGAGACAATACAAACAGCCATCAACCACCTCGCCCAAGTTATGAGGAGGTATGTTGGTCGCCATCCCCACAGCAATCCCTGAGCTACCATTTACTAATAGATTGGGTAACCGCGTAGGCAAAATGCTGGGCTCAAGTTCACTGCCATCATAGTTTGGCGTGAAGTCGACTGTCTCTTGATCGATATCAGCGAGCAGCTCGTGTGCAATTTTGGCTAATCGGATTTCGGTATAACGCATCGCCGCTGCGCTATCACCATCAATGGAACCAAAGTTACCTTGTCCATCGACCAACATATAGCGCATAGAGAAATCCTGCGCTAAACGCACAATGGTGTCATAGACAGCTGCGTCACCGTGGGGGTGGTATTTACCGATGACATCCCCAACGATACGAGCAGATTTCTTGTAGGGGCGGTTCCAGTCGTTGTTAAGCTCATGCATCGCATATAGCACTCGCCGATGGACGGGCTTAAGACCATCGCGTACATCGGGCAAAGCTCGGCCAACGATCACGCTCATTGCATAATCAAGGTAGCTGCGGCGCATCTCCTCTTCCAAGGAAATCGGAAGAGTCTCCTTTGCAAAGGAATCCATAGATAATCTTTAGACGTTTAGAAGTTAGAAAAATAAGAGCGTAGGCCGTAGATATCAGCTGACAATCGGTCCCGGCTGGCATCAAGGCCCTTTAATTTGTCTTGTATGGCCTAGAATGCCATAACAAGGAAATTCTATCACTTTAAGTAAAAAGACGTATTTCTAATGCGAAATGCGCCTTACTCTTTTATTATCCTCGGAAAAAGTGGTGGGCTCTGTTCATCCGAGGGAAAAATCCCGCACCACCCCACAGTTGTTGCCTAAACCCAACATTTAAGGCTGTTTCCGCGGTTTTCTACCAAGTTATCGCCCAGTTATTGGCTTTGAGCTTAGCTAATCTCGACGAAATGTCTTAACATTTCAGCTAACACAGAAGAAACCCAGCGCAATTCTTTGACCCGTTCAATAGCGTTGCTATACTGGTTCCGTTATTTTTATATGCGGCGGGGGTTCGCTGCGGTCACTTAACAGCATCAGCTCAACGAGGAGAAACATGAATAAACCCTCCAAAATC
>DATGSS010000088.1:0-6929 GCA_035302345.1 Paenalcaligenes sp.
CGCTCCAAACCAGCCCACTACACGTGCACTACCGTTTACGATCAGCCCGTCAATAAAGCTGGCATCGCCACCTTTCCACAGACCAAACCCTAAACAGCGGGCGCCACGTGCCAACACCTGCTCATAAAACCAGTCAACGTAGTATTTATTTTCAAGAAGGCGATAGACCCCCGAGAAGTGGCGGCGAATTGCAGCCGGTACAGCTGGATTGACCAAATAAAAGTACCAAGCCACCACAGCACCGGCCACCACCATCCAGAACGGCCAAGTCACAAAGCCATGCAAGGCATACTCAACCCACCCCTGCCAACTGGCAGTCAGCTGGGCCATGACTGTGTGCTCAGACGAAACGAATATGGAGCCGTCAAAAAACCCACCAAACAGAATCGGGTTAGTAAACCAGATACCGGCAAATACCGAGGGGATGGCCAGCAAGGCCAACGGCAAGACGATTGTCCAGGGTGACTCTTTGGGATCACCTTGGACACGGTGATCTTGGCCATCCTCGGCATCTTGTAATGCCTCGGCAGGTGGATTGCGGAAGTTTTCCTTGCCATGGAAAACAATAAAGTACAGACGGAACGAATACAGCGAGGATACAAAGACCCCGATGTGAATCAAGTAATAGGCGAAAGTGCCGCCCCACATCCCGTCCTCGGAAGCCAGATGCGCCGCCTGGATGATATGTTCTTTAGAGTAATACCCCGAAAAGAACGGCACCCCTACTAGCGCAAAGGTTCCTAACAGGAAAGTGATCCAAGTGATGGGCATGTACTTACGTAGCCCACCCATTGCGCGGATGTCTTGGTTGTGGTGCATGCTCACGATGACCGAGCCTGCCCCCAAGAACAACAACGCTTTATAAAACGCGTGTGTCATCAGGTGGAAAATCGCCACTGAATAAGCCGACACCCCTAAAGCCACTGTCATATAACCCAACTGAGACAGTGTTGAGTAGGCGACCACACGTTTGATGTCGTTTTGAATGATCCCCAGAATCCCCAGGAACAACGCACCAATAGCCCCGACAACAATCACCAGCGACAAGGCTGTTGTGGATTGCTCGTACAAGGGTGAGAAACGCGCCACCATAAAGATCCCGGCAGTCACCATAGTAGCCGCGTGAATCAACGCGGAAATGGGGGTTGGACCCTCCATCGAATCAGGCAGCCATGAGTGCAGGGGTACCTGAGCTGACTTACCCATGGCACCTACAAACAAAGCGATACAGGCTACTGTCAGCAGCTGCCAAGTCGTCCCTGGGAACTGCATCTGCGCCAGCAGATCGACCTGACTAAAGATGTCACGGTAGTTCATGCTGCCGGTGTAGGCATAAATCAAACCGATCCCCAACACAAAACCAAAGTCCCCCACACGGTTCATGAGGAAGGCCTTCATATTGGCAAAGATGGCTGACTCGCGCTCATACCAGAAACCAATCAATAGGTATGACACCAGCCCGACTGCCTCCCACCCGAAGAACAGCTGCAACATGTTATTCGACATGACGAGCATCAGCATCGAGAAGGTAAACAGGGAAATATATGAAAAGAAACGTTGATAACCTGGGTCATCAGCCATATAGCCCATGGTGTAGATATGGACCATCAATGAAACAGATGTCACCACGACCATCATAATAGAGGTCAGATTATCAATCAGGAACCCGATTTGCCATTGCACCCCGCCGATGACAGACCAAGTATAAACGGCACCATCATAAGTCATGCCATCTACAGTCTGCAGCAGCACCATGACTGAACCCACAAAGGAGATCAGTACCCCTAAAATGGTCAAGCTATGGGCGGCTTTTTTACAGATAAAATTGCCTAAAAAGCCCGTCCCGAACAAGCCTGCTAGCAATGCCGTGACGAGGGGGGCAAACGCAATAATGAGAAATAAGCTAGGTGTATCCATAGTGTGCTATCCCATCAACCCTTGAGCTGGTCAAGTTTTTCGACGTTAATTGTATTCATATTGCGGAACAACAGCACCAAAATGGCAAGCCCTATCGCCGCCTCGGCAGCTGCCACCGTCAACACAAAGAATACAAAAACTTGTCCTGCGGTGTCCCCGAACCAAGTCGAAAATGCAATGAAATTGAAATTCGCTGAAAGCAAAATCAGCTCGACCGACATCAACAAGATGATGAGATTGCGCCGATTAAAGAAAAACCCAAATAGGCCAATCGTAAATAGTATGGCGCCTAGCACCAAATAATGCGGCAAACTGAGTGTTATCATGATTCTTCTCCCGAGGTCTTGCCAGAGGATGGTTCTTTTTGATCCGGGGCTTGTGTTTGCTCGACGCGGGGCTCGGATTGCATGGAAACAATACGCAAACGATCGCTGCCACGCACCCGTACCTGTTTACTCACTTCCGTATGAATCACATCACTGCGACGACGTAGCGTCAATGCAATGGCCGATACCATGCCCACTAACAGCACGACGCCGCCCACCTCGACGGCAAAGGCGTATTCGGTAAACATCATTTCACCAATCGCCCGTACGTTATTACTTTCATCGACTGCCTGTGGCCCTGCATCCATAAAAGAGCGGATCAGTACAAAAGCCATCTCGATCACCATAATGGCGCCAATGATAATTGCCAGTGGCATATAAGCCCGTAACTGCACACGTGCTGCCTTGGCCTGACGCAGGTTGAGCAGCATGATGACAAAAATAAACATCACCATGACGGCCCCTACATACACCACTATCAGTAGTAGTGAAAGGAACTCGGCCCCCATGCTCATCCACATCATTGCCGCGGTAAAAAAGGCGAGAATCAAATGCAGTACAGCCACTACCGGGCTCGAGGCAGTGACCACCCTAAAGGCGGCCCCCACCAGCACTACTGCCAACACATAAAACAGAACTGTTGCAAAAGTCATGACTGGGTCCCTGCTTTAACGATACGGAGCATCGATAGCGCGACGCTCGGCAATTTCTTCTTCGTAACGATCGCCAATAGCAAGCAACATATCTTTGGTGTAATAGAGATCCCCGCGCTTTTCCCCGTGGTATTCATGAATATGTGTTTCCACGATGGAATCTACAGGACAGCTCTCTTCGCAAAAGCCACAAAAGATACATTTTGCCAAATCGATATCGTAGCGCTTGGTGCGGCGAGTGCCGTCTTCGCGCTCGTGCGATTCGATGGTGATGGCCAAGGCCGGACAAACAGCCTCGCAAAGTTTACAGGCGATGCAGCGCTCTTCCCCGTTGGGGTAGCGACGCAAAGCGTGTAAACCACGGAACCGTGGCGAAGCAGGTGTCTTTTCCACAGGGTAGTACAACGTGACTTTTCTGCGGAAAAAATAACGACCTGTCAGGCGCATGCCTTTAAACATCTCTGACAGCAGGAGACTGCCGAAAAAATCTTTAATTGCTTCCATATTTGCCCCCGTGCTCTATTGCCAAATGTTCCAGGGCGTTTGCATCCAAATCGCCACTATCACTAGCCAAACGCCGGTCAGTGGAATGAAAACCTTCCACCCCAGACGCATAATTTGGTCATAACGATAACGCGGGAATGTCGCACGGAACCAGATGAACATTGATACCACGACAAAGGTCTTTAACCCCAGCCATAACCAGCCGGGCACCCATGTAAATGGTGCGAATTCGAAAGGCGGCATCCAGCCACCCAAAAACATAATGGACGCCAATGCAGACAAGAAAATCATGTTGGCGTACTCACCCAGGAAAAACAGGGCAAAACCCATCCCCGAGTATTCAACCATTGGCCCGGCCACAATTTCGCTCTCGCCCTCGACCACGTCAAATGGGTGACGGCTGGTTTCAGCCACCGCCGAGATCACGTAAATCACAAACAAGGGTAATAAGGGCAGCCAATTCCAGGACAAAATGTTGATGCCCTGGCTGGCGAACATCCCTTTGGTCTGACCCATCACAATGCCGGTCATATTTAGCGTGCCGGAAACCAGCAACACAGTGACCAAGACAAAACCGATGGCCAACTCATAAGACAGCACCTGCGCAGCGGCACGTAACCCCCCTAGCAGTGCGTATTTCGAGTTCGAAGCCCAACCGGCCACGACCACCCCATACACCCCCAAAGAGGTGATGGCCAAAATATACAGTAGCCCCGCATTAACATCAGCCAATACGAGCTCGGGCCCAAAAGGGATCACCGCCCATGCCGCCAAAGCGGGCATCAGAGTCACAATCGGTGCCAATACGAAAAGCACCCGATTGGCTTTGCTGGGGATGATGATTTCCTTGGTGAGTAGTTTGAGTACATCAGCAAAGGGCTGTAATAACCCCCTGAAACCCACCCGGTTAGGCCCCCGCCGTACGTGCATAAAGGCGATCATTTTGCGCTCCCAGTACGTCAGGTACGCGACCAAAATAATCACCGGCAAGGCGATACAGAGGATTTTAATGACGGTCCAGATCACATACCAAATAGTCGGACCAAGCAAACCCTCGCCAAAACCATGAATTGCAGCTAGCAAGTCCATTTTACACACGCTCCACAGTCAGTTTGCCGAAAGCACTACCCAAAGCTGCGGTCGCATCAAATGCGGTGGCGACACGCACACAGCCCAATGCAACGCTATTATCGCATTCCACACGTAACTGTGCTTCGCCCTGTGCGGAACGCACCCGCACGATATCCCCTTCGACCAAGCTCAGCTCATCGAGCGTTTCCTTGTGGATACGAGCGGTCGGCGCTGCACTGCTAGGAGTCGCCTGCAATGGCTGCGAACGGCGTGCTAACGCATCGCTACGATAGATAGGGACCTCGGTCACGCGCTCTAAACCATCTTGAGGCTCGACCAAAGCAGGTTGCGCCTGGATACGGTTAGACAGCTGGGCATTGACCCCACCACCAATCACTGCATCGCGCACTGCCTCGGAACTTTCCTCGTCAAAACCCTCGCATTCGAATAAATTGCCCAATACGCGCAGAACCTTCCAGGCAGGACGCGAATCACCCACCGGAGCCGCTACCCCACGGAAACTTTGTACTCGCCCTTCGGCGTTGATAAAGGTACCCGAAGTCTCGGTAAAGGGCGCCACCGGCAGCATGACATCAGCCCACTCGGCCGCTGCCGAGAAATAACTAGTCATGGCTACGGACAGGGCCGCATTTTTTAGAACCTCGACACTGCGTGCACCTGCATCGGTATCTAATTGGGGCTCGACATGCAGAACAAAATAAGCTTGCAGCGGATCTGCAAACATTTGCTCAACGGTCTTGCCACCCTGACTGGGGGTTGCCTTGGCAATATAACCACCGACGGTATTTGCACCTGGGGTTAAAAAGCCCAGATTGGCTTGTGCCAAGTCAGCGGCAGTTTGTGCATTAGATAAAATCACGCTGGCTTGATCAGATGACAACGCCATATTACCGATGAGAATGGCGGTTTGCTCGCCCGAGGCTAAACTGTCTGCGATCTTTACGGCCCGCTCATCGGGGGTGACATCACTAAAGGCCATCGGCACGTCATGACCATTTTTACGTGCCAAGGCCACAACTACCTGTGCTAATGCATTGGCAATTTGGCTAGGCGCTACTGTCATACGTGTATGCACCTGCTGGAAAAGCGGATCATCGGCAGCTGAATCAATAAAGCTGACCTGAGTACCTTTTTTGACGGCTTGGCGCAAACGCTGTGCCATCAAGGGATGGTCTTTGCGTAGGAAAGAACCCACAACCAATACACGGTCTAAATTGTTGAGCTCGGCGATGGGCATCCCCAACCAGGGAATACCAGTCAGCACCTGATCTAAACGAGGATCAGACTGACGCAAACGGAAATCCACGTTTTCAGAACCCAAAGAACGGGTCAACCGAGCCAGCAAAGAAAGCTCTTCGAGCGTGCTATAAGGAGCAGCAACTGCACCTAACTGCTTGGGACCAAATTTCTCGCGGACTGCATTCACCGCATTGACGACGTGTTGCAAAGCCTCATTCCAAGAGGCCTCGCGCCAGCTGCCATCGTTTTCGCGAATCATCGGCTGCTCGAGGCGGTCATCACTATATAACCCCTCGTAAGAGAAGCGATCGCGATCGCTGATCCAGCACTCGTTGACCTCTTCGTTTTCAAAAGGCACGATGCGCAACACCTGATCGCGGAACGCCTGCACGACTAAATTGGCGCCCAAGCTATCATGCGGGCTAATGCTAAAGCGACGACTGAGCTCCCACGTGCGGGCCTTCATCTGGAAGGGCTTGGATAGCAGCGCACCTACAGGGCATACATCAATCATATTGCCCGACAATTCGGATTCGACTGCACGCCCCACAAAAGTGGTGATCTCAGAGTGCTCGCCACGCTGCACCATCCCAACCTCTTGGATGCCGCCGATTTCCTCGCCTACGCGAATACAACGCGTACAGTGAATACAACGCTGCATGGCCTCGGTGGAAATCAGCGAACCCATGGATTTAGCATGGACTACGCGCTTGGCCTCTTTGTAACGGGACTCAGACGCCCCGTATCCCACGGCCAAATCCTGTAACTGACACTCCCCCCCCTGGTCACAAACGGGGCAATCCAGTGGGTGGTTAATGAGTAGAAACTCCATCACGTCTTTCTGCGCAGCAACCGCTTTTTCAGAGCGCGTATAGACGACCATGCCATTGGTCACAGGTGTGGCACAGGCAGGTAACGGCTTGGGAGCCTTTTCTACCTCGACCAAACACATGCGACAGTTGGCAGCAATACTGAGTTTCTTGTGATAACAAAAGTGCGGCACATAAACACCCACGTCTTGGGCAGCCTGGATGACCATGCTGCCCTCGGGTGCTTCCACTTTGATGCCGTCAATGGTGAGTTCTACCATGTAATCGTCCTGAGCCTACAAATATTGGGGCACCACACACTGCTTGTGCTCGATGTGGTGTGCGAACTCGTCGCGGAAATGCTTGACAAAACTACGCACGGGGAACGC